>NZ_LHPH01000111.1:0-506 GCF_001298125.1 Pseudoalteromonas porphyrae | reverse complement strand
ATTTTATTATTTATTTTGCTGATCCTTATTGTTCGTGGCAACGAGGAACAAATGAACATACAAACGGTCTGATCAGGCGTTATTTCCCAAAGAAAACTGATTTTTCAACTATAACTAATGAACAACTCCAAGAGGTTGTAATGAAAATTAATACTCGCCCAAGGAAAATACTAAATTATCAGACAGCTGAAGAAGTCTTTATTAATTAGTGATTTAAGGTTTGGTGCACTTGGAACCTGAATTCGGGTTTTTCAACAAAACAACGATGACACCCATCCTAAAGTTTGTATTTTTTATATTTTGCACTAACTTTGAGTTAGTGCAAAATATAATCTGGGTGTCACATGGCAATTGCAAGAAGGCGTCAAGTAAGTTTGGTTGATACAAAGTATTATCACTGTATTTCACGTTGCGTTCGTCGTGCTTTCTTGTGCGGGGAAGACCGTTTTACAGGGAAGTCTTTTGAGCATCGCAGAGGCTGGGTTGAAGATAAGCTACTCACATTG
>NZ_LHPH01000110.1:0-510 GCF_001298125.1 Pseudoalteromonas porphyrae | reverse complement strand
CTCACCGACCGCGCCGAGGACCGCCTGCTGTTCGACCACCAGCGCACCATCGCCGAGCTGTTCGGCTTCCGCGACACCCCGGAGCGCCTCGCCGTCGAGCAGTTCATGAAGCGCTACTACCGCCACGTGACGGCGCTGGCCGGCCTCAACGACATGCTGCTGCAGCACTTCGACGAGGCGATCCTCCACGCCGGCGAAGCCCTGCCGGTGGAGCCGCTCAACGAGCGCTTCGAGATCAAGGATGGCTATATCCAGGCGCGCTCGCGCACCGTCTTCCGCGACCGCCCCTCGGCGCTGCTCGAGCTGTTCCTGCTGATGGCCGAGCACCCGGGGATCGAGGGGGTTCGGGCCGACACCATCCGCCAGATCCGCGACCATCGCCACCTGATCGACGACCTCTACCGCGATGACGTACGCCACCAGAGCCTGTTCATGGAGCTGCTGCGCTCCGGCGGCAACGTGGCACGCCAGCTGCGGCGCATGAACCGCTACGGGGTGCTGGGCAAGTAC
>NZ_LHPH01000109.1:0-516 GCF_001298125.1 Pseudoalteromonas porphyrae | reverse complement strand
CAGCACGGCGCCCTGCTTGAGCTTGCTGCGGTGCGCCTGCAGTACCAGATCGGTGGTGGCGTGCATCAGCGGGTGCATGGGATGGATCAGGTCGGCCATGGGCTTGCCAGGCAGGCGCACGTGCTCCTTCTCGAAGCAGATGCGCTCGTACTTGCGCAGCACCGGAGTGCGACTCTCACCGATCACGCGATCGCGCTCGCGGATGGCGGCGGGCACATGGCGCACCTCGTAGCGGCCTGGCTCCCGGGGCCGCAGCTCTCCACGCAGAATCTGGAAGGCCTCGGTGAAGAAGGCGCGGATGAAGTACGGCTGCAGCTTGCGGGCCTCGGCCTTCTCCATCTCCTCCTTCACCGCATAGAGCTCGTCGAGCCCCATATGCTGCTCGACCAGGGCATTGCGGCGGATGATCTCGCGCAGGTGGTCGGTATCCAAGGCACCCTCGATCACCTGCTCCAGGCGCGACTTCACCTCGGTCGATTCGCCGTAGCGGATCGCCTCCACCAATAGATCCTTAAG
>NZ_LHPH01000108.1:0-523 GCF_001298125.1 Pseudoalteromonas porphyrae | reverse complement strand
GTGCCATCACTCACACTGATAATTATATTGCTGTAACTGCCTACTTGCTCATTCAGCGGGGTGCCGCTTAATTCGCCCGTTGCGCTGTTAAAGCTTAACCAACTTGGTTTGTTACTGATACTAAACGTTAAGGTGTCGTTGTCTGTATCACTCGCTGTAGGGATAAATTGATAGCCGCTGTCTTCGTTCACTGACGTCGCAGGCGTACCACTTATCAACGGTGCATCATTAACGCTCGTCACTGTGATTGCAATATTTGCTACATCTGAATTAAGCTCGCCGTCATTGGCGACAACGCTGACTGAGTCACTGCCATTAAAGTCACTGTTTGGTGTGTACACCAAACTATTGCCCGTTAAGCTTACGCTGCCATTGACCGCATCCGTCACCACGGTATAACTCAGGCTTTGCCCTTCAATGTCTTCGCCCGATAAGGTCACGGTTAAGGCCGTGTCTTCATCTGTTGAGACTGCTTGCCCTGCGAGCGTTGGCTTGTCGTTAATCGGGGTTATCGTTAATGATA
>NZ_LHPH01000107.1:0-527 GCF_001298125.1 Pseudoalteromonas porphyrae | reverse complement strand
CCCGAATTCAGGTTCCAAGTGCACCAAACCTTAAATCACTAATTAATAAAGACTTCTTCAGCTGTCTGATAATTTAGTATTTTCCTTGGGCGAGTATTAATTTTCATTACAACCTCTTGGAGTTGTTCATTAGTTATAGTTGAAAAATCAGTTTTCTTTGGGAAATAACGCCTGATCAGACCGTTTGTATGTTCATTTGTTCCTCGTTGCCACGAACAATAAGGATCAGCAAAATAAATAATAAAATCTAGTTCTTCTTCCAAAGCTTTAAATTTCGAAAATTCTTTTCCATTATCCAAGGTCAGAGTTAACTGTTTATGCTCTGGAATCTCTTTAAACATCTCTACTGTAGCCGTATTGAATGACTCAGCTTGCTTAGTCTCTATTTTTTTCGCGATTAAATATCGAGAGCTACGGTCAACATGGGTTACAAAAAAACCAGAGCCCTTTTTGCCTTCAATTAAATCACCTTCCCAGTCACCTATTCGGCTTCTGTCTTCGACTATTTTTGGTCGTTCGCTAATACT
>NZ_LHPH01000106.1:0-529 GCF_001298125.1 Pseudoalteromonas porphyrae | reverse complement strand
CTTTTTCACTTTCCTGCAGACGTAAAAAAGCCCGACTCTATGAGTCGGGCTTTCTTTATTTGGAGCCTGGCGATGACCTACTTTCACATAACAAATGCTACACTATCATCGGCGCTGTTTCGTTTCACTACTGAGTTCGGCATGGGATCAGGTGGGTCCAAAACGCTATTGTCACCAAGCAAATTTGGTGTCAGTTCGTATCTCTACGCACTAACTAAAATTTGAAAATGCTGATAATTGTCTTCTTACAACTTTAAGCTTATCGCTTACAGCTGTTAGTAAATCTACTTTAGTTGTCGCGATAAATCACGACCTACAATCTTAACTTCTGCGCTTAAACAGTCACATAAAACGCGTTTGGCGTTGTATGGTTAAGCCTCACGGGTAATTAGTACAAGTTAGCTTAACATATCACTATGCTTCCACACCTTGCCTATCAACGTTGTAGTCTCCAACGGCCCTTCAGAGAGCTTATAGCTCTAGTGAGAACTCATCTCGAGGCCTGCTTCGCGCTTAGATGCTTTCAGCG
>NZ_LHPH01000105.1:0-531 GCF_001298125.1 Pseudoalteromonas porphyrae | reverse complement strand
CGCTTGATTGGCTTGGATAACCAAAGAGTGGTAGAAGGTATTTACCATATCCAAACACTTAATAATTATATGATGCGCTGGAAGGCATGGTTAAGACGTTTTAATGGCATTGGTACAGACTACATTGAGAATTATTTAAGCTGGTTTAGGTTTATGGAAGATAACACTGAGTATTCAGATCAAACATGGATAAAAGAGGCATTATGATATGAATTTTTAATACCCACACTCAACTACAACATAGCCATATAAATACAGTTAACTGAGATTTAAAATGAAAACTAAATCCCCTTTTCTTAATAGTATTATCAACTATATGTATAGCCATCACTATGCTAAAAAATCTATTGAAACTTATGTATTTTGGATTACTGCCTATATCCATTTTCATAATAAGCGGCACCCTACCAGTATGGGCAATAATGAAGTAGAAATATTTTTAAATCACTTAACAGTCACTAAAAAAGTGGCAGCGAGAACACAAGCAACCGCTTTAAATGCACTTGCTTTTTTATATAAACATATTATTAA
>NZ_LHPH01000104.1:0-538 GCF_001298125.1 Pseudoalteromonas porphyrae | reverse complement strand
CCGCCAGGCCGAGGATGCCAGGCAGCGCGAAACGGCATTGGCCAGCCACCTGGCCGGCACCGAACAGCGACTCGAGACACTCAGCGCTGAGCTGGCCACCCGTCAGGCGGATAACGAGACCCTCCGCAAGGCCGAGCAGCGCCTCGCCACGCGGCTGGCGGAGGCGGAGTCCCTGCTGCAGCGTCATCGGGACGAGGCGGCCCGGGTGGCGGACGAGCATCAGCAGGCCATGCAGGCTCGGGAAGCCGAGCATCGCGAGAAGCTGACGCGAGAGGAGCAGCGCCACGAAAGTGCCGAGACACGCCTGATGGCGCTGCTCGACCAGGCGCGCCAGGAGCGACAGGCCCAGGAGAAGGCCGCGGCCGGCCGTGAGGAGCAGCAGGAGAAGCGCCTCGCCCGCCAGGAGTCACAGCTGCAGGAGGCGCGTGCCCGGCTGGCCGAGGAGGAGAAGCGCCATCGCGAGACCGACTGGGCGCGGCGCCAGGCCGAGTCGCTGGCGGACACTCGCCACCACGAGCAGGCGCTGCTTCAGGCGCGC
>NZ_LHPH01000103.1:0-540 GCF_001298125.1 Pseudoalteromonas porphyrae | reverse complement strand
AATTAACTTAAACGTTAATTATTACTCTACGATAGTTGCTACAACACCAGCACCTACAGTACGGCCACCTTCACGGATAGCAAAACGAAGACCTTCATCCATCGCGATTGGCGAGATTAGAGTTACAGTCATCTTGATGTTATCACCAGGCATTACCATTTCTACGCCATCTGGTAACTGTACGTCACCAGTTACGTCAGTTGTACGGAAGTAGAACTGTGGACGGTAACCTTTGAAGAATGGAGTATGACGACCACCTTCATCTTTCGAAAGTACGTATACTTCTGAAGTGAATGTTGTATGTGGGTTGATTGAACCAGGCTTAGCTAGTACTTGACCACGTTCAACGTCTTCACGCTTAGTACCACGTAGAAGTGCGCCGATGTTTTCGCCAGCACGACCTTCGTCAAGAAGCTTACGGAACATTTCAACACCAGTACAAGTAGAACGAGTTGTATCATTGATACCAACAATTTCTACTTCGTCATTGATGCGGATGATACCAGCTTCAACACGACCAGTTACAACAGTACCACGACC
>NZ_LHPH01000102.1:0-546 GCF_001298125.1 Pseudoalteromonas porphyrae | reverse complement strand
TCGTCCAGGGCCGCCTTCAGGGAGTCGCCGTAGACGGTGGGCACCCGGGTGTCGAGCACGCCGGCGCGATCCAGCTCGCCGAGAATGGCCATGATCCCGCCGGCGCGGTGCACATCCTCGATATGGTACTTCTGGGTGTTGGGGGCCACCTTGCACAGCTGCGGCACCTCACGCGAGAGGCGGTCGATATCGGTCATGGTGAAATCGACCTCGGCCTCCTGGGCGGCGGCCAGCAGGTGCAGGATGGTGTTGGTGGAGCCGCCCATGGCGATATCCAGGGTCATGGCGTTCTTGAACGCCGCCTTGGAGCCGATGGCACGCGGCAGCAGGTGCGCCTCGTTGCCCTCGTAGACCCGCTTGGCCAGTTCGACGATGCGATGACCCGCGGTCTCGAACAGGCGGCGGCGGTCGGCGTGGGTGGCAACCACGGTGCCATTGCCAGGCAGTGCCAGGCCCAGCGCTTCCATCAGGCAGTTCATGGAGTTGGCGGTGAACATGCCGGAACAGGAGCCGCAGGTGGGACAAGCGCTGCGCTCCACCTCGGAG
>NZ_LHPH01000012.1:0-134285 GCF_001298125.1 Pseudoalteromonas porphyrae | reverse complement strand
ACTTGTTCAATGAGTGTATTCATGACTTACCTCCAAGTTATGGGATAACCCCAAGGTAAGTGTGGCTCAAATGGTCAGAATAGGATCTCCGCGTAGCGGCTTAGTTCAACAATTCTATAGTGCGCGCATCGCGGATGTTTTTGCTCTTGCCACACTCATATGTATGCTTTATATAGTTTTAACAAATTACCTAAGATATTACTATCTGTTAATTTTTTATAGTTTTAATACAAAATAAAGTAGATAAAGATGCGCGCGTCGCTGGTTTTCCTGAATCTGTGTGCGAACTACAGTTCGACCACTCAATTAGCTATTTTATTGAGTCAATATCCGGTGAACGCTCTAAACCGCCACTGGGGTTTATTCTTACATCGTTGGGTTTCGTTGCTCTCAACCACAACCTACGTGATAAATTTAACGACGGCCTATGCTGTTTACTAGCTCCTTTTCTCTTTCAACTTGTGGCTTTTAACTTACAATTGGACCGCTGACCGCTTTATCTTGCACTAACCTCTTTATGCTCTGCCTGTGCGAGCTGTATATACTTACGCTCTACTAGTTGTGATAGCGGCACAAGCTCAAAGCCTTGTTGTTCAAGCTCGGGTAGCATGCGCTGTAAAAATTCTATGGTTTCAGGGTGAGGGTGGGCGATGGCAATGGCGAAGTTATAACGATCTGCCTTATACTTAAGTTCGTTAAAGCGAAATTGTAACTGCTGTTCGTTGAGGATGTTGTCTAAAAATACATGGCGGCCAACATTTTCTACGCCATATAAATTAGCCACGTTTTGCGCTTGACTTAAGCCGGTGGTGCGGCTGTCTAAAAAATAGAGGTTACGTTTTTTAAGCACTTCCATGGTCCACTTCATGGGTAAGCTCTCTTGCGTAAGTGCGGAGCCCATATGGTTATTAACCCCTTTCACTTGCGGTAAGCTGGCAAGTGCATTCCCTAAAGTATATTGCAGTTGTTCTTTGCTCATATCGCTGGTGAGTGCACCTGGGCCGAGAGCTTTACTAGTATCGAGCGCTTGCATTGGAATGTGCAGTAATAATTCTTTATTTGCTTTGCTTGCTAGGCGAGCAAAAATTTGTGAATAAGGGGTATGAGGCAAAATCGAGTACGATATTTTACCGGGTAAATTTAGGGTATTTAAGTCGCGCTGATGATTACCAATATCATCAATCACTATGGCTATTTGCTTACCTAAGGCAAGCGAGGGTAAGGTACAAATAACCAGTAATAACCAAGTCAGTTTTTTCACGTTTATAATTTTTATTATCTTTTTATGTGAGCTAAAACACTTATTTCATCGTGAGTAGCTGCTGCGCTTTTAATAGTAAAGGATCGCCTGGGCTGAGATCAGGCCACATGCGATTGCCGTTTCCTTGTTCGTTTTTTATTATAACGACTTTATCTATTTGTGAAAGTGCTGTTTGATTTATCGCCCAATCGGGAGTGATACCTATCCCGTCAATAGATTGTCCTGAAGGGGTGAAGTACTTTGCCGTTGTTAATTTGAGGGCGGTATTGCCGTTACCCAGCGGGATTAATGACTGCACTGAGCCTTTGCCGAATGATTGGCTCCCGATCAGGGTCGCTCTATGATTATCTTTTAATGCGGCGGCCAAAATCTCTGCCGCTGACGCGGAGTTTTCATTAATCAGCACAACGATTGGTGCGCCATTTAAGATATCACCTTTTTTTGCGCTAAAGCTTTGGTTAGCATCGTAAAATCGACCACGCGTAGTGACTATTGTGCCACTTTGCAAAAATAGATCTGAAACGGCTACTGCACTTTGTAATGTCCCGCCTGGGTTATCGCGTAAATCAAGTACTAAGCCTGTAAGTGAGTTGCCGTAATTACTTTGTAGTTTGGTAATTTGACGTGCTACCTCATGTAAAGTGTTGTTGCTAAAGTTATTAATTGCTAAGTAACCGATGCCAAATTCAGACAGTGAGCTGGTGACGCTCTCTAAACTGATCTCTGTACGAGTGAGTGCAAAGTCAATGGGTTGTATAGCATCGTTGCGTTTAATGGTTAATATTACTGTGGCTGTGTCGCTATTTCTAATCATGCTAGTGACTTGATTAATATCTTTATTCACGACTGACTGCTGATTAACAGCCAGAACAATATCGTTTTTTTGAACGCCAGCAATGGCCGCAGGGGAGTTTTTTATGGCATTTAAAATGATTATTTGCTTTTCTTGCTCTTTTACTTCAATACCGAGCCCTGTGTAACGACCATTGGTACTGCTAAAAAGGGCTTCGAGTTCTTTTTCGTCAAGGTACTTTGAGTAAGGATCTAATTTGGCTAACAGGGCTTCAAACGGTTGCGTTGTTTCAAAGCTTTGCTGCAAAGCGAGATCTTCAACGTAGTATGCGTGAATATTAAAAAGGATTTCGTTTTTTTGCTGGCTTTTTAAATCATTAACAGAGGTGACGGCAGCACTACTAAAGCTGATGCACAGTATACAGATAAGTAAAAAGTAACTTATTGAACAGTTAATAGCATAATGTTGTAACTGTTGTGAGATAGAGTGTATTTTTGTATTAAGCATCAGCTGCCTCCAGAGAGGGTGCAGCTGTTTAATCAATTAAATGCGTCTGCACCATTTTACAGGATTTACTGCGCGTCCTTTGTGGCGTATTTCAAAGTATAGACCAGAACTGGCTTGTCCGCCGCTTTGCCCTACTAATGCAATGGTATCGCCTTGGCGAACCATATCGCCTACGTCTTTTAATAAGGTTTGGGTATGGCCATATAAACTCATAAAGCCTTCGCCGTGGTCGATTACAATAACCCAGCCATAACCTTTCAACCAATCAGCAAATACTACTTGGCCGTTATGTACACTGTGTACATTGTTGCCTTCGTTAGCGCCAATAAGTACGCCTTTCCAGTCAATACCGCCATGTTTCTTTTGCCCAAAACTATGCTTAAGCTTGCCCTTTGTTGGCCAATTTAATTTACCTTTGCTAGTGCTTAAGCCAAGCAGCTCTACTTTTTGAGTTTTTTCTTGTTCGAGTGTTTGTAGGGTACTGAGTAGCGTTTTTTCGTTTTCTTTTAAATAATTGATCGAACTTTTAGTGGAGCTAAGTTTATTTTTTAAATCACGAATATTTTTTTTACGTTGTTGTTGCGCGGTAATAAGCGCTTGTTGCCGGCTTGCTTGCTCTTTGTGTAAGGTAACTAAGTGCTGGGTGGTTTTTTCAAGCTCGGTTTGTACTTTTTCAATTTCAATGAGGAGTTCTTTTAACTCATCGATTTGTTTAATGCGGGCTTTATTTAAGTAATTGTAATAACTTAATGTTCGCTCCATTTGTGCGGTGTTTTCTTGATTTAAAAGCATTTTAGA
Organism: Pseudoalteromonas porphyrae; assembly: GCF_001298125.1. Taxonomy (NCBI): domain Bacteria; kingdom Pseudomonadati; phylum Pseudomonadota; class Gammaproteobacteria; order Alteromonadales; family Pseudoalteromonadaceae; genus Pseudoalteromonas; species Pseudoalteromonas porphyrae. The sequence goes on along the minus strand of NZ_LHPH01000012.1, from coordinate 130,926 downwards.
ATAGTCATGACCGCCAGACATATAGGCGCTTTTAATTTGTGCGGCGAGAGCTTGTTGCTGTAATTTACGCTTTTTTTCTAAGGTATTAGCTTGCTGCTGTTGCTGTTTTTGTTGTTTTTTGGTTTCACTAATGGATTGTTCGGCAATGTTGAGTGCTTTGGCACTTTTAGCTATATCGAGTTCGTACTGTTGTAGGTTTTTTTGTAGTTTTGCAATGTCGCTGCGCTGCGCTTGTAGTTGCGCTTCGGTTTGTTTGATTGCCGTTTGAATTTCAGATAAATCTTTTTTAGTACGATCTTCATTAGCAGTGGCAGGAGCCACCACTAATGAAGTGAATATTAACGCAGTAAAAGCGAGTGCACTAAAAGTTAACGGGCTAATACTTTTTATCATGGTTTATTTCAGTGTCATGATTGGTGTGCCAGTCATTTCAACTGGCTGTTCCATGCCCATTAAGTGCAACATGGTTGGTGCTACATCACTTAATGCTTTACCTTCACTTGGCGTGGCATCGCGACCTACATAAATAAACGGCACCGGTTCGCTGGTGTGTGCGGTATGAGCTTGGCCAGTTTCAAGGTTAGCCATTTGCTCTGCATTACCATGATCGGCTGTAATAAGTGCTTCTCCGCCAAACTCGTTGAGCACTGCAACAACACGGCCAATACAGTGATCAACCGCTTCACAGGCTTTAACAGCAGCTTCAAATACACCTGAATGACCGACCATATCACCGTTTGGATAGTTACAAATAATTGCGTCGTATTTGCCGCTTTTAATTGCGTCTACTAGCTTATCGGTGAGCATTTCTGAGTTCATTTCTGGTTGTAGGTCGTAAGTTGCAACTTGCGGTGACGGGATCAGCTCGCGTGTTTCGCCTTCAAATTCATTTTCACGTCCGCCACTAAAGAAAAACGTAACGTGTGCGTATTTTTCTGTTTCAGAGATACGCAGTTGGGTTTTACCGTGTTTTTCAAACCATTCACCCAGTACATTTGTTAAAGGAACAGGCGCGAATGCTGCTGGAGCGTCGATGTCAGCTGCGTATTCGGTTAACATCACAAAGGCACTTAACTGTGGTGCTTTTTTCTTGGTAAAACCGGCGAAATCTTTATCGACAAATGCGCGGGTCATTTCACGGGCGCGATCGGCTCTAAAGTTTAAGAATATAACGGTGTCGCCATCATTAATTTGTACGGCGTCTTGGTTTTGTGGTGCAATGGTCGTTGCACCAACAAACTCATCGTTTTCATCACGTTCGTAAGCTGCGGCTAATGCATCAATAGCGTTTTCGTAGCTGTATTGTGCAATACCACTTACCATTAGGTCGTAGGCTTGCTCTACGCGGTTCCAGCGATTATCGCGGTCCATCGCGTAATAACGACCGATAACTGATGCTAAGCGCCCACAGTTTAATTCACTAAATAGAGCCTCTATACGCTCAATCGATGTTTTTGCGCTGCGCGGTGGGGTGTCTCGGCCATCTAAAAACGCATGAAAGTATACTTCTTTAGCTCCACGTGCAGCGGCCATCTTGATTGCGGCAACAATGTGGTCTTCATGACTATGAACACCACCTGGGCTTAATAAACCCATTAAGTGCACTGCTTTACCTGCATTTACCGCTTTGTCGATATTCTCAACTAGCGTTGGGTTGTGTTCAAATTCACCATCATCTATCGATTTTGTAATACGGGTGAAGTCTTGATAAACCACGCGCCCTGCGCCAAGGTTTACATGGCCAACTTCTGAGTTGCCCATTTGACCATCAGGAAGACCAACATCTAAACCAGAACCTGAAATTAGAGTGTGCGGGCGAGTTGCCCAAAGTTCGTCTAAAACGGGCGTATTTGCCGCTAAGATTGCATTACTTTGTTCATCTTCACGGTATCCCCAACCATCTAAAATCATTAATACCAAAGGTTTTTTATGTTGTGTCATTTTTGCTCCTGAAAATTAGCTCCTGCCTAGCCTTAGCATACCGTGTTTTGTATTTATGATCAGCAATCAATGGGTGATATTAAAATATTTCACTCTCTGGTAATTTTTAATCAAGCACGTATACTTGCGTGGCTAGGGCAGTGCCCTTACGTTTAACCCCAGCGCTAAAGGCGCGGGACAATTTTCATAGTGGAAGACGCATGGATCAATATATAGAGTTTGTTAGTAATCACCCAATATTAAGTGCTGCTTGGGTAGGTTTGGTTGCGCTGATTGTGGGCGGCTGGTTTAAAAGTAAATTTTCAGCAATTCGCCAAATAAATCCACAGCAATTAACGTTATTAATTAACCGTGAAGACGGTCTTGTTGTCGATATTCGCGCTCAAAAAGAATTTAATAATGGCCGGATTGCAGGTGCTGAACACTTAAGCCCTGAAAAAGCGAAACAATCTGACTTCTCAAGCCTTGAAAAGTCTAAGAGTAAACCCATTATATTGGTATGTACCACAGGCATGACAGCCTCAGGTATCGCAACCGCTATGCATAAAGCGGGTTTTGAATCGGTTTATGTATTATCTGGTGGTATGGGTGCGTGGCAAAATGCGGGCCTTCCAACGACAACGGGTCGCTAATTTATTTAGTTAGGCCGATAGAGGAATTGTTATGAGTAATGTTGTTCTTTACACCAAAGCGTATTGTCCTTTTTGCCAGCGTGCATTGGCATTGCTAACAAGCAAAGGTGTGCAATTTACAAATATAGATATTGGTGTACAACCGCAATTACGCGATGAAATGATTGCCAAAGCTGGTGGCGCAAGCACAGTACCGCAAATTTTTATTAATGATGAGCATATCGGCGGTTGTGACGACATGATGGCTATAGAAGCCCAAGGCAAACTTGACGCTAAGTTAAACGCTTAAGCACTTATTATAAAAACGATTAAAAGTTAGGATTTATCATGAACGAAGAAAACCAAAACGTAGCAGCACAAGAAGAAACTGGCGCACAATTTACTATTCAACGTATTTACACAAAAGATGTGTCTTTTGAAACGCCAAATTCGCCTGCTATCTTTCAAAAAGAGTGGACACCGGAAGTTAAACTTGATCTTGATACACGTTCAAACAAATTAGACGAAGGTGTTTTTGAAGTTGTATTAGCGCTAACTGTAACGGCTTCTATCGGTGAAGAAACTGCGTTTTTATGTGAAATTCAACAAGCGGGTATTTTTACCATTGCTGAAGTTGAAGAAGTGCAACTTGCGCACATGCTTGGTGCATTCTGCCCTAACGTGTTGTTCCCATATGCACGTGAAGCGGTATCTAACCTAGTAAACCGTGGTACGTTCCCACAGCTTAATCTTGCACCTGTAAACTTTGACGCGTTGTTCGCGCAATACATGCAGCAACGTGCAGCACAAGCTGATCAGGCAACTGCAGACGCATAATTTATGAGTACAGCCAATTCAGCTGTTACTGTATTAGGGGCGGGGTCTTATGGCACCGCCCTTGCTATTTGCTTAGCCCGAAATGGTCACCAAGTGACTCTTTGGGGACGCAATAGCGACGACGTTGCCACGCTTGCAGCTGAGCGGAAAAATCAACGTTACCTTCCTGATGTCGCATTTCCGGACACCCTATTACTCGAAGCCGATTTACACATAGCCGTTACTGCTAGCAAAATTGTACTAGTTGTTGTGCCGAGCCATGCATTTGGCGATACGCTGCAGCAAATAAAACCTTCGTTGCTTGATGGTGCTGAAGTTGCGTGGGCGACCAAAGGGCTTGAGCCTGATACTGGGCGATTATTACAAGAAGTTGCTCAGCAAGAGTTAGGTGATGAAATACCGTTAGCGGTTATATCGGGTCCTACCTTTGCAAAAGAAATGGCAATGGGTTTGGTTACTGCTGTATCTGTTTCATCAACGTCTCCAAGCTTTGCTAAACAACTCGCTGATTTATTGCATTGTGGCCGCTCGTTTAGGGTGTATAACAATGATGACTTTATTGGAATTCAGCTCGGTGGCGCGGTTAAAAACGTGATTGCAATTGGTGCGGGTATGTCGGATGGTTTTGGCTTTGGTGCAAATGCACGTACTGCTTTGATCACTCGCGGTTTAGCCGAGCTATGTCGCTTAGGTTGCGCGCTGGGTGCAAAGCCTGAGACCTTTATGGGAATGGCTGGTCTTGGTGACCTTATACTAACTTGTACAGATAACCAGTCTCGTAATCGTCGATTTGGTATTGCGCTTGGAAAAGGTGAAACGGTCGATTCGGCCATGGAATCAATTGGCCAAGTTGTTGAAGGCTATCGCAACACCAAAGAGGTTTATTTACTCGCCCAGCGAACAGGTATTGAAATGCCTATCACTGAGCAAATTTATCAGGTTCTTTATCAAAATAAAGACGTGAAAGAAGCTGCAATGGCCTTATTGGGTCGAGAGCAAAAATCTGAGTAATGACTGATAAATAAGATAAAAAGCGCGATATTATCGCGTTTTTTATCTTCGTTTATAACTCATCAGTAAAGTCTGTGTCTTTTGGGGCGTTACTTTTGTTTACGAACTCCGCTACCTTATCTACATGTAATGGCCGACTGTAATAGTAGCCTTGCATATAACTACATCCCATTACATGCAGCATATAGGCTTGTGCTTTTGTTTCAACGCCCTCAGCGATAACATCAATATTTAAGTATTTAGCCAGACGAATAATTGTGGCCGTGATATTACGATCTTGTTCATTGTCGACGATGTCTTTAATAAATGAGCGATCTATTTTTAGTGTATCAATCGGAAAGCGTTTTAAGTACCCAAGGGATGAGTGCCCTGTACCAAAGTCGTCTAATGCAATTGTAAAGCCCAGTGCTTTCAAGCGGTTCATTTGTTGTTGTGCGAATTCAGGATTATCCATCATCGCACTTTCGGTTATTTCAAGCTCTACACATCGTGCCGGTACATCATAATTGGTTAGGCATTCGGTGAGGGTTTCAACTAAGCTGGATTGTTGAAAATGCAGGGCTGAAATATTAATGGCAACCTTTCCAAAGTTAACGTCTTGACTACGCCAAATCTCGAGTTGCTTAAACAACTGTTTCATTAGTAATAAAGTAAGTGGAATGATGGCACCATTTTGTTCTGCAATAGGAATAAACTCTGCAGGACTAATAATGTTACTCCCTTCTTGGGGCCAGCGAACAAGCGCTTCAAAACCGTGAATTTGATCTTTATTTACATCATATTTAGGTTGGTAAAATAATTGAAAATCATCATTTTCAATTGCTCTAAATAGCGCACTTTCTTTACTGAGTGTATTTGGGTCGATGGTGTGTTTTGATTTATCAAAAAATTGGTAATTATTGTGTCCCATTTTTTTTGCGTGGTTAAGCGCGCTATTGGCACTGCGCATTAATGCATCACTGGTGTAGCCATTGTCAGGGTAAGTGGCAATGCCGCAGCAGGCTGATATTGAGCTTTCTATACCATTGAGTAAAAAAGGTGCTTGAAATTGTTTGAGGATATTGTCGGCCAATTTTTTTGCAAAGAAAATGGTCATGCCTGAATATAAGTAAGGGGGTACCAGTACGGCAAATTCATCACCACCTAATCGCGCTAATGTAAAACCGGAATCAAGCATTTGGGTTAATCGACCTGCGACTTCTTTTAATAACTCATCGCCAAGAGAGTGACCTAATGAGTCGTTAATTTTTTTAAAATTGTCTAAATCGATAAAGATGATCAATAAATTTGGAAAATTATTATTGCAACTGGCGATTGCTTTGTTAACGGATTCAATAAAAATAACTCTATTTGAAAGGCCTGTTACAGTGTCTCTAATAGTTAAGCGTAACATTGCTCGTTCATTGTTCTTACGCGCCGTAACATCGGAAAATAGACCAATGTAATGTGCATGGCTAGTTCGCAAGTTTGGAGTTTGCACTTTGGTAATAGAGAGATCGAGCGCATACGGTTGACCATCTTTTCGTAAATTCCAAATTTCACCAGACCAATAGCCATCAGCTTCTAGCTCATTATTAATAAGGTTTTCTAACTTATGATCGCGGCCATTTATGGTGAGTAATTTAGGTTTTTTGCCTATTACATCTTCAGGTTTATAGCCACAAATATGAGTAAACGCTGGATTAATTTGAGTGATTTGCAAATGTTCATCGGCAATCCAAATAGCATCTTTTGATTGCGCCATCAGCGCATTTGAAAGGTTATGCTTAGCGCTATTTTTTAGCTTAAGAATAATAAAAAACAATATTAAGATTAAGCTGATACCAAATATAATAGCTGCATAAGTGAACCAGTTAGGTATTAAAAAGGCTGTTTGCTTAATGTGTAAAACGAGCGGGGGACTATTTTCTTGATTGAGGTTTTTTACTTCTAAATAGGTATCGTGTAATAGGTTGGATAGGCTCAGCATATTTTGTGAAATAGGCAGCGTTTGCCATTCACCATCAGAGGTTAATCTATAACTGAGCTTTGCAGGCATATTGTTTAAGTTACCAAACCAAATTGTAGTCCCTTTGAGTGGTTGATCCGCCTGTACAGCATTTGTCGCTAAATGATAAAAGCTTTGGTTTGTGTGTTGGTAGTGCAATGTAAGTTTACTGATAGATAATGAATCAGTCAGTGGCGGCGTTTTATTTGATTGCGCTTCAAGTAAAACACTGTTTGTGTTGCTGTATAAAATTATTTTGTCTCGGTAACTGATAGTTAAGGGGGAGTTGGCAATGTGATCATTACTCGCAATGCCAACTATGTTGGCGCTGATGTTGTTATTGGCAATTTCATTCTCTTGGTTATCTACAGGGTGATAGAGCTTTATGCCTTGAGTGTCGCTTATCCATAAAGCATTTTTAGGGGCTTCATAAGTTGCGAATGTTGGAATTGCGCTTATCTTATTTAAGTTAAGAGTAATATCTTTAAGTATGTTTTCATTTTGTAGCTGTAATTCTCCTTTCCATAAACCGTGTGTTGTAGCCAGTAAAAATGTTGAAGAACTTGCTTGGTAGTGCAGGTTATTAATTTGACCTTCTGGCTTAGTTAATAAGGTTAATGGGGTTATTTGCCCATTTGCTACATAAAATAAGTGTTGATTAGTGGCTGCTATGTGATGAGTTTTCGAAAGTGAAGTTAAGGCAATGATTTCGTTAACTGGGTAGCGTTCAATGGTACGCTTTTGTGCAAGGTTATACTCAAGTAGTTGGCCTTTTGTTGCCACCAGTAAACTCGCTGGTAAGGTAAAGTTTAAGGCCGACACTTCATTATTTAAAATTAAATCAAATGTCTGTAATGAAGCATCGTATAGATAGAGCTCTTGGTTTGTTGCTATTGCCCACTTTTCGTCACGTAAATAATGTATTTTAGTTATTGTTTTATTGAGTGACAAAGAGTGTATTTGTGTAAATGTTTTATAGTATTGCTGAATACGTGGGACTGGGCTATTGGTTATAGGTGTACTAACTAGGCGTGACTGAGGTAGGGTTAGCCAATTTTTATTAAGTAATTGCAACCATAACTGATCATTGCTTTGTTTTGTTGCTATGAATCGATTGGATGAATTGTAAAACAGAGGTTTAGCTTTGTTTGTTTTTAAGTTAAAGGCAAAAGCTTGCTGATTGTGCAGATAATAAAGTTGCCCATTTAATAATTGCAGTTGCTGAGGGTTTTTGTGAACATTTGGCAGCTTTTGTGTGGAGCCGTTGTTATCGATTAAATATAGATTTCCTTGCTCTGTTTTATAAATTAGTTTTGGTGACGCTGTACTCGGTGCTAGTTGGTTTATTTTCTGCGGTGCAGTGAATTCAGTAGTGGTTCGATTTGTTACTAAATCAAAGTGACTAATACGGTTATTTTGACTGTGGATCCATATGTGATTTTTATACCCTAACGCAATGTTCGAAATAGGGTTTTGTAGTGAGAGTAATTGATGTAATTTTTCTTCTTTGATTGTGTAAAGCTGGCCTTTTAACAGGAATAAAAAACCCTGTTCTGAATTTAATATTGGATGTGTAATAGGCGTATTAGTGAGTTGATCCAATTGATTGTTTATCAAGTTGATTAAACTTAAGCCCTGTGTGGTATTAATTAATAACCACGATTTATAAGCCGATATTTGCAAAATAGACTGCGATGGCAGGTTAGAAAAAGGCGCTGTTTGATTACTGAAAAGTGAATGACCGTCATAATTGAATACACCATTTTCTGTGGCAAGCCACATTGTATTGTTTATGTCATGAGTAAAATCATTAATAGTTGGTATGGCAAGTTGATTAGAATCCAAATCGGTAACATAAGAAATAGCAGGCGGGGAAATAAATAAGCTTATAAAGCAGCATACCTTTAATAAATAGTGCAATTGCATCCCACCAACTCTTAATTTGAATAACTAATAAATATTAGTTTAGGAAAAGTTTTATTGCGAGTTTGTGGGCGTGAAATATTTTTTATGGGTAGCTTAAATTGTGACGGAGGGAGCGCGCCAGTAATTTATGGCGCTAAATATAAATTTATTGCGCGTTAGGAAATCCTAATTGACGCCATGATTCATATACGAAAACAGCTACGGCATTAGATAAGTTCATGCTGCGACTGTTCGCTTGCATTGGAATGCGTACACGTTGTTCATTTGGTAATGATTGAATTAGTTCGTCTGGTAGGCCGCGTGTTTCAGGGCCAAACACTAAACAATCACCTGCTTCGTAACTAGCTTGGTGGTGAAATTGACTGCCTTTGGTTGTACACGCATATACTTTTTTAGGTTTGCACTTTTCTAAGTATGCTTCAAATGATGCGTGGCGTTGTACGTGGCTAAATTCATGATAATCAAGGCCCGCTCGTTTTACGCGTTTATCATCCCATTCAAATCCAAGCGGTTCAATTAAATGCAGTGCAAAGCCAGTGTTTGCACAAAGGCGAATAATATTTCCTGTGTTAGGTGGGATTTCTGGTTGGTATAAAACGATATCGAGCATGTGTGTGCCTTATTAAAAACAGTATTGATCGGCGCTGAGTATACACGAACTAAATAAAAAAAATGATATACTGATTATAACTAAGTCGTTTAATACGAAGGTAAGACGTGCATCAGCGTAGTTATGAGTTTTGGGTTAAAACCGCAAGTATAGTAACCATGGTAATGGTGAGCTTAATGATTGCAGCTAAATGCTGGGCCTGGTTGGCATCTGGCTCTGCTTCAATGCTTGGATCATTAACTGATTCATTAATGGATATAACCGCTTCTGCTATGAGCTTTTTAGTGCTTGGTTATGCGCTACGCCCCGCTGACGATGACCATCGTTTTGGTCATGGTAAGGCTGAAGCGTTGGCGGGACTAGGGCAAGCTGCATTTATTGCGGGCTCAGGGTGTTTGCTAGCATTTCATGGCATTGAAAGACTGTTTAACCCTGTGGAGCTCAACCACTCTATGCTGGGTGTTTGGGTAAGCATATTCGCTATTGCATGCACTTTGGTCGTGGTTTATGTGCAAACTAAAGTTATTAAGCATACCGAGTCTATTGCTATTAAAGCTGATTCAGTTCATTACAAAGGCGATTTGATTTTAAATGCTGCTGTGCTGGTGGCAATATTACTTGCGCAAAACGGTATGCTATATGCTGATCCGATCTTTGCGATAGGGGTTGCGGGTTACTTACTTTATAACAGTTGGGATATTGCAAGGCAAAGTGCCGATCATTTAATGGATAAAGAGCTTCCTGATGAAGAAAAAGCCGAGATCGTTTTAATTGCAAATAGCCACGAAGATGTTTTTGGAGTACATGATGTACGCACTCGCCAAGGTGGTAAAATTAAATTTATTCAAATGCATTTAGAGCTTGAAGATACATTACCGCTTATTCGTGCGCACCATGTTGCAGATGAAGTTGTCGCGATGATTCAACAAGAGTTTAATTGTGAAATGGATATTTTGATTCACCAAGACCCTATTTCTGTGTGCTATAAGGCAGCTCAAGTTAATGAGTTACAAAATTGATAAAAGCGGGTGAGTACGGCTTGGCGAATGTGATCTTGTTCAAATAGTAATTCGTGTTTTGCGCTTGGAAAAGTGTGTATTTTTGCGTTTGGTAGGCGCTTTACTAATTGTTGTTGTGCTTGGTTGTCGACGATAACATCGCACTGAGCACTGGCAACAAACAGTGGAATAGTGACATTTTGCTGTGTTAATTGGTCAATAAATTTAAAAACAGCATTGAGCCACCCATAAGTAACGCCACCAAGCTGTAAGCTTTTTTCAATTTCATAAGTTTGTCTAAAAAATTGATAACGTAATGGGCTGCTAGTGAGTGTGTTAAGTGAAAACTCATCAGGGTGATAATCTTTTTGGCCAAGTGCGTAATATTGTTGACACCCTAATAAGCAGGCAATAGATGCGGCTAATTTTGCAATTGGTCTAGGTGTACCTTTAGTGTAAATATCAAACATAGGGGCCGACAAAAATACACCTTGATAGTTATGTTTATGCCGAGCTAAAAAATTATAAGCTATTGCGCCACCCATAGAGTGACCCAGTAATATTTTTTTACCTTGCCAATGTTGTGCGATGACAGTTTTATCAAATAAGGCTAAATCATCCGCATAGTCATTAAATTTATTAACGTATCCTTTATGTGGGTTTGCTAATGTGCGATATGAGCGCCCTTGGCCTTGATGATCAATAATAAAAATGGCATACCCATTATTATAAAGCTCCCATATTAACTCTTGGTATTTATCAAGTCCTTCAATTCTTCCTGTGCTAATAACAATGGCTGTTTTAGCGTGTTTGGGTATGGCAAAACCATAGTATAAATTACCATGTGGTGTGCTTAAATACTGTGTAGTGAACTGCTGTGCAAAAAAGCGTTTGATAGTGCACTGTTGTGCTAATAGTTCTGACTCTGTGCTATAAAACATAGGGCTCTTAATGTTTATCCAAAGGTAATACAATTTGCACGCATAAACCGCCTTGCTGGTGATTATGTAATGTTAAGCTGCCATTATGAGCGATGATTGCATTTTTTGCGATAGCTAAACCTAAGCCCGTCCCACCGGAAGTCCTATCTCGTGCATCTGATTGGCGAAAAAATGGCTCGCATAGCTTTGTTAAGTTTTCAGGTGCTACGCCGGGGCCATCATCACTGATTTCAATATAAATAGCATCGCTTTGCTGTAGAGTTAAGTGAATAGTATGCTCAGCATATTTAATTGCGTTACGCAGTACATTCTCTAGCGCACTGGCTATAAGCGCTTCATCACAGTTAAGTTCGGCGTTTAGTTGCCCATTTACGATGAGCTGTTTAGCGCTTTGGTTTGCTTCAAATTGAGCGTCATTGAGTACATGTTCAACAATGACTTCGATGGACTGTTTATGCAGTGATAGCGCTTGGCTTTTTGCCTCTAAGCGCGATACTTGTAATACATCAGCAATCATTTTGTCTAGTTGATTAGCTTCTTTTTCTATACGTAGTAAGTAGGTTTGGTTTTCTTCTGGAGTTTGCATTTGAGCAAGGCCAGTTGCCATCTTTAGCCGAGTTAGTGGTGAGCGTAATTCATGGGATATATCAGCAAGTAAACGTTTTTGTGCTGAAAGTAATCGCTCTAATTGAATTGCCATGCTATTAAAGTCGCGGCCAAGTACGCCAAGTTCATCTTCTCTTTGAGGATCGATTTTTGCTCTTGCAGACAAGTCACCATTAGCAAGCGCGATAGCCGCTTGTTTTAAGCTATTTATAGGTGCAATTAAACTACGGCTGAACACAAAACTAAGCGCAAGCGAAGCGAGGAGTGCGATCAATATTTTTAACCAAATTGGCATTAACTTTAAGCGTATAAAGAATGGAGTTTGGTGATTTACATTAATTTCGTATAAGTAAAATAACCCTTCAGGCACATTGACTTTAATAGGGCCAAAGGCTTGATAGTGCTCAGTGAAAATAACTTGGGGTTCCATGCTCTTGGTAAAGTTAAGAAGGCTTAAGTCAACTTCATTTGGTGGTACTTGGCTACTGAGCGATAGCTCAGGTTGATCTGAGTTTAAATATAATAACTTACGCTTAGCTAAACGCGGGTGAGAGAGTATGTCACGAACTGATTTTTTGTGCCTAGTGACGCTGCGCTCAATGCTTTTAGCTGTGTACTCAAGGTTTTTTTGCATCGGCCCGCGTAGTTTTTCGTTACTAACTTGATTGGTTGCAATGTTGCTTAAAAACACTAGAGAGGCAATTGTGCCTATAACAGTTAACCAAAACCACACAAAAATTTTAAAAAATAAAAACTTTTTAGGATGAATTAACCACTTTAAATTCGCTTTATTACTCGCCTTGGATAAAGACATAACCCGTTCCCCGCATCGTTTTTATCCGTTCAGTAATATTGAACTCAGCTATTTTTTTACGGATATTGCTTACATGCATATCAATAGAGCGGTCAAATGAAGCGAGGCGTCGGCCAAGTACTTGTTCACTTATTTGCTCTTTACTAACAACTTCGCCTGCGCTTTTAACTAATAACGCAAGTACTTCATATTCAGTGCCTGTTAGGCTTAATGGGTGCTCATCTACATAAGCTTCACGAGCAGCGAGATTAATAACTATGTTGTTCACTGATAACTTGTTTGCCGTGCTGTTACCTAAGCTGGTTATGTGTTCTATACGGCGTGTTATTGCTTTTACGCGAGCTAGTAACTCACGATGATTAAATGGTTTTGGAATATAGTCGTCTGCGCCAAGCTCAAGGCCAAAAATACGATCAAAGTCCTCGCCTTTGGCTGTTAGCATAATAACAGGCGTTAATTTTGTTTGGCGTAACTGTTTTAAAACTTCAAAGCCATCTAGTTTAGGCAGCATTACATCCAGCAAAATCAAAGCGTATTCTTGGCTGAGTGCTTGTTTTAAACCTTGCTCACCATCGTGAACACATTCGACTTGATAGCCTTGTGCTGTTAAATATTCACTAAGTAGTTCGCATAAGCCAGTGTCATCATCAATCATTAGCAGTTTCATTTGCTTGCCTTTACCGTGCGGGAATAACTTCATTTTACGCTTTAAAGTGCTTAAAAGTGAACCTTTACACAACCTTTACATTGCTTTGCGTTGCTTTGCATTGCAGTTGTTATAGTTAATCCATCAACGAAACACACAATAAGTTCGCAACCAACCCAAAGGTAATTATTATGACTATGTCAGCTAAAATTTCTAAACTAGTATTAATTTGTGGTTTGGCAACCGCCTCTCTAGGCACTACAGCCGTAATGGCTAAAGAGGGTGGCCACCATAAACAAGGTCACTCGCAGCAAAAGCATCAAGCACGTTTTTTATTGTCTGAACGTGGCGCTGATAAACTTAGCTTAACGCAAGCACAGCAAACTCAGCTACAAACTATTTTTGATGCGCAAAAAGCGCAGTTTAAAGTGTTACGCGGTGATGACAAAGAAGCGATGAAAAAAGCGCGTATGGCTCACAAAGAAAAAATGAAAACATTACTTGAAATGCCAACGTTTGATGAAGCAGCAGCCAAAGAATTACTTACTGAACGTCAAACTAAGGGCGAACAGTTTGCTTTAATTAACTTAAGAACTCAGCACCAAGTATGGCAAGTATTAAATGCCGAGCAACGTGAAAAGTACTCTGCAATGAAAAAACGCATGGGTAAAAAAGGTAAAGGCGGTAAAAAAGGCGACCGTGGTGAGAAAAAAGAAGGTTAATAATTAGCGGTATTAAAAGTAAAAGCGTGGGTTTAATAATCCACGCTTTTTTGTGTAGCAGCGGGGTTACCCCGCGTTAATATACAGCCCTGTAATTAATAACGGCTATTTAAAAAAATCGTCATCATTTTTAGCTAGCATTTCCTCTATGTCCTCAATCATATCTTGGCTAAGGTCATTGGCGCTGGTAATGGGGGCTGATATTTTATTGTTTTCAAGCGACCACTCACCTAAATCAATTAATTGACAGCGCTTTGAACAAAATGGGCGGTAAGGGCTTTCATCTGACCATTCAACTTGTGCTTTACAAGTTGGGCAGTTTACAACGGTTGGCATAGCATATTCTCATACATATTGTTTATGATTTTAAAAGCCTAGGTTTTAGGCTTTTAAAAACTCGTTACACGGTTTATTTCAGCTAATGATGTCATGCCTGCTGCAGCTTTTCTTAGGCCCGACAAACGCAGGTTATTAAACCCTGATCGTAATGATACTTCAGCAATTTCTAAAGAGTTACCACCGCGCATAATAATTTGTGCGATCTCAGGGGTAATTTGCATAACCTCATAAATACCGACACGGCCTTTATAGCCATCAGTACAGCTATCACATCCTTTAGGTGCAAATAGGGTAAGCTCGCTTATTTGTTCAGGGCTAAAACCTTGGCGCTGTAATTCTTCACTTGGCAATGTTTCAGGTGTTTTACATTTTGGACATAAGCGACGTGCTAAACGCTGCGCAATGATCAAGCTAATTGAACTTGCAACGTTATACGCTGGTACGCCCATATTTAACAAACGAGTTAGTGTTTCAGGCGCTGAGTTAGTATGCAACGTGGACATTACCAAGTGACCTGTTTGTGCCGCTTTTATTGATATTTCAGCGGTTTCAAGGTCACGGATCTCACCCACCATGACGACATCAGGATCTTGACGCAAGAATGCTTTAAGGGCATTGGCAAAGGTCATATCAGCTCTCGGGTTGATCTGTACTTGGTTAATACCTTCGAGGTTGATTTCGACAGGATCTTCGGCGGTGCTGATATTACGCTCAGGTTGATTTAAAATATTCAAACCCGTATATAAAGACACCGTTTTACCAGAACCCGTAGGACCTGTAACTAAAATCATACCTTGAGGTTGCTGCAGTGCATCCATGTAAAGTTTTTTCTGCTCTACTTCGTAACCGAGTACATCAATACCAAGCATAGCGCTGGACGAATCAAGGATACGCATTACGATTTTTTCACCCCAAAGGGTGGGCAGGGTACTTACCCGGAAATCGATACTTTTACGCTCAGTGATTTTTAATTTAATACGACCATCTTGCGGTTTACGTTTCTCGGCAATATCTAATCGTGCCATTACTTTTATACGTGCTGATAAACGCGTTGCTAGACTATTCGGCGGACTGGCCATTTCATGCAAAATACCATCAATACGAAAACGCACACGGTACTTATGTTCGTAGGGTTCAAAGTGTAAATCGGAGGCGCCTTTTTTAATGGCATCCATCAATATTTTATTGATATAGACGATAATGGGTGCGTCGTCTTTTTCATCATCACCTTGATTTTGAGGCTCTTTTGGTGAGTCAGTATCTAAGTCACTAAACTCTTTAAATTCTTCATCGCTAAGGTGTAAACTGCCTGCTGCATCAAGAAGTTGTTCTATTTTAGCTTCTAGTTGGCGGTAATCAACAACGAGTACTTCACAAGATAACCCCGTACTAAACTCAAAGTTTTCAAAGGCACCATAATCAGTAGGATCAGAGGCTGCAATATAAAGTTTACGGCCTTTTTTAACTAGAGGTAGAATATGATGCTCACGAATGAGTTTATCTTTAACCAGCTCTTTAGGTATTAGCTCTACATTAAAGTCTTTAATATCAAAATAAGGAACGCGGAATAGATCAATGCATTGTTCTGCAAGTTCATGGCCGTCAATGCCACCGCATTTCGCTATTAGTTCTGCAGTTGAGCTAAATTCACGCTGTTTTAACTTAACAGTTTCGGCGTCAATTCGGCCAAGCGTGATAAACTTTCTAAGTAATGGTGAGTTAATATTCATTGCGCACCTTTGTAAACACCTCTCATAGTCAGCAATTTATCAGAAAAGAGCAGGGTATAATACCAATTTTATTAAAAACGTGATCATTCTAGCGAATTAAATAACTCACTAACTGCGTTGAAAATTACTTATATAGAACAACTATATATCATAATTTTTGCCTTGTTATTGAGCCATTTTCTTGTCGCAATAATAGATCACTAATTTAATGCAATTGGTATAACATTAGTCTTTCTAATTTAGTATGATTTGCCAACTAAAATATTAAAAATTTATAATTTATTAGGAATATGTAGCTTAAATTTTAGATTCATTGGCCAACGCCATGTAACGTTGATGTAATAGCGTAACGTCTTGGGCTACTAAGCTTAATGCGCGATTATTATCTAGGATGTCAGTTGCTTTAGCCTGTTTATCTTCTCGGCTCATTTGCGCTGCAATTATACTGTTGGCTTGTGCCAGGCTTATATTGTCTCTTGCTATTGTTCGTGCAACTTGTACTTCGATTGGCACATCAATCACCAAAGTACGATTACAGTATTTATCTAGCTGGTTTTCAAATAATAAAGGCGCAGTTAGTATTACATAAGGGCTAGATGCAGCATTTAGATCCGAGATGGTTTTTTCACGAATTAACGGGTGTAAAAGGGCATTAAGCCAATTTTTTTGCTCACTATCAGCGAAAATAATTTCTCTAAGCTTTGTACGGTTTAACGTACCATCATGATTGAGAATATCAGCGCCAAAATGCTTACCTATTTCATGTAAGCCAGTGCTATCAAGGGCGACTACTTGACGAGCAATGATATCAGCATCAACTACTGTGATGCCATGCTGTTCAAATAGCTCACTGACAGCACTTTTTCCACAGCCTATGCCTCCCGTTAAACCTAGAATCCAATTGTTTTTAGAGCGTGCCATAACTAGTAGCCAAGCCAGTTAAAGTACATCTGTTGAATTTGCGTACCCCACAATAATGCAACCCAGCCGGCAATGGCTAAATAGGGTCCAAATGGAATAGGAGTGGCTTTATCTTTACCTTGTATACTTAAAAGTGTAATACCAATCACAGCCCCCACAACACTTGAAAGCAAAATGATAGTGAGCAGTGCTTGCCACCCCAAAAGTGCGCCAAATACGGCTAGTAATTTAAAATCACCATAACCCATTCCTTCTTTACCTGTGATCAGCTTAAATAGCCAAAAAACGCTCCATAAGCTTAAATAGCCACAGGCCGCTCCGATAATCGCATCGGCAGGAGAAATAGTAATTTCCATTACAGCTGCAATAAGCGCCAACCACACCAAAGGCAGGGTTAGTTGGTCTGGCAGGAGCATATGATCAATATCAATAAAGGTGAGTGCCACTAATACCCAAGTGATAAAAATATATAGCGCAGCTTGTTCAGTAACACCAAAGGTGTAAGCGACGATTAAACACATCACGGCTGTGAGCATTTCAATGATAGGGTAACGTATCGAAATAGGGTTACTGCAACTACCGCAACGGCCTTTTAAAAATAGCCAGCTAATTACAGGAATATTTTGCCATGCTTTAATTGCAGTTTTACATTTTGGACAAGTCGAGTTTGGTTTTACTAAATTAAAAGGCTCAGTAATTACGTCATCAGTGCGTTTGTTTTTAGCGTGAGTGAGTTCATCATCGAGCAGCAAGCGACACTCAGTTTGCCACTCTCGTTGCATCATAACGGGTAAGCGATAAATAACGACGTTTAAAAAACTGCCAATACAAAGGCTAACAAGGCCTACTGTAAGTAAATAAAACCACAGCTGGTCTTGCATCACTGTAATTATATCGAGAAAAAAATTTTGCATTATATTACCTAAAAAATGATTTAATAAATCAACCTAAAACAGTTCTGAAAATTAAATGAAAAACCCCAAGTCTACGTACACTTAAACACCGCGCCAATGTAGGTCGTCATTTATGACGATAATGACTATTTTTACCACCGATTGCACAGAAGCGCAGCGCGCTACATCTAGAAAACCCATGTAGGTCGTCATTCATGGCGACAATGATTATTTTCACCACCGAGCGCACATAAGCGCAGCGCGCTACATCTAGAAAACCCATGTAGGTCGTCATTCATGGCGACAATGATTATTTCACCACCGAGTGCACAGAAGCACAGCGCGCTACATCGAGAAAGTCCGGGTGAACAAAATATAAATAATTCGCAGCTAAAGCTGGCTCCTACGTGAATGTATTTCCATAGAAAACGGCTACAGGCATAGCTTTATCCAAACTCACAGCAATGCCCCTACAAAAAATAAAAAGAGATTGCATTGCTGAATATAAATTCGGAATATTTTTGCTTACAGCTTACAGCTTACAGCTTACAGCTTACAGCTTACAGCTTACAGCTTACAGCTTACAGCTTACAGCTTACAGCTTACAGCTTACAGCTTACAGCTTTTATATAACCGAACCTAGTTGGAAAATCGGTAAGTACATCGCAATAATTAAACCACCGACTAATACACCAAGCACCGCCATAATGAGTGGCTCTAGCAGGCTAGATAAGCCATCAACTGCATCATCAACTTCTTGCTCATAAATAGTGGCAACTTTTGCAAGCATGCCATCTAAAGAGCCAGATTCTTCACCAATAGCGACCATTTGAATAACCATATCGGGGAATATTTTTGAGTTGCGCATTGCCCAGTTCATTTGATTACCGGAGCTTACCTCAGCCTTAATATCTAAAATAGCATAACGGTAAACAGCATTACCCGAAGCACCTGCAGCAGAATCAAGCGCATCAACAAGTGGTACACCCGCCGCAAAAGTGGTCGAAAGAGTACGCGCATAGCGGGCAACGGCGGCTTTATTTAATATCATACCAATTACAGGGAGCTTTAATATTAAGCGGTCGTTGGCATCACGCAGTTTTTTACTTTTTAATAAAGCTTCTTTGTAAGCGTAACCAGCCACCACCATAATTATAAGAATGACCCACCAATACTCTTGCATAAAGTTCGATATACCAATTACAAATAAAGTAAATGCTGGGAGCTCTGCGCCAAAGCCGGAAAAAATATCCTGAAATTGCGGAACTACAAAAATAAGTAGGATAGAGGTAACAATAAGCGCTACGACGAGTACGGCAATAGGATAAAACATGGCTTTTTTAATTTTTGATTTTAGTGCTTCGGACTTTTCTTTATAAAGAGCGACACGATCAAATATTTTATCAAGAGCACCTGATTGTTCGCCAGAGGCGACTAAGTCACAGTATAAATCATCAAAATAACGCGGATGTTTACGTAGTGCTTGCGATAGCGGATCGCCAGATTTCACTTCGTCACCAATGGTCTCCATTAATTTAGAAACACTTTTATTGGTAGAACCGGAACCTATCATTTCAATTGATTGAATGAGGGGCACGCCCGCCATTAGCATGGTAGCGATTTGCCGTGTTACCAAGGCAATGTCTTTGGGGGTTATTTTTTGCATACGCGTACCAAACATAGGTTTGGCCTTGCGCTTTACTTTAGAAGGAGTAATACCTTGTTTGCGTAGTTGGGCTTTAACTAAGGCAATGCTAGTGCCAGTAATTTCACCTTCAAGGCGCTTACCCCGAGCGCTAACACCAATCCACTGAAAAGTATCTTGGCCTGTACCATCTTTTTTTGCCATGAAAACACTCTTTTTACATTATATAAAAAAGGTAGCTAAAATAGCTACCTTAGTTAAATTTTTACAAGCGTAAATATATGCTATATGGAGGTATTATGATCTGCAGTTCGAAGGTCTGTATTTATTATCTAAACTACCACCAGTACAAGTCCATGTTATAGAGCCTGTTGGGAGGGTGCCGCTAGCCAAAGCAGCACCACCAGAAAGTGGTGCAAGTTCTATGGTGCCACCGCCCGCAACTGCCGTGTAAGTAATTGTTATTACACCTGTAGCACCTGTAATAGCAACACTGGTAACGTTATCTGTTGCAGGTGGTGCGGTCCAACCTAAATCTAAAGCAGCTGCGGAGCTTGCATTTTCAGCAACAGTTGTTTTAGCTCCTGATGCTAGTGAAAGCCCTTCAGTAACTTTAGCTCTAACAGTATAATCCTGATATGCAGGTAGTGCTACTGCAGCAAGAATACCGATGATTGCTACTACAATCATTAATTCAATTAGGGTAAAACCCTTTTGTTTCTGTTGTGTCATTTTTTCCATGTTCCTCTCCTAAAGGATAGTGATTTTTTTGTAAGCTAAGTTGCTTTATGAGTAAACTAATAAAGCATGTTTATCTTACGGTTTTTTAAAAAATTATTTTAATTCTTATACCTACCCAAAATTGATTGGAAATAGGCGTTTAGAATTACTTTAGCACTAAAATAGCTTTTTGAAAGCTGTTTTGCACTGAACTCATAGAATTTTAGGAACTTTCTGAGAGTTTTATGCGCAGACTAATTTCAAAAAACAAGTGATTATTTTTATCAGATGATTTTTGAATATAAAAAACACATCCGTATAAAGCTTTTGTATTGCTTGGGGAGAGTTTCGCTCATCCTTGCGGCTTACTTTATCACTATTTTAATGTAAAAGTGATACTGAAATTAACAGTTTGTTACAAAATAATCCTTTCGTCGTATTTAATGCTTTTTTGGTCAATTTGTCAACGGATTAGGTAAAAATTAAATAATTTATTTGTAGAATTTTTACTCGAAACGCATAGATAAGTCGATAGATTGTAAGTTTTTTGTAAGTGCGCCACTGGAGATAAAATCAACCCCTGCTTGTGAGTAGGTTCGTAGTGTTTCTAAGGTCATATTACCAGAGACTTCTAATTTGGCGCGTTTATTGGTAAGTACAACCGCTTGTTGAATCTGCTCAACGCTAAAGTTATCAAGCATTATAATATCAGCACCGGCATTAATGGCTTGATCTAGCTCATGAAGTGATTCAACTTCTACCTCTACAGGTTTAGTTGGGTGATTTAGTTTTGCTTGAGCTACGGCTTTATCAATACCACCACAGGCGGCTATATGGTTTTCTTTAATTAAAAACGCATCAAATAAGCCTATACGGTGATTTTCCCCGCCACCACATTTAACTGCGTATTTTTGTAGGGCACGCATACCTGGAATCGTTTTACGAGTATCAAGTAATTGGGTGTGGGTGCCATAGAGCTCTTTTACGTAATGCGCGGTTGTTGTAGCAGTGCCTGAGAGTGTTTGCACAAAATTAAGTGCTGTACGCTCGGCGGTTAAAATCGCGCGTGCTGAACCTGATGCTGTAAATAGGGTGTCGTTAGCTTTTACCGTATCACCATCGTTTACCAGTACATTGACTGTGACGCTTGGATCAACTTGGCTGAATACTTCTATAATAATGTCTTTACCACAAAAAACGCAGTCTTCACGGGTGATCACTTTTGCATTGGCTTGTTGTGATGCTGGAATTAATTGCGCAGTGATATCGCCTTGCTCAGCAGTTTGATAATTTAAATCTTCATCAAGGGCAAGTTTAACGAGTTGGCTTAATAGGCTGTGTGGGATAGACATTATAAAAGCTCATTATAATTAGGAAATTGCACAAATTTTACATGGTTTGATGAGTGAATAGAAGAGCTATCAGCCGCCCAGCATATATTGTAGGTCGTCATTTATGGCGACAGTGTTTGTTATTTTAATGTTGGCGCGCTAAAACGCGACCTACAGGATCGTTTTCTAGTAATACGTAGGCGTGGGTTTATCTTGCGCAATTAAAGTTCTTTAAGTGACTAATTCACCACAGAGGACACTGAGTTCACAGAGAAGAAATAAGTGATGTTTTACTTTGGTTTCTCGGTGGTAAAGTAGCCATTGTCGCCATAAATGACGACCTACAGGATCGTTTTCTAGTAATACGTCGGCGTGGGTTTATCTTGCGCAATTAAAGTTCTTTAAGTGACTAATTCACCACAGAGGACACTGAGTTCACAGAGAAGAAATAAGTGATGTTTTACTTTGGTTTCTCGGTGGTAAAGTAGCCATTGTCGCCATAAATGACGACCTACAGGATCGTTAGTAATATGTAGGCGTGGGTTTATCTTGCGCAATTAAAGTTCTTTAAGTGACTAATTCACCACGGAGGACACTGAGTTCACAGAGAAGAAATAAGTGATGTTTTACTTTGGTTTCTCGGTGGTAAAGTAGCCATTGTCGCCATAAATGACGACCTACAGGATCGTTTTCTAGTAATACGTAGGCGTGGGTTTATCTTGCGCAATTAAAGTTCTTTAAGTGACTAATTCACCACAGAGGACACTGAGTTCACAGGGAAGAAATAAGTGATGTTTTACTTGGGTTTTCTCGGTGGTAAAATAGCCATTGTCGCCATAAATGACGACCTACAGGATCGTTTTCTAGTAATACGTAGGCGTGGGTTTATCTTGCGCAATTAAAGTTCTTTAAGTGACTAATTCACCACAGAGGACACTGAGTTCACAGAGAAGAAATAAGTGATGTTTTACTTGGGTTTTCTCGGTGTAGCGCGCAGCGCTTTTGCGCTCTCAGTAGTAAAAATGGCCATTGTCGCCATAAATGACGACCTACAGGATC
The DNA here is from genome assembly GCF_001298125.1 of Pseudoalteromonas porphyrae. Taxonomy (NCBI): domain Bacteria; kingdom Pseudomonadati; phylum Pseudomonadota; class Gammaproteobacteria; order Alteromonadales; family Pseudoalteromonadaceae; genus Pseudoalteromonas; species Pseudoalteromonas porphyrae. Next base: position 108,638 of record NZ_LHPH01000012.1, on the reverse strand, counting down.
GCGGTGCTAGCAATATAATATATAGGCGTGGGTTTACTCTGCTTAAATGTTAGGGCTGTCGCGGTATAAACCTGCTGCTACGTTTTATTACTTTGCTGTCATTGTGCTTAAAAATCTATTAGCATCTTGCTATGTACTTATTTACAGATACATTATGAAAATAAACTCTTTTGGCGTCGTTGATACGGCGATTCAGCGACCATGCACATATTTTGATGAGCGCCCGAATGATGAAGGTATTTCTTTATTGGTCATCCATAATATTTCTTTACCGGCAGGGCAGTTTGCTACGCCATATGTAGATGATTTATTTATGGGGTGTATTGATCATCAAGCTCACCCTAGCTTTAGTGATTTACAAGGTTTGAGAGTCTCTGCACATTGCTTTATTAAGCGCTGCGGTGAGATAGTACAATACGTACCTTTTAGTAAGCGCGCTTGGCACGCTGGGCGGTCTGAATTTTTAGGGCGCAGCCAGTGTAATGATTTTAGTATTGGTATTGAGCTTGAAGGGACTGATACAACGCCATATACCCAAAACCAATATAATGCATTACAATCCTTAACTAACGCATTGACTAATAAATATTCAGCGATTACTCAGGAGCGAATTGTTGGACATTGTGATATTGCGCCTGGACGAAAAAGTGATCCTGGTGAGAGTTTTGATTGGCAGTTTTATTTTGCCGGACTATTTTAAAAAGCGACAAGCTAAGAGACCGTTATGATTTTAATTTCTATTATTATCGCATTAATTTTAGAGCGCCTTGGTGCGCGATCAAATTATTGGCAAATTAGTCATTATGCACAGGGGTATTTATCTCGTTCTAAAAAGCAACTCAGTGATAAAGGAATGTTTAATTCTGCTCATGGGTTTTTAATTTGGCTTGTACTGCCAGTTATTGCGAGTGCGTTGGTGTATACCTTTTCTGATTTTGTATTATGGCAGTTAGTCGTTAATGTTGTGGTACTGCTTGTGTGTTTTGGCTGTGCTAAGCATCGAGTTTTATATAAATCTTATTTGAATGCTCTTACTCGTGGTGATAGTGAGGCTGCTACTTTGTATGCGTATCAAATGGGACAAAAGCGCACTGAAGATGAAGTTGGGGGAGAGAGCTTTGGGCAAACACTTGCGTGGATCAATTTTCGCTTCTATTGCGCTGTGATTTTTTGGTTTGTAGTGTTAGGTGTCCCCGGTGCAGTACTCTATGCATTAGTGCGTACTTACGGCGATATAGTACGCGAAGATCATAGCGTGGCGTATGCAAAACGGTTTAAGCTTATTCATACTTTATTATTTTGGCTTGATTGGCTACCTGCGAGAATTGCAAGCTTTGGTTATTTAGTAATAGGTAACTTCAATAAAGGAACGAGTTGTTGGTTACGCTATGTACTCGACTTTTCTGTGAGTAATCGTAAAGTTGTAACCAATACGGCATTAGCGGCTGAGCAAATTGAGCAGCAGCACTTTGGTTGTACCTATGAAGCTACGTGTATGGTGAAATTAGTAAAACGAAATGTATTGTTTTATTTGGTACTAATTGCATTGCTTACTTTGTTTGGTGGCTTAGCGTAAAGAAACAGCTGCTAGGTGTTGTATTTGTTTTGTGGGAACAGGCTTTAGCCGTGATTGTTCTAGATTTTGTGTTAAAGCCAATCGGCGCTAAAACGCTCTCCTACGATGGTATATAGCTGGCAGCTTCTTCTCATTTATTCTCTTTGTATAAAAGTTTTTTGGGTATTTATTGATAGTAAATAATCGGCTTCTCAGTGTTTAATTATCTGGTCAGACCATTTCGATTTGATATAAAAAACCTTTCCAAACACTCGCTTTACCTCATACTGTTTAATCTTTATGCTAAATGCGTTAGTCTGCTTTACAGGGCTCTGTCGTAGTGAAATTGACAGCAAACACGCTTTTTGATAACGTATGGCACAAATTTGGTATGACCAATTTACCTTTTGCTCCAGTTGCAGGTAGAAAACTATTTTTTAAGTCATTCCTATCACTATTACGGACGTCCATTAATGTCTTTAAAGATTAAAGCAGCAAAACTATCGGATGTTATTTTAGAGCAGCTTGAGAACATGATTCTTGAGGGCTCATTAGCACCAGGTGAAAAACTGCCGCCAGAGCGTGAATTAGCAAAGCAATTTGAAGTATCTCGACCTTCATTACGTGAAGCAATTCAAAAGCTAGAGGCTAAAGGCTTAGTAACACGTCGCCAAGGTGGCGGGACGTTTGTAAAAAATCAGCTAGAAGAAGGGTTGACGGATCCATTATTTGATTTGATCAGCAAGCACCCGGAATCGCAGTTTGATTTACTTGAGTTTCGCCATGCCTTAGAAGGAATTGCCGCATATTATGCCGCACTTCGTGGTACTGGCACCGACTTTGAGAAAGTGAAGCAAAGCTTTGATTATATCGCTTTAGCTGATGTTGATTTACAGCAAAAAGCCAAAGCAATTAATGCGTTTCATTTTAGTGTTGCTGAAGCGTCACATAATGTTGTGCTATTGCACTTAGTACGTGGCATGCAAGCGCTATTAGAGCAAAATGTATTACAAAATTTAACGGTGTTGTTAGAAAAACCGCATATTAGTAAGCAGTTGGCTCAGCATCGTCGTTTATTAATGGATGCAGTGATTGAAGGGAATCCTGAGCAAGCACGCCTTGCCAGTAATGCTCACTTAGCTTTCATTGAAGAAGCATTATTGGAAGCGGGCAAAGAGCATTCGCGGATTGAACGTAGTTTAAGACGCACCAAACAAAATTAAGTAAAGATTAATAATTTAAGCAAGCACTGACTGTAATATAGCAACGCTTTATACCACAGTGCTTATTAAGAACATTCGTATTTTAAACATAAGGAAACCTCCATATGTCTGAAGTCAATAAAATTGACGTAGACGCGCTAGAAACACAAGAGTGGTTACAAGCTCTTGAATCAGTTGTGCGCGAAGAAGGTGTTGAACGTGCTCAGTTTTTACTTGAGCAAGTATTAGAGCAAGCCCGTTTAGACGGTGTTGATATGCCAACAGGCATTAACACAAACTACGTTAATACGATCCCGGTTGATCAAGAACCTGCTTACCCAGGGGATGTAAACCTTGAACGCCGTATTCGTTCTATTATTCGTTGGAACGCAATCATGATTGTATTGCGTGCTTCGAAAAAAGACCTCGACTTAGGCGGCCATATGGCGTCTTATCAGTCATCGGCTGCGTTTTATGAAGTGTGTTTTAACCACTTCTTTAAAGCCCCTAATGATGTTGATGGCGGTGACTTAGTTTATTACCAAGGTCACATTTCTCCAGGTATTTATGCGCGTGCATTTGTTGAAGGGCGTTTATCAGCTGCACAGCTTGATAACTTCCGTCAAGAAGTTGATGGTGAAGGCATACCGTCTTACCCACACCCTAAATTAATGCCTGAATTTTGGCAATTCCCTACAGTATCAATGGGCCTAGGTCCAATCGCGTCTATTTATCAAGCGCGATTCTTAAAGTACTTAGATGGCCGTGGCTTAAAAGACACTAAAAATCAACGTGTATATGCGTTTTTAGGTGATGGCGAAATGGACGAGCCAGAATCACGTGGTGCTATTTCTTTCGCTGCGCGTGAAAAACTAGATAATCTGTGTTACCTAATTAACTGTAATTTACAGCGTTTAGATGGCCCAGTAATGGGTAACGGTAAAATCATCCAAGAGCTTGAAGGCTTATTTAAAGGCGCTGGCTGGAACGTTATTAAAGTAGTATGGGGCAGCGGTTGGGATATCTTACTTGCTAAAGATACTACCGGTAAGTTACTACAATTGATGAACGAAACCATCGATGGTGATTATCAAACATACAAAGCTAAAAATGGCGCGTACGTACGTGAACATTTCTTTGGTCGTTACCCTGAAACAGCGGCACTTGTTGCTGACATGACAGACGACGAGATTTTTGCTCTTAAGCGTGGTGGTCATGAACCATCAAAATTATACGCTGCATTTAAAAAAGCTGAGCAAACAAATGATCGTCCAACGGTTATCCTTGCTAAAACTGTAAAAGGTTACGGCATGGGTGAAGCGGCTGAAGGTAAGAATATTGCGCACCAAGTGAAAAAAATGGACATGTCACATGTGGCACATTTACGTTCACGCTTAGGTTTAGATGATTTAGTGTCTGAAGAGCAACTTGCAGAGCTACCTTATTTAGAACTTGAAGAAGGTTCGCCAGAGTACAAATACCTACATGCTCGCCGTGATGCATTGAAAGGTTACACGCCAAAACGTATTCCTAACTTTACTGAAAAGTTACAGCTACCAGAAGTAGAAGCATTTAAGCCATTACTTGATGAGCAAAAACGTGATATTTCTACCACGATGGGCTTTGTGCGTGCACTTAATATCTTATTAAAAGATAAGGGCATTGGTAAAAATATCGTACCAATTATTGCTGACGAAGCGCGTACGTTTGGTATGGAAGGTTTATTCCGTCAAATCGGTATTTATAACCCGCATGGCCAAAACTATACACCACAAGATCGTGATATCGTTTCTTACTATAAAGAAGCTACATCAGGTCAAGTACTGCAAGAAGGTATCAATGAGTTAGGTGCAATGTCGTCATGGGTTGCTGCTGCAACATCATACAGCACTAACGATTTACCAATGATCCCATTCTACATCTACTATTCAATGTTTGGTTTCCAACGTGTTGGCGACATGGCATGGATGGCAGGTGACCAACAAGCACGTGGTTTCTTATTAGGTGCTACAGCCGGTCGAACAACGCTAAATGGCGAAGGTTTACAGCACGAAGATGGTCACAGCCATATTCTTGCTAACACTGTGCCTAACTGTATCTCTTACGATCCAACCTATGCGTATGAAGTTGCGGTTATCATCCAAGATGGTATTCGTCGTATGTACGGTGAAGATCAAGAAAATATTTACTACTACTTAACGCTAATGAACGAAAACTATGCACAACCTGCTATGCCAGAAGGTGCTGAAGATGGTATTCGTAAAGGTATCTACAAGCTTGAAAGCTACGCGGGTAAAAAAGCCAACGTACAGTTATTAAGCTCAGGTACTATCATGACCGAAGTACGTAAAGCCGCAGCTATCTTAAGTGAAGATTACGGTATTGCATCTGATGTATTCTCTGTAACGTCATTCAATGAATTAACGCGCGAAGGTCAAGATGTTGAACGTTTCAACATGCTTAACCCTGAAGGCGAACAAAAAACTGCGTACATCACGAGCGTCTTAAATGATTCAGTGACTGTTGCCGCAACGGATTACATGAAAAACTACGCAGAGCAAGCGCGTTCGTTTATTCCAAGCAACAACTATAAAGTGTTAGGTACGGATGGTTACGGTCGTTCTGATAGCCGTGAGAATTTACGCCGTCACTTTGAAGTTAACGCCAGCTACGTAGTGGTTGCTACGTTATCTGAACTTGCTAAACGTGGTGAAGTTGAAAAGTCAGTTGTTGTTGAGGCGCTTAAAAAGTTCAACATCGACACTAACAAACTTAATCCACTGTACGCATAAGAGGTTTGCAATGAGTATTGAAATTAATGTACCAGATATCGGTGGCGATGAAGTCGAAGTAACCGAAATTCTAGTGAGCGTTGGTGACAAAGTTGAAGTTGACCAATCATTACTAACGGTTGAGGGTGATAAAGCCTCAATGGAAGTACCCGCTGCACAAGCCGGTACTGTAAAAGAAATTAAAGTAAATGTTGGTGATACGGTCACTACGGGGACTTTAGTATTCTTGTTTGAAGGCGAAGAGCAAGCATCAAGTGCTGCTCCCGCTGAACAAGCAAAAACTGAAGACGCAGCACCTGCTGCATCTTCAGGCTCAACGACTAAAGAAGTTACCGTACCAGATATCGGCGATGATGAAGTTGAAGTGACTGAGATTCTGGTTGCCGTTGGTGACACTGTTACTGAAGAGCAATCAATCTTAAATGTTGAAGGCGACAAAGCAGCGATGGAAGTTCCAGCGCCGTTTGCTGGGACAGTTAAAGAAATTAAAGTGGCAGCTGGCGACAAAGTAAAAACAGGTTCACTTGTGTTTGTTTTTGAAGTAGCTGGTAGTGAACCTGCACCTACGCAAGCAGAAAAAGCAGCGCCTGTACAAAGCTCAGCACCAAGCAGCAAAGAAGTAAACGTACCTGATATTGGTGGTGATGAAGTTGAAGTAACTGAAATTTTGGTTGCTGTTGGCGACAGCGTTACTGAAGATCAATCAATCTTAAACGTTGAAGGCGACAAAGCGGCAATGGAAGTACCAGCACCGTTTGCAGGTACTGTTAAAGAGATCAAAGTAGCCGCAGGCGATAAAGTATCGACCGGTTCACTTATCTTTGTATTTGAAGTTGCCGGTAGTGCACCTGCTGCATCTGCACCAGTAGAAAAAACCGCTCCAGCACCTGCAAAAGCAGAGTCAGCACCCGCGCCACAAGCAGCACCGGCAAAAGCCAGCAATGAAAGCTTTGAAAACAACAGCGCGTATGCGCATGCATCGCCAGTTGTACGTCGTTTAGCGCGTGAGTTTGGTATCAACCTTGCAAACGTGAAAGGCTCTGGCCGTAAAGGTCGTGTTGTTAAAGAAGACGTGCAAAACTATGTGAAAAACCTAGTTAAGCAAGTTGAGTCAGGTCAATTATCTGCAAGTAAAGGTAATGCTGACGGCGGTGAGCTTGGTTTAATTCCATGGCCAAAAGTTGATTTTGCTAAATTTGGTGAGATTGAAGAGAAGAAACTTTCTCGTATTCAAAAGCTATCGGGTAAAAACTTACACCGTAACTGGGTGCAAATTCCTCATGTTACTCAGTTTGATGAAGCTGATATCACCAGTCTTGAAGTCTTCCGTAAAGAACAAAATGCGCTTGCAGAGAAGAAAAAGCTAGGTGTTAAAATCACCCCGCTGGTATTTGTAATGAAAGCAGCAGCAAAAGCACTTGCTGAGTTCCCTACATTTAACTCTTCACTTTCTAATGATGGCGAAAGCTTAATCCTTAAAAAGTACATCAACATCGGTGTTGCGGTTGATACACCTAACGGTTTAGTTGTGCCAGTATTTAAAGATGTTGATAAAAAAGGCATCATTGAATTATCGCGTGAGCTGATGGAAGTATCGGTTAAAGCACGTGACGGCAAACTAACTTCGTCTGATATGCAAGGTGGTTGTTTTACAATTTCAAGCTTAGGCGGGATTGGTGGTACAGCCTTTACGCCAATCGTAAACGCGCCAGAAGTTGCTATTTTAGGTGTATCTAAGTCTGAAATGAAACCGAAATGGAATGGCAAAGAGTTTGAACCAAAATTAATGGTTCCACTTTCAATGTCATACGACCATAGGGTGATTGACGGAGCATTAGCTGCACGCTTTACTGTCACTCTTGCAAGTTACATGAGCGATATTCGCCAATTAGTAATGTAAGCAATTGGTGCATGTAGCTAAATAAATAGAATCAAATCCCAGCCAGTTGTTTTTTGCTGGGATTTTTACCATTTGCAATGATACAATCTTTGCACAAAGATCTGCTCTGATTTTCTGCCTTGCAGAAACTTGGCAGTTAAACTTTAGGGCAGTGTCCCGTTCAAACAATTAAGGTAATAGCATGAGCAACGAATTAAAAACTCAAGTTGTTGTACTAGGCGGTGGTCCTGGTGGTTACTCTGCAGCTTTCCGTGCTGCTGACTTGGGCTTAGAAGTTACATTAGTAGAATCTCGCGATACATTAGGCGGCGTATGTCTTAATGTTGGTTGTATCCCTTCAAAAGCACTTTTACACGTAGCTAAAGTAATTGATGATGCAGCAGCAATGGAATCTCATGGTGTTACTTTTGGCGCACCAAAAATTGACTTAGACCAAGTACGTTCTTGGAAAGATTCTGTAATCGGTCAGTTGACTGGTGGCCTAGACGGCATGGCTAAAATGCGTAAAGTAAAAGTGGTTTACGGTTACGGTAAATTCACTGGTAGCAACACTATCGCTGTTGAAGGCGCTGATGGCGCAACAACTATCACGTTCGATAATGCTATTATTGCAGCGGGTTCTCAGCCTGTTAACTTGCCTTTCATTCCACAAGATGACCGTGTAATTGATTCAACTGGCGCATTAGAACTTAAAGATGTACCAGAGAAACTACTTGTATTAGGTGGTGGTATTATTGGTCTTGAAATGGGTACTGTGTATCGTGCATTAGGTTCTGCAATCGATGTTGTAGAGTTTGCTGATCAATTAGTGCCTGCTGCCGACAAAGACATCATTAAGATTTACCAAAAATACGTGAGCAAAAAGTTCAACGTAATGTTATCAACTAAAGTTGTTGGCGTTGAAGCGAAAGACGATGGTCTTTATGTAACGTTTGAAGGTAAAAATGCACCAGCAGAGCCAGTACGTTATGACAAAGTGCTTGTAGCAGTTGGTCGTACACCAAACGGTAAATTACTTGATGCTGACAAAGCGGGCGTTAATGTTGATGAGCGTGGCTTTATTAATGTTGATAAGCAGCTTAAAACAAACGTTAGCAACATATTTGCAATTGGTGACATTGTTGGTCAACCAATGCTTGCACATAAAGCGGTTCATGAAGGTCATGTTGCTGCTGAAGTTATCTCAGGTCAAAAACACTTCTTTGATCCTAAATGCATACCTTCAATTGCCTATACTGATCCAGAAATCGCGTGGGTTGGTGTAACTGAGAAAGAAGCAAAAGAGCAAGGCCTAAGCATTGAAACTGCGGTATTCCCGTGGGCTGCATCAGGTCGTGCAATTGCATCTGCTCGTACTGAAGGTTCAACTAAGCTGATCTTTGATAAAGAAAGTGGCCGTGTTATCGGTGGTGCTATGATTGGTATTAACGCAGGCGAAATGCTTGGCGAAATCGGCTTAGCAGTTGAAATGGGCGCAGATGGCGAAGACTTAGCGCTTACTATTCACGCTCACCCAACATTGAACGAATCAATCGGCCTAGCAGCTGAGATTTTTGAAGGTTCAATCACTGATTTACCAAACAAAAAAGCAGTTAAAAAGAAGAAGTAAGTTCTTTTAGTTAATTGTTTAAAAACCCAAGCCTCGGCTTGGGTTTTTTGTTTTGATTATACCCGTCAGCCGTCAGCCGTCAGCCGTCAGCTAAAGATAGGCCTTCTTGACACGTAAGCTGAACTGGGCAAAACTTTGATAGCTGATAGCTGATAGCTGATAGCTGATAGCTGATAGCTGATAGCTGATAGCTGATAGCTGATAGCTGATAGCTGATAGCTGATAGCTGATAGCTGATAGCTGATAGCTGATAGCTGATAGCTGATAGCTGATAGCTGATAGCTGATAGCTGATAGCTGATATCAATTCCCACTGACTTTAGCTATAATACGCGCCGATCAATTTTTAGGTATAAAGCTTGTGATTAACCGCTCTTCTAATTCAGTACTTGCCTTGCGCGCCCAGCAAATTAGTGAATCTCGTCGGGAGTTTAATGCCCGTGGCGGCAAAATGGATCGCTGTGAGCAATGTTTAATTGCAAAGCATTATTGCATTTGTGACGGTGTAGAGCAGGCAAACTGTGAGGCCGCTGTATGTATGCTGATGTACCACAATGAAAGTTTTAAACCTTCTAATACCGGTCGTTTGATTGCTGAAATAGTTCCTGACAATTATGCTTTTCGTTGGGATAGAACCGAGCCCGATCTTAAACTTTTAGCGCTGTTAAATGATCCACAATATCAACCTATGGTGATATTTCCAGCTTCAGATATTGAAAACCCTGCACGAGTTGTTACCGAGGTGGAGCATCAACCAAATAAACGTCCTTTGTTTATCTTTTTAGATGGCACATGGCGCGAAGCAAAAAAAATGATTCGTAAAAGCCCTTACTTAGATAATTTACCTGTGCTGTCGATCACTGCTGACAAGCTATCTGATTATCGCCTGCGTGTTGCCCCTCACGCTCATCAACTTGGTACCGCTGAAGTGGCTATTATGGTATTAGCATTGGCAGGTGAATTAGATGCATCTAATAAACTCGAGCAGCATTTTATGAAGTTTCGCGACGCGTACTTATTAGGTAAGCGCAACAAAGGCCGACCACAATAACGAGTAAATTTAAACGCTGTATACCCAAACCACCTCGAGATGCAGACTTCAGCGTTTCACAGGTGTTTAATATCAAGGCGTTATTTTGTAACAATGGCAGTCCTTTTTAAGAAGTAACAACGATGAGAGTAAGCGCCTGTGAAATGCCCAACGAGTTGGTTTAAATGCGATTTATACTGCGTTACTTTTATAAGGGATTGATTTTAATAATAGAACCATTATGACTTGCAATCAATGCCTGCCTTAATCGCTTTTAATTCCAACTGAAACTGCATTTTGAGGTGGCTTGGGTAATAAGAAGTAAACCCGTATTAAAATGCTATGCATAACAATAGCAAAATAGTTTAATATTTTTTGATAGCTGATAGCTGATAGCTGATAGCTGATAGCTGATAGCTGATAGCTGATAGCTGATAGCTGATAGCTGATAGCTTTATTCAGGCAAAAGAAAAGCGCGAACTATCTCTAGTCGCGCTTGCGGAATCTTCTAATTTTCTGCATCCTGCAATTGAACTTAATCAACTCCTAAACTTTACAATTCCATGTGATCACGCTGTTACTTATTCGTTCTGCGTGATTTAGGCTATCCGGGCCTATATCCAAGTAGTATCCATTCATCCATATCGGTAAAATCTATTACCCGTCCTTTATGCATCAATCCTAATGCTATCCATTTATTAAACAGTTCCATTGCGTTGCCTTTAAGGCCTGTCCGTCTATCCGTTTTTACAACATCCTGTAAACAACCTTCTTACGAACCCTGTTGTTAATCCATTACACATCATCCTGATGCTATCCATTTATTAACAGTTCCATTGCGTTACCCTTAAGGCCTGTCCATTCGTCCGCTTTTATAACATCCTGTATAACAACCCTCTTACGAGCCCTGTTGTTAATCCTTTTCGCATCATCTTGATGCTGTCCATATATTTACTATCCATAGTGTTGCTCATCCTGAGCCTGTCCATAATTCCATTTTTTCCTAACGTAACCTAAAATCCGAGGTTTATGAGTAATCATTCCTTGTCCGTTTACTCATTTAAGCCTAACTGCTTAACCGATGAAGTAAGTATAGAGCCTTTTAGCAAACAAAATAGTGGTCAAATCGGATGTAAAATATGGCTATTGAAACAACAAATAAATATAACCCTTAAATTTCAATGTTTTAGTTTGTTTTTTGATGGCTTTTCTGAGGTTTTATACTCAATGACTGGCACGATCGTAAGAGATATCTCACACGCAATTTCCATTATGGTTGTCAGGCATATTTAATGAGTGCACTTTAAATGGAGAAAAGGTATTATTTCATGATAATAGTTATTATTTAAGTGGAAGCGATATATGAAAAAGACGTTAGCAATTTTGGTTGGGTTAACCGTGGCAGCACCTGCATTTGCAGATGATGCGGTAAATATTTATTCTTTTCGTCAACCATTCTTAATTCAACCAATCTTAGATGATTTTACTAAGCAAACCGGTATTAAAACCAATGTGGTATTTGCTAAAAAAGGCTTAATTGAACGTGTTAAACGCGAAGGGAAGCATAGCCAAGCTGATTTAGTTCTAACTTCTAATTTTAGTGATTTAGTACAATTAGATGAGCTAAATTTAACTCAAACAATCAATAGCGAAACAGTCAACCGCAACGTGCCTGCTAAATTTCGTGATGTTGAAGGCCAGTGGATTGCATTAACCAAACGCGTACGTAATGTATATTCATCAAAAGAGCGTGTTGGTGCACTACCGCATTTAAGTTACGAAGAGTTGGCTTTACCTAAATACAAAGGTAAGTTATGCACACGCTCTGGTAAACACCCTTATAACCTAGGTTTAGTTGCATCAATGATTGCGCATCATGGTGAAGCACAAGCAAAAACATGGCTTGAAGGTGTTAAAGCAAACTTAGCGCGTAAGCCACAAGGTAATGATCGCGGGCAAGTTAAGGCCGTTAAAGAGGGATTGTGTGATATCGCGTTAGGTAACAGTTACTACTTTGGTAAGATGATTGAAGACCCAGCACAAAAACCATGGGCAGATGCTGTACATATAAACTTCCCAAATCAAGATAATAGAGGCTCACATATCAATGTTTCTGGTGTAGTTATGACTAAGTACGCTAAAAACTCTGAAAATGCCTTGAAACTTATAGAGTTTATGACCGACAATAAGGCACAGAATACATATGCGTCGGTTAATATGGAATATCCGGTTAAACCTGGCGTTGAATTATCAAGTTTAGTTGCGTCTTGGGGAAGCTTTAAGGAAGATAGCTTGCCACTTGATGAAATTAGCAAATATCGTCCGTTAGCGCTTAAGCTAATAGATGAGGTGAAGTTCGATCTTTAATGAGTTTTAAATTTTCGTTGTCGCGATGGCAATCTTTCGCGTGGGTTATTGGCACCGTGCTAGTAACCCCGCTGTGTTTTCTTCTTTTTGAATCTCTACAGGGGGATTCAGAGGTGTTTAGTCACCTCTGGGAAACCGTGTTATGGGATTACATCCGCAATACTTTGGTGCTTATTTTTGGAGTGGCTGTTGTCAGCTGTGCGATTGCACTCCCGCTTGGTTGGTTAACGGCTTATTGTGATTTCCCCGGACGAAAGCAGTTTGAATGGGCACTAATGCTCCCTCTTGCGATGCCAACGTACATTATTGCTTATGTATATACTGATTTGTTTGATTATGCCGGACCTGTGCAAATAGCGCTGCGTGATTGGTTTAATTGGCAGTCCCCAGACGACTACTGGTTTTTTGATATTCGTACCTTACCCGGCGCGATTATGATGATTGCTTTAGTGCTTTATCCTTACCTTTATTTGATTTTTAAAACAGCGTTGCGTGAGCAGTCATTTAAATTAGTGCAAGCAAGTCAATTGATGGGGCTATCACCTAGGCAAAGTTTTTTTAAAGTGAGCTTGCCGCTTGCTCGTGGTGCTATTGTCGCCGCTCTTGCACTTATAAGTATGGAGACAATGGCTGATTTTGCTACTGTTAACTACTTTGCTGTGAGCACTTTAACAACGGCTGTGTATGACACATGGCTAGGGTATTACTCACTAACTGCGGCTGCAAAAATTTCAGGCATTATGCTGCTTATTTTATTTATTGCTCTGATGATGGAGCGCTTTAGCCGTCGTGATCAAGCCGTATTTGAGCGCCAATCAGGGGTTAATAGTGATGCACTATATAGCCTTAAAGGGAAGCATGCCTGGTGTGCGACTACATTTTGTTGTGTAGTGTTGTTTTTTGCGTTTTTACTGCCTGTGGCAGTGTTGGTAGGTTATGCCATTTCGTATGCTGAACAAGCATGGAGTGATCAGTTTTTCCTTTATGCATGGCAGAGCTTTAAGGTGGCAGCTATTGTTAGCATCATTACCATCGGCTTGAGTTTGTTAGTGGTTTTTTATCAGCGAATAGCGAAGCAACAGTACCCGTTAATACCTGGGCGCTTAGCGAGTACCGGGTATGCTTTACCAGGTACCGTACTTGCAATTGCAGTACTATTACCCCTAACTTTATTAGATGATAAATTAAATGCGTGGTTAGAGCCGCTTGGATTTGTGCCAGGACTGTTATTAAGTGGCACTTTGTTTGCAATTATATTTGCATACGTTGTACGCTTTTATGCCATTGCCCATGGTGCAATAGAATCCAGTTTTATGCGCATTAGCCCATCGCTTGATATGGCGAGTCAATCCATGGGGCAAAGCCAAGGTAAAACTTTGCGCAAGGTACATATACCGTTGTTACGTCGTGGTATTTTAACCGCAGGGTTACTAGTATTTATTGAATGCATGAAAGAGTTACCAGCCGCTTTATTATTAAGGCCTTTTAATTTTGAAACATTAGCAACACATGTATTCCAATACGTTAGTGATGAGCAATTAGAGTTGGCCTCTATTTCAGCGTTATCGATAGTCGTAGTAGGGTTAATTCCTTTGTATTTTGTTAATCGCTCAATGGAGCAACGTAGTTAAATGAGCAGTTTAGTCTTAGATAATTTATCGTATCAGTATAACGGCACCGCAGTGATTGAAAATCTAGATTTAACTGTCGCCAAAGATGAGATCGTTTGTTTGCTTGGTGCAAGTGGTTGTGGAAAGACCACGACATTAAAAGCAATAGCAGGGTTAATAGAAGCCAAGCAAGGTAAAGTCTTTATTGATGGTAAGTTGGTAAGTGATGAGCAGTTATTTTTGGCGCCAGAGTATCGTAATATCGGTATGATGTTTCAAGATTATGCATTGTTCCCACATTTAACAGTGGCTGATAATATTGCATTTGGGTTAGCTAAAATGCCAAAAGCACAAAAGCAGCAACGTGTTGATGAAATGCTTGAATTGGTGCATTTAATTGGTTGTGCTAAACGTTTTCCACACCAATTGTCTGGCGGCCAGCAGCAGCGAGTCGCGATTGCGAGGGCACTCGCTTATAAACCTAGTTTATTATTATTAGATGAACCATTTTCAAATATTGATACCCAAGTACGATTTGAATTAATTGCTGATATCCGTCGTATTATTAAAGCGCAGCGCGTGTCTGCAGTATTTGTTACACACTCAAAAGAGGAAGCATTTGCATTCTCTGACACTTTGGCGGTGATGCATCGCGGAAAAATTGCTCAACAGGGCACCGCTGAGCAACTTTTTAGCTCTCCGAGTTCAAAGGTGGTTGCAGAGTTTCTAGGTCAAGGCATATACTTGGACGCAGAAGCATTAACGGCAACTGAATATAATACTGCATACGGGCGTGTTGAATCATTTGCTGCACGAGGTTCTCAGGCTCAACTAGGTCAGATATATATTCGCCCACATCACCTTTTATTAACCGCGGTTTCAATAGGTGAGGAGGGTATTAATACAGTAACTATTATCAATAGTCGCTTTATTGGCTCCCATTATGTTTATAAAGTGATGATTGCACAGCAAGAAATAGAAGTTGCAGCTCAATTAGACCAGTCATTTAAAGAGAATGATCAGGTTACAATAAAAATAAAACCGCACACGGTAAACTTTTTCGCTAGTTAGAGTAGTGACTTTTTATTTTAAAGCAAAAGCGCCGTGTATGAGACTTTGAGTTAAGGAAATACCATGGCGCAAGCGCAATCGGGGATTTGTGCTGAGGCAAACCTACACGGTTTGCATTTATTTTTTAATGTATTTGATGGTCATGACGAGTCATTGCGTAAAAAACTAAAGCGAGTCAGTGTGATTCAAGACGAGTTCGCTGATCAATTTTCAGAATCTATGCTCTCAAGCCTTGTGGCTGTAGGCGCGCAGTATTGGCCACATGTTTTACCTGAGTTCATTCCAAGCCAACTACAAAGCTTTCCTAATATTACGCATAATGATCATGTTATGGGGGCACAGCCGTTCGATTTATTTGTACAAATTCGTTCAGATAGAGAAGACGTAAACCATTTGTTCGCATTACAAATACTTAAATTGTTTGCCCCTGATGTTGAGCTTGTTGAGCAAGTACGTAATTTTCGCTTTTTAGATGGGCGCGACTTTAATGGTTTTATACTCGGGGGGGATACCCCCCATGGTCGTCAAAAGCGAATCACGGCTTTAGTTAGCAGGCCGGGGCACTTTGAAGATCAAGGTAGTTATATCCATGTGCAGCGTTATAAGCATGATTTGAGTGTATGGCAGCATCTATCATTACATGAACAAGAGCAAATAATGGGGCGTACGCGATTAGATAACACGCTGATCATACCACCGTTACAAACCAGTCATGCAGTACGAACTGAACTTAAAGACGAGCAAGGCCAAGCGTTGCTTCTCAATCAAAGCATGCCTTACGGTGATGTAAATGAGCAAGGTGTATTAGCAATAAGCTGCGGCGCATTTGGCTCGGTGTTTGAGCAGGTGTTACGTAGCCGCTTAGGGCAGGGCGAATGCTATGACCATTGGCTTGATTTTACACAAGCTGATATGGGGTCGGCATTCTTTGCCCCGTCAATTAACTTTTTAAAGCAGCTTTAAACCGTATCAAATAAAAGACGAACACGCTCAAGGGTTACATCAATTTCTGAAATTTTAGCTGGGGCAATAAAAATAGTGTCGTCTCCGGCAATTGTACCCAAAACACCATCTGCTTTACCTAATGAATCGAGTAAGCGAGCAATTAATTGTGCAGCACCTGGGCTGGTGCGAATAATGATCATCATCTCATTATGCATAATATCAATCACTAATTGGCGCAATGGGCTTTTTGCTGTAGGTACACCCATTTCAGCGGGTAGGCAATATACCATCTCTTGTTTTGCATTGCGTGTGCGTACGGCGCCAAATTTACTCAACATGCGCGATACTTTACTCTGGCTGATATTATCAAAACCTTGCTCTTTTAGAGCGTCTACGATTTCGCCTTGAGAACCAAAATTCTCTTCTTTTAAAAGTGATTTAAAGGCTTTCACCAGTGCTTCTTGTTTATCATGTGGTTGCATGTTGCTGTTCTGCTCTTGTTATTTGATGAGCTAAATTCTACACAAAAATGAATATTTATGCAGTAGTTGTTTGTCGTATGCGCTTTGTAAACAAGAAAGTTTACAACTATGGTCGAAATTATATGCAAAATAAGCAGGATAAATTTGTCTTTAGGCATTAATTTCATTATCTTTAGAGCCACAAATATTTCCCTATCTCAAATTACGGAGAATTCCAATGAAAGTTGCTGTATTAGGTGCTGCAGGCGGTATCGGCCAAGCGTTGTCTTTATTATTAAAAACAGGTTTACCAGCTGGTTCTGAATTATCACTTTATGATGTTGCTCCAGTTGTTCCTGGTGTTGCTGTTGACCTTTCTCACATCCCAACAGATGTTAAAGTTGCTGGTTTTGGTGCTGACGCACTTGACCAAGCGTTAACGGGTTGTGATATCGTGCTTATCCCTGCGGGTATGCCACGTAAGCCTGGTATGGACCGTGCTGATTTATTCAACGTAAATGCGGGTATCATCAAAACATTAGCAGAAGGCATTGTTGCTAATTGTCCTACCGCACTTGTGGGTATTATTACAAACCCAGTAAATGGCACTGTGCCAATTGTTGCTGAAGTTTTCAAAAAAGCAGGTACTTACGATGCTAAGCGTGTTTTCGGTATCACTACTTTAGATGTGATCCGTTCTGAAGCGTTCGTAGCTGAGCTTAAAGGTGTTGATGTTGCAACTGTGAAAGTACCAGTAATTGGTGGTCACTCAGGCACAACTATTCTTCCTCTTTTATCTCAAGTTGAAGGTGTTAGCTTTACTGATGAAGAAGTTGCAGCACTTACTCCACGTATCCAAAATGCAGGTACTGAAGTAGTAAATGCTAAAGCTGGCGGTGGTTCTGCTACATTATCAATGGGTGCTGCTGCAGCACGTTTTTGTATGTCTTTAGTTAAAGGCCTACAAGGTGAAGACGTTGTAGATTATGCATACGTTGCAGTTGAAAATGGCGATGCAGAATACTTCGCTCATCCAGTACGTTTAGGTAAAAATGGCGTAGAAGAGATTCTTTCTTACGGCGAACTAAGCGCGTTTGAGCTACAAGCTAAAAACGATATGCTTGATACGCTGAAAAAAGACATCCAAGAAGGTGTTGATTTCATCAACGCTTAACCTTGCTTATATCGCCAGCTATTGGCGGTAATAAAAAAGCCTGCAATTGCAGGCTTTTTTGTGCTCGAAATCAAATCGTTAATTTTAGTGACTACGATCAACAGCAATACGGGCTAGGCTAACTAAGGCTTCTTTATAAGGCGAATCAGCTAACACGGATAAACAAGCAATGGCTTTATCTGCTTCTTCGTTTGCTTTATTCATGGTGAACTCGAGTGCATTTGTTTCATTTAGCGTATTGAGTATTGCGTCTAAGTGCTCCATACCATTACTGTGCTCAATTGCATCACGAATTAGCTGAACCTGTTCAGCATTACCTTGTTGCATAGCATAGATAAGTGGCAGGGTTGGTTTACCTTCAGCTAAATCATCACCAATGTTTTTACCTAACTGATCTGCATCTGCATTGTAATCAAGTACATCATCAACCAATTGAAAAGCAGTACCTAAATGCATCCCGTATAAATTGAGTGCTTTAAGTGTTTTTTCATTTTGTTCAGTAATGACTGCAGCAAGCCCTGTAGCAGCTTCGAATAACTTAGCTGTCTTAGAGTAAATAACCTGCATATAACTGTCTTCAGTGGTGTCAGGGTCATTGCAGTTCATTAATTGCAGCACTTCACCTTCAGCAATCACGTTCGTTGCATCGGCAAGTATTTGCATTACCTGCATTTTACCAATCCCGACCATAAGCTGAAATGAGCGAGTGTAGATAAAGTCGCCGACCAATACGCTTGCAGCATTACCAAATTCAGCATTTGCTGTTGGTGTGCCGCGACGTAGGTTTGACTCATCAACAACATCGTCATGAAGCAGTGTTGCAGTGTGAATAAATTCAACAATGGTTGCTAAGGTGATATGGTCTTTGCCTTCATAGCCAAGTGCTTTGGCCGCTAAAATAGCTAACATAGGACGAACGCGTTTGCCGCCACTGTTAACAATATATAAGCCAAGCTGATTGACAAGTGCCACATCTGAGCGCATTTGCGCATATATAAGTTGATTGACGTTATTCATATCGTTTTCGATTAACGCCTGGATAGCTTTTATATCCATTGATCTCCGAGCCAAATTTAATGGGTATACGCAGCCGATTGTACAACAAAAAACGCGCTTGCTCGATATTTTGTGACAATTCCCTGAAAAAACACGTTTAAGCAGCTTAATTTAGCCTTAATTAGCCAACTTAACTTTTTATTTTTTTTAAGTTGGCTTAATTCATCGTGGATGTTTTTTATTCATGACGTCTGTTTGCCTACTCTGTAACTTATTTGTCATTCGGTGTTAAAAAGCGCTTGGCATAACGTCAATTTAATATAAAATAGGGGAAAATATTGAATTGCTCTCAATGCAGCTATTTTTTATTCATTTAATTAATAAACGGGCTTGCTAGTTTTTGCACATTAGCGTAAACTTCGCGCCCTATTGAAGAATATTTTAGTTGCGTCGATTTGAGGGCGCACAGACGGAGTTAATTATGTACGCGGTTTTCCAAAGTGGTGGTAAACAGCACCGTGTGACTGAAGGTCAAACAATTCGTCTTGAGAAATTAGACGTTGAGACTGGTGCAGCAGTTGAATTTGATTCAGTACTTTTAGTTGCTGATGGTGAGAAAATCGAGATCGGTGTACCGTTCGTAAACGGTGGTAAAGTAACAGCTGAGGTTGTTTCACATGGTCGCGGTGAGAAGATTAAGGTTGTTAAATTTAGACGCCGTAAGCATTCTCGTAAGCAAATGGGCCATCGTCAATGGTTCACAGAAGTTAAAATCACTGGCATTAGCGCTTAATTAGAGGTACTTAGAAATGGCACATAAAAAAGCAGCTGGTAGTACTCGTAACGGTCGCGATTCAGAAAGCAAACGCCTTGGCGTTAAGCGTTTTGGTGGCGAATCAGTTCTAGCGGGTAGCATCATTGTTCGTCAACGTGGAACTAAATTCCATGCTGGCACAAACGCAGGTATCGGTAAAGACCACACTATCTTCGCAAAAGCAGATGGTAAAGTTCAGTTTGAACAAAAAGGTCCTTTAAACCGTAAATACATAAGCATCGTATCTGAGTAATCAGAATCGGTTCTTAAAAAACCCCGCCTTTGCGGGGTTTTTTGTTTTAAGTCTTAAGAATATATCCCCAAGTGTTTTTATCACATAGTGTGCTCTATAGGCCACTTGGGTATATAATAGAGTTATTAACAAGCCAATCCTAAAGTGAGTAATCATGAAGTTTGTAGATGAAGTAGAAATTCGCGCAGAAGCTGGCGACGGTGGCAGTGGTATCGTGTCTTTCCGTCGTGAAAAATATGTCCCAGATGGTGGACCAGACGGCGGTGACGGTGGAGATGGTGGTAGTGTTTATCTACAAGCTGATGAAAACTTAAATACCCTGATCGATTATCAGTTTGAGCGTTTTCATCGAGCTGAGCGTGGTACAAATGGTCGCAGCCGTAACTGTACGGGTAAAAAGGCTGACGACTTATATGTGATGGTGCCAGTGGGTACTCGTATAATGGATGTTGATACTCAAGAAGGTCTTGGCGATTTAACGCAAAATGGTCAAAGAATTTTGGTTGCAAAAGGCGGTTTCCACGGCTTGGGGAATGCGCGTTTTAAATCAAGTACTAACCGAGCGCCTCGTCAAAAAACACTGGGTACACCAGGTGAAGTTCGTAACCTTAAATTAGAGCTATTATTATTAGCTGATGTAGGTTTATTAGGTTTACCTAATGCAGGGAAATCTACCTTCATACGCAGTGTATCAGCAGCTAGACCTAAAGTGGCAGACTACCCGTTCACCACGCTTGTTCCTAATTTGGGTGTTGTGCGTCCAGAAGCAAATAAATCATTTGTTATTGCCGATATCCCAGGCTTAATAGAAGGCGCATCTGATGGTGCAGGTCTTGGTATTCGCTTTTTGAAGCACCTTGAGCGTTGCCGCGTATTGCTGCATATTATTGATGTAATGCCTGTGGATGGTTCAAACCCAGTTGATAATGCATTCGCGATTATTAATGAGCTACATCAGTACAGCCCTAAGCTTGCTGAAAAACCGCGTTGGTTAGTGTTCAATAAGATTGATTTATTGCCAGAGGATGAAGCTAAGGCGTTGTGTGAGCAAATTGCTGAAGAGCTTGGCGAGACTGAAAATATTTATAGTATTTCAGCAATTAATAAATTACATACACAGCCTCTTATTCATAACATCATGACACTGCTTGATAGTATGCCGAAAGAGAAGTTTGTGCCAATCGAAGATGAAGATGTTGAGTTTAAATGGGATACTTACCATAAAGATGCGACTAAGAAGAAGAATGATGACGACGATGATTGGGACAACTGGGATGACGATGATTATGACGTTGAAGTTGTCTACGAACGTTAATCAGAGATAGATTATATAAAAGGAGCCTGTGCTCCTTTTTTCTTGTTTAATGAAAAAGTATTGGATGTTAATGTGAAAATTTCAATGATTGCCGCGATGGCTAACAACCGAGTTATAGGCCAAGATAATAAAATGCCATGGCATTTACCTGCTGATTTACAGCATTTTAAAGCGGTAACAATGAGTAAACCTGTGATCATGGGACGTAAAACATTTGAGTCAATCGGTCGTCCTTTACCTGGACGAAAAAATATAATCATTAGTCGTAACACTGAATATAGTGCACCAGGTATTGAGGTTGTAGCATCGCCAGAAGCCGCGCTTTCATTGGCTTATGAGAGTGATGAAGTGATGATTATTGGTGGTGGAAATATTTATCAGCAATTTTTAGAACGCGCAGATTCACTCTATCTTACTTTTATTGAGCTTGATGTTGACGGGGATACGCAATTTCCTGATTATGAAAAAATGGCTAATTGGCACGTTGTTGAAGAACAATTTAACCAAGCTGATGAAAAGAATTTACATGCCTATAAATTCGTTACATTAGATAAAATTACGTAACATTATTGCGCTTATTCTTATACGTTGGTACAATATTAGACAATTAGGGTAGGTTAAAAGTATTACACAAGGGTACAAAATGATTAAATTATCGACGTTACTTATTGCTGCAACAGTAGTTTCTGGTTCTATGGTTTTCAGTGCACCAGCTAAAGCAGATGATCAATTAGCAGTTTCAATCTGCGAATACATTGCTGCGGATGATAAAAACCGCTTGCGTAGTAAGCTTAAGAGCTCGCGTGTAAAGATTCGTAATATTTACGATGCTGTACAATGTAATGGTAATAACCTTCTTCGTCATGCGATTGCCAGCAATGCGGCAGATGCAGGTGAGTATGTTGTGAAAAACCTATCTAAAAGTTCATTATCAGACGGTGCAGACATAGCATGGGCTGAGGCAAACGGCCATGGCGGCTCTGCACTAATTGCAGTAATTAAAGATCGTGCGGGTTTATAACCGCTGATTTAATTATTAAAAAAAAACCGCGGCTGCCGCGGTTTTTTTATGGCGATTCGAATATGGCGTTACCTTATACCAATCTGCATAAATATTTGAACAATTTAACGAATTAAATCACGCTATAACGTCGTTAAAAATTTTCATTTAGAACAACTAGATATAAAAATTTTTGCCTAGGGCGTGTTGACCTTTGTGGATTGAAATTTGCTCAAACGCGGGGAGGTTTAATCTCTCCGCTAGGTTTGGAATCGAGTGGGCTGAGTAAAAACCAAGCAACAAACAAAGAGTAAATCACCCCGAGGCAGAACCCAAAGGGCAACGCCTGTTTGACATTGATGCTGCGTTATCGCCTATTTATGGGGAACAACCACACACCATAGGTGCTGCCTTGCCTAAATACCAAACATACTGCTGTAAAATCAATCACGAAAGGTCAACACGCCCTAGCGTTAAGTAAAAAGATATTTAGGATTGGGTTGAGCTTCATTCATACCAAATTTAGGTGAAAATCTAATGTGGTTGGTGTGATTCTTAATCGAATAACTTTACTCTTGAACTTAGATTAAAAAAGCCGCGCTTGTGATTTCAAGCGCGGCTTTTTATCTTTTTTACTCTTTATATTATACTTTAAATGCATCTACCGATAAGCGTAATTCTTCGGCAAGTTTAGCTACTTCCGAGCTTGATATATTGGTCTGGTTAGCTCCCTCAGCAGTTTGTTCAGCGATTGCGACTATTGACTCTAGGCGTTCGCTGATCTCTTGAGATACTTGTTGCTGCTCTTGTGCTGCGGTTGAAATCTCTTCACTTACATCGTGTGCTTGTGCTACGGCTGCTGTGATTGAATCTAAGGCTGTGTTTGCTAAGTCAGATTGCTCAACGCATGATTCAGCTTGCTGTTTGCCTTTTGACATGGCAGCAACCGCAGCTTCAGCACCGCTTTGTAGTGATTCGATCATTGCTTGAATCTCTTGCGTTGACTCTTGTGTCTTACTTGCGAGCGAGCGAACTTCATCAGCAACAACAGCAAAGCCTCGGCCTTGTTCTCCAGCGCGAGCTGCTTCAATTGCGGCATTAAGCGCGAGTAAGTTTGTTTGGTCAGCAATACCACGGATAACATCAAGGATACTGCCAATAGAAGCACTATCTTGGTGAAGCTTATTGATCACTTGTGAAGCAGCGTCAACTTCACGCGCTAGTTGCTCAATGGTCGCTTTATTATGGCTTGAAATACCCTTAACACGGTCAGCTTCTTTGTCTGCATTTTTAATTTCTTTTAATGCTTGTTGTGCACTGTTGCTAACGGTTTGCGAGGTGCTGCTCATTTCGGTAGTCGCAGTAGCAGCTTGTTCAACTTGTGCTTGTTGGTTACGAATAGCTTGACTAGATTCACCTGTAATCGCCGATGTTTCTTCAGATGCAGCAGCAAGCTGTGTCGAACGAGAAATAATACCTTGGATCAAGTTTCTTAAGCTTTCAATTAATGTATTACAGCTACGAGATAACTCGCCAAATTCATCTTTGGCAGTATCATCTAAGCGTTGTGTCATATCGCCACTGGCAACAATGTCAAGGATGCGGTTTACTTCAGCTAAAGGTTTAGTAATGCGGCTAACGGTAATGTAGGCAACTATAATTGCTATCAGTGTTGCACTGATCATACCAATCCAAGTCCAAAGGTTAGCAGATTTAACGTCGGTGCTTACATCTTTTTGCAACTCAAAAGCGAGATTACTTGCTTGATTAACCAATTTGTTAAGCTGCTTTAATGCTGTGGAAGTGGCAACCTCAGCTTGTGCAAGCTCAGCTTGGGTCATTGCGATCACATCAATTAGCTTTTTCTTGTTAATTGAAATGCTATTTCTGCCCATAACGTTGTCATTCAACGAAACAAAATAGGTATTTAGATCGTTAAATAAATCAGGGTTATCTGCTTCTACCGCAGGTTTTAAAAGTTTTAAGCTGCGTTCAATTTCTTCTAAATAATAGACTTGTTCGTTTTTGACGATATCTAACGTATTTTGTGTTTTTACTGTTAGCATATCCGTACTTGTAGTAACTAATGACAAGAAATTATTTTCTAACATATTTGCGGCTTGAAAAGCACGAGCATCTTTTTCTTCTAACCCATCTATGTCAATAATATCTAATACCACAGAGTTAGCATCTTCTGCTGCCAGTTCAATATTTTCTAATTGAGCGTGAAGTTTTTTGTTTAATTCTAGTTGGCTGCTTTTGTCTTTTAACAAATCTTCAACCGATTTGATAAACCCCTTGTATGTTTGTTCTACATCGAGGCTACTTTGATTCAGCTCTGGGTTGTTTCTTACAACATCTTGTAATTGTAAATAATATTTATCAAAGCGTTGTTTTTGAGCAAAAACTGCTTTTTTAATTGGAGCTAACTCTGCAGCAGATGATGTATAAAAACTACCTTGAGCTGCTTTGCTCATTAATATAAATTCAACTTGTAAATCAGAGCTTTTTTGTAATGCTGGAAGCGATAGTTGATTTACTTGCTGTGCTGAATTATTGATATTGGCTATTCTTAGCAGTGAATTCACCCCAATTAATAGAAGC
Organism: Pseudoalteromonas porphyrae; assembly: GCF_001298125.1. Classification (NCBI taxonomy): domain Bacteria; kingdom Pseudomonadati; phylum Pseudomonadota; class Gammaproteobacteria; order Alteromonadales; family Pseudoalteromonadaceae; genus Pseudoalteromonas; species Pseudoalteromonas porphyrae. Next base: position 83,941 of record NZ_LHPH01000012.1, on the reverse strand, counting down.
AATAAGGTGATACAAATAAATCCACCCCATATACGTTGACTAACAGTTAAGTTCATATGAATTTCCATAAAAGAGTAGCGACAATTGCTTATCGGCTTTATTGCAAATAAGTTAAGTAATTAAATCTAATTACTTTTAACATTGATTACTATAAATTTAACAGAAGATGAATAATTTTTCAGTTAAATGAGACAAAATTAGTAGAATTAACACTAAAGCGTTGCTTATTACTTAGCTCTAAGAGGGTCATTTTTCCTCCCCAAACACAGCCAGTGTCTAAAGCATGTATATGTGAGTGCGATGTTTTCCCTTCAAGTGCAGCCCAATGCCCAAAGACAATATCTTTTTTCAATGTTTTAAATCGAGGGTGATTGAACCAAGGGATCATTGCATTAGAGTCAGTAATAGCACCTTTATAACTAAGATCTAGTTGTTCATCGGGGGTTAGAAAGCGCATTCGAGTAAAGTAATTAACGATATAGCGAAATTTTTCAAATTTAGTAAGTTGTTTGCTCCAGGTACTAGGGTGAGCCAAGTACATATGATTGAAGAAATCATGAGCGTGAGTACTTTGATAGCAGTCTGTGGCAAATTGGGCATGTTTGAGAGCTTCTTTAATCGTCCATGCGGGGTTAAGACCAGCATGGCTTATAAATACTTGCTGTTCTTCAAGCCATAATGCAAGGGGTTGCTGTTGTAACATCTTTATGTAAGCTGGGAATTTTTCACTGCGCAGTAAGGGGCCTAACTTATCTTTAGGGTTGGCCGCTTTATTTAAAAAGTAGTTAGCAATGAGGTGTAGATCGTGATTACCTAACGTAACGGTAATACTATCTTGGTATGTATATAGATAATCTAAACAAGCGAGTGAGTCAGGTCCACGAGCAACAATATCGCCAACTAAGTAAAGGTGATCTTTGCTAGGGTTAAAGTCAACCTGTTGCAGTAAGGCGTGAAATTCATTAAAGCAGCCTTGTAGATCACCAATTGCATAGTTAGCCATAGTTGTTAATGTAAAATATTTGGCTGTGCTAAACGAAAAACATTAATTGGCGCGTCAAATTCAGTGCCAAATTCATTCTTCAAGGTATAGTATCCTTGCATGGTGCCAACAGGGGTGTCTAGTACTGCGCCGCTTGTGTACTTATAGCTTTCACCAGGACCAATTGTTGGCTTTTCACCAACGACACCTTCTCCTTGCACTTCGATTTCTTTGCCATTGGCATCGGTAATTAACCAATATCGACTTACCAATTTAGCACTGCATAAACTATGGTTTTTAATTGTTACAGAGTACGCGAATACATATTTATCTTGTTCTGGCTGTGATTGCCCTTCAACATAAAATGTCTCTACTGAAACCTTGATGGGTGAGCCCAAATTACTGCTTGTTGTCATAAATCCAATTAGCTATATCAATAAATTGTTGTAACGAAAGACATTCTGCACGCAGCTTAATATCAATACCAATACTTGTTAATTCATCAGCCGTGAGTAAATTAGCTAGGCTATTACGCAGCGTTTTACGGCGTTGATTAAAAGCTTCTAAACACACTGTGTTAAGAATTTTAGTACTTTTAGCTGTACGTTGTTCTGGTTTTTTTGGAATTAACCGAATAACCGCAGAATCTACTTTTGGTGCAGGTTTAAAGCACTCAGGTGGTACTTCTACCACTGGCATTGCGTGGCAATAATATTGCGTCATGACACTTAAACGGCCAAATGTTTTACTACCTGGACCTGCAACCATACGCTTTACAACTTCTTTTTGAAGCATGAAGTGCATGTGCTCAATGTTGTCAGCAAATTCAAATAAGTGAAACAATAAAGGTGTTGAAATGTTGTATGGCAAATTACCAAAAACTTTTAATTTTCGCTCATCATTAATGAGAGTAGAAAAATCAAACTTCATCGCATCACCTTGGTGTACGGTGAGCTTTGGACCTAAAAATGGATGTTCGGTTAGGCGTAAAGCCAAGTCTTTATCTAGCTCAACAACGGTTAAGTGACCACTTAACTCGCTTACAGGCTCAGTGATTGCACCAAGACCAGGACCGATTTCAACTAAATTATCTTCAGGTTTAGGATCAATCGCGGTGACGATTTTATCGATGATCATTTCATCAAATAAAAAGTTTTGCCCAAAACGTTTACGGGCGCGGTGTCCTAAATGTACTTTATCTGTCATTGATTTTGTGCTTTTTCATGGGCGAGCTTAATTGCTTCGCGGATCGCTAATTCAAAACTGCCAACCTCAGCATCACCTGTACCGGCTAAATCGAGTGCCGTACCGTGATCTACTGAAGTGCGTATAAACGGCAAACCAAGAGTTATATTCACTGATTTGCCAAACCCTTTGTATTTTAGCACAGGTAAGCCTTGATCGTGATACATTGCCAGTACCGCATCCGCTTGTGATAGGTATTTATCCTGAAATAATGTATCAGCAGGTAATGGGCCAATTAGGTTCATACCATCGGTATTTAACTGTTCAATTGTTGGGGTTATCGTGTCGATTTCTTCACGGCCTAAATGGCCATCTTCACCTGCATGCGGGTTGAGCCCACACACTAAAATTCGTGGTTTTTCAATACCAAACTTAGTTTGTAAGTCATGGTTTAGTATCCCCGCAACTTTTGTCAAACGCTCGGCAGTAATTGCGCGTGATACATAAGCAAGCGGAATATGTGTGGTTACCAGCGCAACACGTAGTCCCTCGGTTGCAAGCATCATGACTACATCGGCAGTATTTGATTGTTGAGCGAAATACTCTGTGTGACCACTGAATGAAATACCTGCTTGGTTAATGATCCCTTTATGAACAGGACCTGTAACGACAGCATCAAATGTACCATCCATATTTTTTTCAGAAGCAATACGCAGGGTATCTAACACATATTGGCCATTTGCATCATTTAAAACACCAAGCTCAACATCAGCCCCTAAATCGACTTGATGAATATAAATACTGCCAGCAGGTGCAATCGCAGGCGCTGCTGATTCATCAAATGGAATTAAGTTGATATTTAAACCTAACTGTTCTGCACGCTGCTGTAATAATTTAGCGTCAGCAATTGCGATTAATTGAGCCGGCCAGTCATGCTGGATTAGCTTTAAAAGTAAATCAGGGCCAATCCCGGCAGGTTCACCGGGAGTTATTGCTATACGTAGGGTCATTTACTGATCCAATGGAAAGATTTCAACATGGGCTTGTTCACGCATTTCTTGCTGCCAGTTAAAACTTTCTTCTTTAAATTTACGATTAAACAGCATGCCATGAGCACGATTACGTTTAGCTAGCTCAGTTTTATCAGCCACTCGCGTATCTAGCAACTGTATAATGTGCCAACCAAATTTTGTTCTAAAAGGGTCACTAATTTCATTTTTATCCAATGATAAAAGTGTATCTCTAAATGCAGGTACATACGTTGTTGGATCTGTCCAATCATACTCGCCGCCTTTTAGCGCAGAGCCTGGATCTTCTGAATATTCTTTCGCAAGTTCGCCAAAGTCTGCTTTACCAGCACGTAAGTCTTTGGCAAAACCATTAAGCATGTTACGGGCTTTTTCTTCACTTAAAATTATAGATGGGTTGATCAAAATATGGCGAGAGCGTACTTCGGTGGTTTCCACTACTTGACGACCACGAATATCTTGAACTTTAATAATATGGAAACCTGCGCCTGAGCGAAGTGGGCCAACAATGGCTTCTTTCTTCGCGCCTTTAACTGCTTCAGCAAATAGCGATGGCATTTCATTGATGCTCATCCATCCAAGCTGGCCACCTTCAAGTGCTTTAGAGCCGCTTGAAGATGAAATAGCAATACGCTTAAATTCTTTACCCTCTTGTAAAAACTCAATGACTTTATCTGCACGAGTTTTTGCACTGGCTATTTCATCTGCTGTAGCGTTGTTTGGAATATCAACAAGAATATGACCAATATCATACTCTTCAGTATTTTGACCTTGGCTTTCCATTATTTTTAATAAGTTGTCCACTTCCTGTGGGCTTATATAAATACGGCGATCAACATTGGCGCGCATAACTTGTTGCGTTGTGATTTCTTTACGAATTTCTTCACGATACACTTGAAAGCTTTCACCTGATGCCTCGATAGTTCGGCGTAAATCTGCAATCGACCCGCCTTGCTCTTTTGCCATACCAACCAATGTTTGATCAAGTTGACTATCTGAAATCTCTAAACCCATACGCCCAGCAAGCTGCATCATAAGTGCTTGGTTAACTAAACGCTCCATCGCTTGGATACGTAAAGTTTCGTCAGAAGGAAGCTCTTGTTTTTGTTCTTTTGCTTGCAGTTTTACGCGGTTAACGATGGTGTCAACTTCGCTTTTTAAAATAACGCCTTGATTGACAATACCGACAACTTTATCGATTTCAACAGGGGCTGCGAAAACGCTGTGAGATAGGCTTAAGCCTAATAATGCTGATGCTAATAATTTATTTAAATTCATACTTTTTCTAATACTCTTGCTAATACTAGTTATTAAGAAAATACGGTCTACGATAGCCAAAAATACCTTGTTGTAATAATTTTTGTGCATCATAACGGCTTTTACTACCTAATCCTTTCAAGACAATGTTAAAACCAATGCTTGAGTCAAAGGTGGCTTGTTCTAGGCCTATCGCCTGATTTAAATCAGTTTCGATTTGACGACGACCGGTAATTTGAAAGGCCCAACAGCAGGATTCATACTGCAATCCACTGAATGCCTCAATACTACGACCGCTTTCTAAATCACGGTGGTAGCTACTTACAAACTGCCATTGATCACTTAGCGGTATGCTAGTAAACAAGCCAACTTGCTCGATTGTATTGCCTGAGACATCGTTTGCATAGCGATGGTTCAATTGTATCAGCTGATTATCGTCACCTTTATAGTCTAAAGTAACATTTGATTGGATAATCTGCTTGCCATCAGTGTCATATTGTATGCCACCGGATAAATACCAACGACGGTGCCAATGTAACATGGTTTGCGCGGCAAACAAGGCATTATAGTTTGTATCGGAGTTTAACCCTTGCGATGTTGGCTTAGCTGAATCGCTCAGGTAGAAGATTTGTCCTGCACTGAAATTAAACAATTCCTCGCTTTTATTATTAAATAACCGGGTTGTTGCACCGAGTGTAAATTGGTTCGCTGCAGCAATACGGTCAACGCTTGAAAAGCGGCTATCGCGAAACAGACCAAAAAAGTCATCTTGTAGCTTAGTTGTATCGTATAAGCCAATATCTGATTGATCTTTATTTGGTGTGTATAAATATTGTATTTGTGGTTCTAAGGTTTGAATGCCGTTATCAGTAAACGTTGTTGTGTCACGTTCAAAATTTAATTGGCTGTGTAAACGAACTTTAGGAAGCGTACGAGAGACTGACTTAGCGTAGTCAGTACCGTTTAAGTCACCTTCTTGCCTATAGTTAGTATGTAGAAGGCTAAGTTCAGACAAAAATGACCATGCATGTTCTTGGTAACCAAAGCTGGCTTTAGGTTCAATGTGTAAGCGAGTAGCCTTTTCAATTACCTCAGTGTCGTTAGTAAAGTGGCTTAATTCACCATTTAAGGTTAAATCAACGGCTTTAAATTGAAATGGTGTTGTTTGTGTAAACGTAATTTGCGGCAGTGCTGCGTAAGATTCTACGTGATCACCAAGCACTTCAAAGTTTTGTACTTGAATATCTGTTCGCCACAGTTCTCCTAAATAAGATAAAGAACCGGTGCGATATAGTTGTGTGTCGGTACTTGCAGCATAGCCTGAATTTAAATCAGTTAAGTAGTTATCATCGCTGACATTTGTAATGTCGATATTTGCGCGCCAATTTTCACCGAAATAGCTTTGTTGTTGCCAGTGAAATAGGAAGCGATCGTTTAGTTCAGGTTCAGATTCATCTTTATTTAAATACTCTAGACCAAGTAATCCTTGGCTTGTTTCGCTTAAATATCTAAATTCAGCCTGCAGTTGTAAGCCTTTATTAGACATATAGCGAGGTGTGATGGTGGCATCGTAGTTTGGGGCAATATTCCAGTAGTATGGCGTGACTGTTTCAACACCATAACGATCAGAACTCGAAATGTTTGGTGTTAATAACCCTGACTTTCTGCGCTCATCAATAGGGAAGGTAAAATAGGGCAAGTACAACACAGGGGTATCCATAATACGCAATACCATGTCATGTGTTTCTCCCCAGCCTTCTTCACGAGAAAGAGCAATTTCCTCAGCTTGAATTGCCCACAATGGCGTTTCGCCTGGGCAGGTAGTAAAGCTTGCGTTCAGCAGGTTTAAGCCAGACTTGTTAACAGTGAGTTTTTCAGCACCGCCATGGCCTTGTTGGTCAGTAAGCTTGTAATCAGCACCCAATAAACTAATTTGAGAGTTATTTAAATCAGCATTTAAACCTGAGCTTTTTACTTCACTAATTGGATCGCGATAAGTAATTGGGCCTGTAGCATTAAGGAGCCCGCGCTGTTTATCAATAAGTGCACTTTGTGCGGACAAACTCATAGTAAGGGTGTTAATATCAACGTTACCGGTAAATTCTGCGCTTTGAGTACCAAGCAATTCAATATCATCTGATTTGATATCGACCATGCCAAAGTCAAGGCCAGCAAGCGGTTGCCAAGCTCTGGTTTGCATTGAATTGCCACAAAGATTGTGTGCCAGTTCAGTTTCGGCAAGCGATGGTGCGCTGATCACACTTAGCATCATTATGCCCCAGGTTTTGCTCATTTATTAACCTTAATATGGTGTCGTTGAATATAGACCTCACATAATAAAGGAAAACAATGGCAAATACAGTAATTGACTTAGTGAAAAATAGATATCTTGTAAAATGAACCGTTATAAAAGTTTACAGCAGTTTTTAAATCCCCACTTTAGTGATGAAGAATACCAGTTAGCTGCGATCACGGGGGATGCGAGTTTTCGCCGTTATTTCCGTTTAAATCGCGGTCAAGATAGTTACATTGTTATGGACTCTGATCCAACTAAACTCGATAACACCCCCTATATTGAACTTAATAAAGTTTTTTCCGAGCATGGCTTCAAACTACCAAAAATATTACATGCCGATGAAAAACAAGGATTCTTCTTATTAAGTGATCTAGGCAATATACACCTCGCTGATATGCTAGAGGACAAAGAACGGACCAGCCACTATAAGCACCTCATAAAACTCAGTGCACAATGGGCTAAAATGCCGCCTGTAGCATACATGAAAGATTTTGACCGTGAATTTTTAGAGCTTGAACTCGGTATTTTCTTACAGTGGCTAGTGGAAGGATTTTTAGGGCTGACAGTGACACCCGCAATTGATGCCCTGTGGAAACGCAGCGCGGAATTGCTTATTGAAAATGTACTTGCCCAGCCAAGTGTTACAGTACATCGAGATTTTCATAGTCGTAACATTATGCGGAGTAACCAGCAATGGGCGATTATTGATTACCAAGACGCGGTTCAAGGCCCTGTGTGTTATGACCTTGTTTCATTATTGCGCGATTGCTATTTTAAACTGCCCCATGATGAGCTCGAATATTTACTTGAGCACGCCTATAAAGAGTTTAAGGAGCAAGGTCTGATCAGTGCTAACGTAAGTTTTGCACAATTTAAGCAGTGGTTTGATTTGACCGGTATTCAACGGCATTTAAAAGCCGCAGGTATCTTTTGTCGTTTAAATTTACGTGATGGCAAGCTGGGCTATATGGAAAATGTACTACCGACATTACGCTATATTGCGGATGTGGCACAAGAACATAAAGCGCTGCAACCATTAGGGTTATGGATTGCCAATACCATCATTCCTGCTACGCGTGTCGCGATAAAAGAAAAATTAGGTAATTAATAAATGAAAGCGATGATTTTAGCCGCGGGGCGTGGTCAAAGAATGATGCCACTGACAGCGAAATTGCCCAAGCCGATGTTACAGGTCGCAGGTATGCCGCTTATAGAACACCATATCGAGCGTCTGAAAAGCGCGGGAATTACAGAAATTGTAATTAATCTTGCATGGCAAGGTGATAAAATTAGTGATTACTTTGGTGACGGTAGCGCATTTGATGTAAAAATTATTTACAGCCACGAGCCTGAAGGGGGGCTTGAAACTGCCGGCGGGATCATCCATGCATTACCTTTACTTGGTGATGACTTTATCGTTATTAACGGGGATATATTTACCGATTACGATATAAGCTCATTAGCGCAATTACATTTAGATATTGGTGAAGGGCATATCGTACTTGTTGAAAACCCTGCGCATAACCCTGATGGGGATTTTACTTTGCGTCACTTGGGCCCTGAAAGTCAAAAGTATACTTTTTCGGGTATTAGTCGGTTTCAGCGTCATTTTTTTGATGGTTTACAAGGCGGCGTATTGCCTTTAGGGCCATTGTTACGCATGCGTTTGAACGAATGTGATGTATCGACACAGTTGTACATTGGTATGTGGAATGATGTCGGTACCCCGCAACGGTTAGCGCAATTAAATGAACATGTAAGAGGAGCACCTCATGTGGGGTAAAATTTTAGGTGCCTGTTTTGGTTTTATGTTTGGGCGTATTGTTGGATTGTTTATAGGCCTATATTTAGGGCATATGTTTGATAAAAGCCTCAAGAAAAATTTTGATAAAGCGGGTGGCTTTTCAAACTTATTTAAAGGTGATGATGATATAAATCAACGCCAAGCATTGTTCTTTTCAAGCTGTTTTGCTGTTATGGGGCATATAGCGAAATCAAATGGACGAGTCAGTGAAACTCATATTCGTGCTGCCAGTCTATTTATGGATGAGATGGGTTTAAAGGGCGATGACCGTAAAGAAGCACAAGGTGCATTTAAAGCAGGTAAAGAAGCTGACTTTTCATTAAAAGAAACGGTTTATGATTTTAAAGAGCGCTTTGCTCGTCGTCATGATTTACTGCAGCTTTTTTTAGAAATTCAAATCCAAATGGCATTTTCTGACGGTGTGCTTGCCGCTCAAGAAAAAGAGCTGTTACAAGAAGTCAGCAAGCATTTGGGTATTTCAAAAACACATTTTGCGTTTGTACTTAAGCGGTATCAGGCTGAGTTTTCATTCCGCCAGCAGCAACAGCGCTATCAACAACAGCAAAATCGTCAGCAAGGTCAAAGCAGTAGCTATCGAGAAGGCTCAGGTCATCATGTTCCACCCAATAATGGCATGAGCCGCACTCAAGCCTTGGCGTTGTTGGGTTTAAATAATGAAGCGAGTGAGCGTGATGTAAAAGTAGCGTATCGTAAATTAATGGCGCAACATCACCCTGATAAATTAGTATCTCAAGGCTTACCTAAGCATATGATGGAACTGGCTGTGAAAAAAAGCCAAGATATTCAATCGGCTTATGAGTACTTAAAAAAGGCGGCGTAAAAAACCGTCCACCTCTTTGGTTAATCGCTCATGTTGCTCCGGCGCTGAGCGTAAACCAAATAACTCACGTTGGCGGTAATCATATTTACTATGACGTTTTACCCAACGCTTTCTTTGGGCAATGCTTAACAACAAGTTGGAATTATCAACGCTGTAATAAACATCCAACAGTGGTGGGCTAATCGTTGATATTGTTGCATTGAGCTTTTTATTTCGCTCCGTGTTTGGTAAATAGCTACTAAGGCTAATAAATGCATCAATATTTGTGCTTGGAAAGCTTGCATAATGCTCTAATAAAACCCCAGCACTGGCACCTTGAGCCACTACGACTATTTTCCCATCTTCATTTAAAGCACTTTCATACAAGGCGTTAAATCGCGAAATAAGGTTAAGCTTATAGTTATCAATAATCGCGTTGCTGATCATAGGAATTGCATCTACATGCTTGGGTGAAGCCATTGGTGCAGAGGCTTGTTCTAGCGCATCATTTGTAGGAGTATTAGTTGGTGCTTCGGTATTTTCTTGGGGATCGGGTGTTGTGGTTTCTGTTTCGTTGATGGCGCTATCGTTGACGGTGCTATCGTTGACGGTGCTATCGTTGGCGTACCAATCTATATCAGGGACTGTCATTGCAATAGTTGCGTAGCCTAAATCATTTAGCTCAGTACGCAAAAAATTAACACCGTCATTATTCGTTGGTAAATGCTGCCAATCAGGAATAATTAAAACCACACCACGTTGTTGAGCACTCATATGTTGACGGTATAACGTTGTAAACTCTGTTTCGCCAGCGAGTAGGGGTTTTACTTCATCATCAGGCATTAAGCGTGCTAAATCACTGCTAGCAATAGTTGACCATGGTGTTGGCGCAATGAAATCAGCCGCAAGGAGGGGCGCTGCCAACATTAAACAGCCGACAAAGCTGATTAATTGATGGTTTTTTAATTTTTTGCCAATAATCATAGTAACCACGTGCAATGAATCAATATATGGTTATCGGCTTTAATTGTAAAAAGTTTAGCGTAATTTCTATCAATCAAACGATGCAATTAAAAATCAGGTTCAGCTTCAAAGATCATAGTTTGTTCAGTGATAGGGTGGGTGAGTTGCAACATTTGCGCATGTAACTGCAAGCGTGGTGCTGCACTTAACGCATCAGGGTGAGCGTACAACCTATCACCTAAAATAGGGTGACCCAACGATAGCATATGGACGCGTAATTGATGAGAGCGACCTGTAATTGGCGTTAACTCTACGCGCGTTGCGTGTGCTTCATATTCCAGTACGTTGTAATGCGTCAAGGAAGGCTTACCATTATCATGATCAACCATTTGTTTTGGGCGGTTAGGCCAGTCACAAATAAGGGGTAAATCTACAGATCCAGTTTCAGGTTTAAGCTTGCCGTACACACGAGCAATATAGCGCTTAGCTGTTTGACGTTCTTGAAATTGCATACTTACATGGCGATGAGCGGCTTTATTCATCGCTAAACAAATAATCCCAGAGGTTGCCATATCCAAACGATGAACAATTTTAGCGGTGGGGAATACACGATTAACACGGGCAATTAAACAGTCTGCGTGTTTAGGATCTTTGCCGGGTACTGTTAATAGCTCACTGGGCTTATTTACAATCAGTAAATCATCATCCTGATAAACAATGGTTAAATACGGATCGAGCGGGGGGTTGTAATTAAGTAACACGATAGACCTCAGCGATTCACAAGCGTTGCATTTTAGTGTAGTCATCCTTATTTCACAATCACTAGGCTTGATTCCTTTTCAAGTAAGCGTTTATGTTGGCTACAATATTTGTTTGAAGGTTAAAAAAGCGTGGTATAAATTAATACACCGCGCTTTTCTAAAGCTTATAGCTTATAGCTTATAGCTTATAGCTTATAACTTATAACTTCGAGCTAAAGCTATGATCAGTGAGAAACCACGATTAAGCGAATAGCATCAAGTTTTAACTGCGCTTTTTCAATATGCGTGGTTAGCTCAGTGCGTTGCTTGTCGTAAAAAGTCAGCTCTTCTTCACGAATGTTTGGGTTAATTTGTTTCAGCGCCGCTAAGCGAGCTTGCTCTTCAGCGAGTGAATGTTGCATTTTCTCAAGGGCAGCGGCACGGATCACTTCAAGTTTTGTTTGCGCCATTGCTTGCGCGGTTTTGATCATTGGATGAATTGCGCTTTGTAATGCTCCGGCTAATTTACTTGCTGTTTGACGGCCAACAGCAGAGAGCTGCTGATTAAATCCATCAAACCCAACATTTTCACCTAAATTATTACTCGCTTTATCAAGCAAAATACGAATCGGTGTTGGTGGTAAAAAACGACCTACTTGTAGAGCTTTTGGTGCCATCGCTTCGCCTAAGAAAATTAGCTCAACAAAGAAAGTTCCCGGTGGTAACTTTTTGTTTTTAAGAAGCGCAACAGAGGCGGTACCAAAGTCATCATCACAAATCATGTCTAAGGTGCCTTGCACCATAGGGTGATCCCAACTGATAAAGTGAACATCTTCTTGTGATAACGCGGTATCACGGTCGAATGTTACGGTTATACCGTCATCTTTTAAGCTTGGGAACGATGGGTTTAGCATGTGTTCTGTTGGCTTTAGGATTATGGTATTTTCACCTTTATCTTCTTGGCTGACGCCAAAGGTATCAAATACATTGATCATATAACTTGGCAATTCAAACTGGTTATCAAGCTTTTCAATATCAGCTACTAATGAATCAGCGGCACCTTGACCTGATGAATGTAGCTCAAGTAAACGGTCACGGCCGCTTTCCATTTGCTTACGCAATTTAGCATTTTGGTTGGCAACTTGCTCAAGTAATGGATCAAGTTCATCTTCATCGCAGTTGTGCGCTGAAATAAATTCAAGCAGATCTTCACTAAATTCTTTATAGAGCATTTGGCCTGTGGTTGACGTGGTCTCAAAGGCATCTAGGCCTTCGTTATACCAGCGCAGTAGCACTTCTTGTGCAGTGTTTTCAAAATACGGCACATGGATATTGACGTCTTGCGTTTGACCAATACGGTCTAAACGGCCAATGCGTTGTTCTAATAAATCAGGGTTTAGCGGTAAATCAAATAAGACTAAATGATGTGAAAATTGGAAGTTACGACCTTCAGAGCCAATTTCAGAGCATAACAATATTTGTGCGTTGTCGTACTCGTCAGCAAAAAATGCAGCAGCGCGGTCGCGTTCAATAATCGACATACCTTCATGGAATACTGAGGCTTTAATCGCTTCACGTTCACGCAATATTTGCTCTAAGCTAATCGCCGTTTCTGCTTTAGCACAAATCAGTAATACTTTTTCGTGTTTGAGAGTTTTAAGGGTGTTGATCAGCCAATCTACGCGAGGATCAAACATCCCCCAGCTTGCGCTTTCGCCTTCAAACTCTTGAAATATTTTTTCAGGAAAGAGTGCGCGTTGTGCACTTAACTGAGCATTTTGAATGCCGCTCATATTGCCAAGTACGGACATTGCTGTTTTATATTGTTTTGGTATTTCCATAGGGTAAGCATGGAGCTTACGACTAGGGTAACCATCAATGCCACTGCGACTATTTCTAAATAAGATACGGCCTGTGCCGTGGCGATCTAATAGCATGGCTAAAATTTCTTTACGAGCCGCTTCATCACCACTTTGTGCTTGTTCAAGGATACCTGTGATATCGGTTTCTTTTAACAGCTCAATTAATGTGGCTTTGGCGCTATCATCAAGCGCTTTGTCTTGAAGTAATTGATTGGCTGCCTCTGCAATGTGCTTGTAATTACTTTCTTCTTCTACAAAGGCATCGTAATCATAAAAACGATCAGGGTCGAGTAACTGTAAACGCGCAAAATGGCTACGGTGACCTAATTGATCAGGAGTTGCGGTTAATAATATTAACCCAGGAATGTCTTGGCTTAATTCAGCGATACGTTGATATTCAGTACTTTGCTTGCCATTGGCAATACTTAAATGATGCGCTTCATCAACAATAAGTAAATCCCAATCTGCCATGGTTGCTTGTTCAAACCAGCGTTTTTTCTTGGTTATAAATTCAAGGCTGGTAAGCACTAATTGTTCGGTATCAAATACATTGGGTGAATCAGCAAATGCTTCGTCGCAACGTTCTTCATCAAAAATAGAGAAGTGTAAGTTAAAGCGGCGCAACATTTCGACTAACCATTGATGCTGTAAATTTTCAGGTACTATGATTAATACACGGCTGGCACGGCCACTGATGATTTGTTGATGTAAAATCATACCTGCTTCAATAGTTTTACCAAGGCCCACTTCGTCAGACAATAATACGCGTGGTGCAAATCGTTTGCCTACTTCTTGAGCAATGTAAAGCTGATGCGGTATTAAGCTTGCTCTTTGGCCAATCAGTCCTTTAATGGGGGATTGTTGGCGTTCAAATTGATGTTGCCAGGTTTGGTAGCGCAATGTGTAACGATCAAAACGGTCAACTTGGCCGGCAAATAGGCGGTCTTGTGGTTTATTAAATTTTATAAAGTGATCTAAAAAAGTTTCTTTTAATTGTGCTTTTTCACCGTTATCGACACGAGTGCCATGATAACAAAGTAGATCACCGATAGGTTCAATTGACTCGACTTCAAGTTCCCATTCTTCAACGCTTTTGATCACATCACCAGGATTAAATGCCACGCGAGTAACCGGTGCTTCTTGCATTGAATAAACACGGTTTTCGCCACTGGCTGGGAATAAAATGCTGACCTGTCGGCCTTCAAGGGCAACGACTGTGCCTAATCCTAAATCTGACTCTGTATCACTGATCCAACGCTGACCTAAGGAAAAATTCATGTATGTCTCGTCTATGAAGAAAAAGGCGGCTATGTTACCTGTAACCTAACACCACTGCAAGGCGCTAACTAGCTCACTTTTAATTAATTTAGTAACTGCGCATTATTCCTATTAACGCACATGTTTAATTGACTAATTTCAAACTAAAAAAGCTTTGTCATAAAAGGGTCTTTTATGACAACTAAGCTAAACTTACAATATACCTTAGCAATTAAGTGTTATGAGCTTAGCGTTAACTCGTTTTACTTAGTTAGTTGGGTATAGCATAAAAATCATAAAACGTAAGGAAAGTGCTATGGAAAAAGCTTCGAACCTTGATAGTAAAATGTATGTGCTAGATACCAATGTATTGCTTCACGAACCCCTCGCGTATTTATCATTCCAAGAACACGACGTCGTTATTCCAATGACCGTTCTAGAAGAACTGGATCATATTAAAGACCGTAAGCATGATGTTAGCCGCGATGCACGTGTGGCCATTCGCGGTTTAGATGAAGTACTCAAAGATGCAACCCCAGAACAAATGCTCAAAGGCGTTGCGTTACCTAGTAATAAAAAGGCTAAAGCGTCATCTGCAGGCACACTAATCATTGTTAACGACCATTTATTTGCAGATTCGATCTCTGGTTTACCGGGAAATGAAAATGACCATCGTATTATTAATTGTGCCGTGCATTTACAAAAGCAGCACGCACATGTCAAAGTTGTATTGGTCACTAAAGATATCAATATGCGCTTGAAAGCCAAGGGGGCAGGGCTTAAATACGTTGAAGATTACCGCACCGACCAACTCATTGATGATATTGCACTCTTAAGCAGTGGCTATCAAAAAATCACCGGTGATTTTTGGCAACATGTTGGCGAGTGTGAAACGCAGCAACATGGTAGAGATACTTTTCATAAAGTAGCAAAAAGCCTCATTCCAGGTGTGTTTTGTAATGAGTATTTATTTGATGACAACGGCCATTTTGCAGCGCGAGTTAAATCGTATGATGATCAACACATAATGCTCAAAGATATTGGTGTTGAACGTTTGATGCATCAATCTGCGTGGGGTGTTAAACCAAAAAACATTTACCAAGGTATGGCCCTTGATGCGTTGCTAGACCCTAATATTGAGTTAGTCATTTTAACTGGCCCAGCAGGATGCGGTAAAACCTTATTAGCACTGGCCAGCGCTCTTGAAATGATTATTGAAAAAGGTATTTACGATAAAGTAATCGTTACTCGCAACACCCCTGAAATCGCAGAATCAATTGGCTTTTTACCAGGTACAGAAGAGGAGAAAATGGCGCCATGGTTAGCTGCAATTACAGATACGTTAGAAGTGCTCCATAAAGGGGATGAAAACCCAATATCAAGTCGTAATTACATTATGGAAAAAGCGAATGTACAGTTTAAATCAGTTAACTTTATGCGTGGTCGTAGCATTCAAAATGCAGTGGTTATTTTAGATGAAAGTCAAAACCTGACTGCGTCACAGCTAAAGACGATTATCACCCGTTGTGGTGAAGGGACAAAGTTAATTTGTTCAGGTAATCTGGCACAAATAGATAGTAACTACTTAACCCCAGTGACATCGGGCTTAACCTATATTGTCGAGCGCTTTAAGGACTTTGAGGGCAGTGCTACCGTGAACCTCAATGGTGTTGTTCGTAGTCGCTTAGCTTCATTTGCGGAAGAAAATTTATAACTTGCGTGAATGTACTTGGCTCGATAATCTAAACTCTGATTATTGGGTCAAGAAATAGGCAGTCTGTTGGACTTTTTACCATTAAAACACTATTACCGCTCATTAGCCGTTGCGCTTATAGTGCCACTGCTAGTGGCTTTTTTACTCTGCTTACATTTATATTCTATTAAATTAGATCGAACGGTTGCTAAACGTGAAGCAGACTTTATTACACTGGCAGCACAACTTGAATATCGTATGGAAGCTGCGGAAGACTTAGTCAGCACTTTATTTTTACAATATGAACAACCCTTATCTTATCAATTTGACGGCCAGTGGTTAGAAGATGTTAATCAATTAGAAAACTATTATTATCGCAAAATTCCCTCTGGTGGAGGGGAGATTGTAGGCCAAGAACAATTTTCCTCAACACCTAATGCGCTCGCAAAATGGCAGCATGTAATTGCGCTAGGGCCTGCTTTTAATACAGCGCTGTCATTAATTCAGTCATTGGCGGCTGTTGCTTATGTAAATGAGCAAGGTTTTGCGTATGTTAAGCGTCGGGATGACGATAGCAGTATCTTATTAACACAGATACTTGATGGTGGTTTGCGTCCTGATTTTAGAGAAAACATGCTTTCCTCAAGCCGCATTATTAAGCTTGATGATAAAAAGTATTTTGCGATAGGTAAGCAGCGAGAGCAAGGTAGTCAAGACTATATAATTTTAATCTATGATCTGGGGGCTGTTTCTGATTGGTTAAGAAAAATATCATCAAAAAACGGTGAGTATATATTTTTAACTGAGACGAATACGGTTATTGCCAGCTCTGTGAATGAGATTGGAAATGTCTCTGAGCTTGATCAGTATTGGTCATCTTCAAGACCGGTAAAACCAATGCAAGGAGAGTGGGACAGTCGTGATAATTTAGTTGTTTTTCAAGATAAAAAACGGCAACCCGTTTATGCCGCATATTTTGAATCTCATTACCAGTTGGTGCCGCCTATTCGCTATGAGGTCATTATAGAGTTTGTTTTTTTAAGTGTTTTTTTAGTGATGATGTTCAGTGTGGTGTTTTGGCTAAGTCGTCGTATTTTTGTTAAGCCAATGACGTATTTAATGGCTTTCCTTGAGCAAAATGATGAGCGCTATAGTGACAATTTAGATTATCGTATACCCATAAATTGGCAGCCTTGGTTTAGCAGAATAAAACGAGTGCTTAATGAAAATCAGCAATTAGTAGAATCCTTACAGCTAGCAAATACTGAACTAGATGCTCAAGTAAAAATAAAAACGAGAGAGTTGGCACGTAGTTATGAAGCAAAAGAACGCCATTTAGCATTACTTAATACTATGCTAAATAGCGTACCTGACTTAATTTACTTTAAAAATATCGACGGTTCATTTTTAGGGTGTAATCGTGCATATGAAAAATACATAGGCATTGAGCAAGGTCAGCTGGTGGGCCAGCAGCTTTGTGATATCAGCGATGATAGCCATCATATTAATGAGTTAGAGCAGCATGTTTTAAAAACGAGAAGTAAAGCAGAACAACGAATAGAAACACCGCAGCAAACGTTTCAATTAACAATCGCGCCTTTTTATAATGATCAAAACCATTTATTGGGGACCATGGGAATTGGCCGTGATATTACAGCGCAGCAACAGGCTTTATTAGCATTAAGGGCTTCTGAATCAAAGTTTAGAAGCGCTATTGAATATGCTGCAAACGGTGTTATTTTGCTGTCACTTGAGCATACCGTATTACAATTGAATAAAACTGCCCGTAAGCTTTTTAAGATTGAGCAAGCTGAGGAGGCAATGCCTTTAGCTGATTTATTTGGGGCAGGCCAATGGCAGGAAATTGAGTCACTGCTTGCATTATTATTGAGTGAAAAAAAGAAGGTTTACCATCTTACTCTTGCGCAACAAGAGCTGCAAAGCTGGTGGCAACTCAGTGTGTCGTTAGTGTGGGATGCTCAGCAAGCTCCTTATTATTATGTTATTCATATTCAAGATATTAGCGCTTTGACACAAGCTAAACAGGATGCTGAGCGGGCAACCGAAGCTAAAAGTCGCTTTATCGCTAATTTGAGCCATGAAATACGTACGCCTCTAAACGCAGTTACTGGGTTGATTGACATGATCACTCAGCAGGGGATCACAAACCAACAACAGCAATATGCAGTGCAAGCAAAGAATTCAGCACAAAGCTTATTAACGATGTTAAATCGAATGCTCGATTTTGCTCGTGTAGAAAATAGCTCAGTCCGCCTAGAAATGGTCACGTTTGATCTCGTAACATTAATTGATAGCTGCGAAAGCTTATTGACCGGGCTATGCCAGCAAAAAGGATTGACATTTAAGATCGAAGTTGACCCTGATATATCAGCGCAATTGATTGGTGATTATATTCGTTTAGAGCAAGTTCTGGGTAATCTGCTGACAAATGCAGTTAAATTTACAGAGCGAGGATGCGTCACTCTCAAGTTGCAAAGTAGAGAGACTGGCTCTGCACTACAGCATGTTTGCTTTAGGGTGATTGACACCGGAATAGGTATTGGTAAAGCTGACCAAAGTCGGTTATTTGACGCATTTACCCAAGGTGATGAATCACTGACACGTACCCACCAAGGTGTAGGCTTAGGGTTAGCCATCGTAAAGCACGAAATTGCATTAATGGGTTCTGAAATTGCGCTAAAAAGTGCAAAAGGAGTGGGGAGCGAGTTTTATTTCAGCATTGCATTCAATGCTCCTGATGCAGAGGTGCCAATTCTGTGGCGTAACACCTTAGTTGTTTACGATCAGGCTGAAACGAATTTATCGAATGCGCTTGCACCAATGACAGACTTACATTTTAGCCGTATCGCGGACGTAGGTAAAAATGTAATGCTCACTGATTACCAGAAAGTTATAATCAGCGATGTTGACGTATCAACGTTACTGAGCTGCGAATACCAAAAAGCTGCAATAATCACACATAATATATCCCTTTACGTTATTCAAACTAGTCAAACGATAACGCTGCCCTCTATTGCTAATATTCCTATTTACATTATTAAAAGCAGTGCATTAGTACAGCGTCTTATGCAACCTGTGGCATTATTTAGTAATGCCGAAGTAAAAGCGCCGATACCCCTAAACATTAAAGGGATGTTAGTGCTTGTGATTGATGATAATCAGCTTAATATCGATATTATTAGTAATGTTTTAACTCAAGCTAATATTAATGTACTTACGGCGACAAGTGCTTTGTTAGGCTTGGAGTTAGTCAAGAAAATAATGCCAGATCTCATTCTAATGGATATACAAATGCCAGAAATGGATGGCTTACAGGCAGCGCAATTGCTGCGTAAGCAATATGATCAACAGCAGCTGCCGATTTTTGCGCTAACGGCGCATTGTGAACAAGCAGACGAGGATCGTTCATTAGCTGCAGGAATGAACAAACACCTAACAAAGCCCGTTATAGCCCCTACTTTATTGCAAGCAATTAATGATCTTGAAATTGAAATTCCCAATTTTTATGATGAACCTTTTGCATTGGAACAATTCTCCGGTGATAGTGATTTATTACTGGTTATGCTGGGGAAGTTTGCTAAATTATGTAATGACCACCTAAATAAATTAATAACATATAATCAACCAAGAGAACTGGAACGGTTAGTGCATAGCATTAAAGGCGTATCAGGAAACCTAGGATTTTGCAGGCTCTCAGAGTTGGCTAAGCAACTAGAGTATAAGTTACGCGCCTTGAAAGAAGCCGATCCATTATTACAGGATCAACTTATACAGGAGTTAAAACAAGCCATGGCTTATATCCAGATACAAGGACTAGCAGATGTTAAAAAGAGCTAAAATACTTATTGTTGATGATGATCCTCTAAATCGATTGGTATTGGAGAAAACACTTGCAAGTGAGCATGATACTTTCTTGGTTGAAAATGGTGAAAAAGCACTCACTTTTTTAAAATCGACAGCGGTTGATTTAATTATACTTGATATAGTGATGCCTGGTATTAGTGGCTATGAGGTATTAATTCAGTTAAAAGAAAATCCATCAACTCAAGCTCTCCCCGTTATTTTTATTTCGGCCAATACAAGTCATGATGATGAAGCTAAAGGGTTTGAACTAGGTGCTATGGATTATATTGCAAAACCTTTTAGCCCTACAATTGTAAAAGCTCGTGTCAGAAATCAATTACTTATAAAACAGAAAAATGACTTACTTGAAATGCTAGCATCCATTGATGGTTTGACGGAAATCCCAAATAGGCGTTATTTGGATGAAAACTTATCTCGGGAGTGGCGACGAAGCCGCCGAGCTGGAACCCCATTATCAGTTTTACTTATGGATATAGATCACTTTAAACGTTACAACGATTGTTATGGCCACCGTGCTGGAGATGACTGCTTGAAACGTATTGCGCATGCATTAGTGGGCGAATGTGAGCGTGCAAGTGATTTTGTTGCGCGTTATGGGGGAGAAGAGTTTGCTGCAGTTTTACCCGATATGGGAAAAAATGAAGCGTTGCAGTTTGCAAATAAGTTAAGAGATGCAGTCAACGGATTGAATATTCCGCATAAGGCATCATTAAATGCTGATCATATAACAATAAGTATTGGTGTTGCGACAACAGAGTGCGGCCAAGTATATGGCGAACATACACTGTTAGAAGAGGCTGATTTAGGGTTATATCAAGCGAAAGATGCTGGTCGAGATATCATTGTTGCGCGTGTCATTCGAACGCAATAATAAAAGAGCGAGTTAGGTTTTTAAAAGCTTTCAATGTTGTAGTTAGTTAAAATAAAATCATGGGTAGATTGTTATCTACCCAGCGCAATATACCCAAGGCACCTCAAGATGCAGAATTCAGCGTTTCACAGGTGCCTGTGAACCGCCCAATGGGTTAGTTTAAAAGCGATTTATACTGCGTTACTTTTATAAGGGGTTGATTTTAAAAATAGAACCACTATTACTTGCAACTAATGTCTTGTCTAAATCGCTTTTAATTCCAACGACCCTCGCATCTTGAGGTGGTTTAGGCAGATAATACCAATCTGCATAAATATTTGAACAATTTAACGAATTAAATCACGCTATAACGTCGTTAAAAATTTTTTATTTAGAACAACTAGGGCGTGTTGACCTTTGTGGATTGAAATTTGTTCAATCTAGGGGCGATTTAATCGCGGCGCGAGGTTTGTAACCTAGCGGGCTAAGTCAAAACCGAGCAACAAAGAGTCAATCGCCCCTAGGAAGAACCCTTTGGGCAGCGCATGTTTGGCATTTATACTGCGTTATCGCCTATTTATGGGGAACAACCACACTGCATAGGCGCTGTCTTGCCTAAATACCAAACATACTGCTGCAAAATTAATCACGAAAGGTCAACACGCCCTAGATATAAAAATTTCTGCCTAGGTATAGCGCAATTTTCTTGTCGTTAAATAGACCCCATATCTACGCAGATTGGTATAAATGTTAGTTAAGTGATTTATAGATGGTATCGCCCACCCCAATGAGTTTCTCATTTTTAAATACAAGCGCAGTGCACTCATCTTTGGTCATTTTACCGTCAGAGTGAATGCTGTGAGTGGCGTAAAATAACACCTGATACACATCATCATTCTTTTTTAACAGCTCAGAGAAGTTAGGCGTTTTAAGTTTACTTAAAACAGATTGATAACTGCTATCTAAATCAATATTTGCAATAGCCTCTCGATTATATTTGTGGTGCTTTTCCCAGCTAGATGTATCACTGCCTGCCCAATGTGTTTCTGCTTCACCATCTGATACTGCAATAACGCATCCAGTTAAAAATGGTATTGTAAGTGCTGCGATTAAAAGTGTTTTTTTCATTATATTTGCCCTGATGCTAAGTACGGTATTTATTATTGAATATTTAGCAAATAGCTGGCCAAGTTTTTAGCTTGTTTAAAATCAGTGTGTTAGGTTTTTTGAAACCATATACGATGTGTGAATAGCATATGGCTTGGTATTTATAACTAATAATTAGTCTATTAGACCAGTCTATTTCGGCTCTCACCTTGGCTAAATGCACTGATATTCAAGCTTATCTGTTTAACTAGGCGAATGATTGACTCTTCACTGGCCCATGCAATATGAGGGGTTAAAATTAAGTTATGGCCTTGATAACTTACTAGCGGGTTAGTGTCAGTGGCAGGCTCCTTCGTTAACACATCAACCCCAGCTGCAGCAATTTGATTCTCAGCGAGTGCATGGGCTAAGTCAGTTTCATTTACAATACCGCCTCTGGCTGTATTAATTAAAATAGCACAGGGCTTCATCATACTTAGCTCTTCTGCGCTAATTAGATCTCGGCTTTCATCAGTTAAAGGGCAATGTACGCTAATAATATCAGCGCTTTTTATTGCTTGATAAAATTCAGTGCGGCCTTGCCTAACGGGATGGTTTTTACGCTCAGCAAGAATGACGTGTGCGCCAAATGCATTGGCTACAGTTGCAACGGCTTTACCTAATGAACCATAACCAATAATCGCTAATGTTTTACCCGCAATTTCGTTAAAACTATAATCAAGACGGCAAAACATTTGGCTTTGCTGCCACTGCCCCTGTTGGCAATCATTAATATAGCGATGTGTATTACCGAGCAAGTTAGTAATTAATGCAAAAGTGTGTTGAACAACGCTAGGTGTAGAATATCCAGCTACATTGGCGACTGCAATGCCAAGCTCTTTCGCTGCGATTAAGTCGACATTATTTGTGCCAGTTGCTGCAACGCAAATAAGTTTAACTGCGGGGAGTTGTGCGAGCGTCTCGCGATTAAGTACAACTTTATTAGTGATCAACACATCGGCACCTAGGCTATGAGTAATAACTTGCTCAGTGCTCGTTAGAGGGTAGCTTTTAAACTTACCAAGCTCTTGAAAAGGCTTAAGTGAAGTGCCTGCTAAAGTATCGCTATCGAGTAGAGTGATATTCATACTATTTCCTTTAAAATAAAAATTATAAATACTTGACCTTAGTGTGTGCTCTAAGGTTTATAGTAAGTAAAAGTTGATAAAAATTCATTGGAGACGATGATGAAAATAGGCGAATTTGCAAGCCAGTTAGGTGTCTCAACAGATACATTAAGGTACTACGAAAAGCATGCTTTGTTAACGGCTACATCGCGGACACAATCTGGGTATCGTGATTATAGCCAGTCAGACTTAAAACAAATGAAGTTTATTTTACGCGCAAAGAATGTCGGTTTTAGTTTGTCAGAAATTAAAGAGTTACTGCAAATTAAATTTCATAAACAGCAGCATTCATGCCACGAAGTTAAAAATTTAACCTTACAAAAGCGAGATCTTGTTGCAGTGCGCATTGCTGAATTAACGCGCTTTCATCAGTCATTATCTGTTTTAGCTGACAAATGCTGTGGCGGTGAAGAGCCCGCAGATAACTGCTCTATATTAACTACTTTGGAGGATATCGATGGACTTACTCAATAATTTTTGGCAGCTATTTTTATTATCTGCACCTTGGTTAATGCTTGGTTTGCTGATCGCTGGCATGCTTAATGTTTATTTACCTGTTAACTTTCTTAACAAGCATTTGGGGAAAGAAGGTTTCTGGACCACGGTTAAAGCCGCACTGATTGGTGCGCCAATGCCTTTATGTTCATGTGGTGTTATCCCTGCTGCCATAGGGTTAAGACGTGCGGGCGCGTCAAAAAGCGCAACAACTGCATTTTTAGTCTCAACGCCAGAAACTGGGGTTGACTCGGTATCTGTATCATACGTTTTATTGGGCCCATTTATGGCCGTTATTCGTCCAATCGCAGCAATTTGTAGCGCAATCGTTGCAGGTGTTTTAGTTGGGCGAGATACAAAGGATGAGCAACCAATTGATCTAAAAAGTGATGAGGGCTTAGCGGGGAAACCAAGTTGCTGCTCAAAGAAACAACCTGAACCGACAGTAAAACCTAGCTGTTGTTCATCAAGTACAGGTTCAATAAAGGTAGAAAGTGAGACATGTTGCGCACCAAGCGCAGAGACAGCCAAACAAATTAATGAACCAAGTTGTTGTGATACGACAGACACGGTGACTGATACGCAATGGGAGAAGTTTAAACAAGCAGTAAGCTTTAGTTGTAATAAGTTGCTATCAGATACAATGAAATGGCTCATGATTGGTTTATTTTTTGCGGCATTGGTTCAAACTTTCGTACCTGAGTCATTTTTAACTCAGTGGGGGAGTGGTATTTTGGCAATGCTAGTGGTGATATTGATTAGTATTCCAATGTATATTTGTGCCACTGCCTCAACCCCTATTGCGGCTGGATTATTATTAAGTGGTGTTGCACCAGGGGCAGTTTTGGTCTTTATGTTGGCGGGCCCTGCAACCAACATAGCTACTCTTGGCGTTGTAGCAAACGAACTTGGTAGGCGAGCGGTTGCAGCCTATTTAACAGGGGTAATAGGCGTTGCATTACTGTTTGGCTTTTTAACTGATTACCTTGTTGCTGAATTTGGTTTTGTAGTTACGCCATTGCTAGGTGAGGAGCACCAGGTATTGCCGCATTGGTTAACTTTGCTCAGTGGGGTCATTTTACTGACATTAATGGTACGTTTAGTAGTCAAATTTGCTATTGGTAAATATGGAACTACTGGTAAGAGCATTACATAGCTAATTGTTATTAAAGGGTTTTGATGATTTTGTTTAACATCAATAGATGACTAAGTTAATGACTTAGTTCGCATTTTCAATTGCCTGAGTTATAATCGTCAACAGAATATAAACGGTACGCGATTGCGTGCCGTTTTTTTAACTTTAAAGATGCACAAATGAGTGAGCTCGTGGATAAGTACGCCGATATAAGACCCTACAATGATGATGAAGTGGCCGCATCAGTGGCACGCTTAATTGATGATAATGCGTTTGTTGATGTGTTAGCTAAATATAATCTGCCGCGATTTTTATCTACATTCTCGATTGTTTCTCGTGCGCTTGTTAGGCGTCAATTACGTAAAAAATGGGGCGCTATATCCACTGTTGAGGAAGTTCAACAAGAAGTATCTAGATATTTAGCAATGTTAGTTAAGCGGACAACGTCAGAGGTAACATTTTCTGGACTTGATAAACTAGATCCAAAACAAGCTTATTTATTTATTTCAAATCATCGCGATATTGTATTGGACCCAGCGTTAGTTAATTGGGGGTTATTTAGCTATAAGATGAAAACAGTGCGTATTGCTATTGGCGATAACCTACTGCAAATCCCTTATATTACAGAGCTAATGCGCTTAAATAAGAGTTTTATTGTAAAGCGTTCTATTAAAGCCCCAAAAGAGATGTTTCGTGCTTTGTCACACCTTTCTGCTTATATTTATGATTCATTAATCGGTGGTAATTCAATTTGGATTGCACAAAAAGAAGGGCGTGCAAAAGATGGATTTGATCAAACAGACCCTGCATTGCTGAAAATGTTGCAATTACAGGGGCGGAAGCAGAAAAAAGAATTCTCTGAATATATTCGCGAATTAAAAATTGTACCTGTGTCTATCTCTTACCAATATGAGCCGTGCGCAATAGCCAAGGCTAAAGAGCTCTATCATAAGCTACATCATGGTAAATACACCAAATCAGCAGGTGAAGACATAGCGAGTATCGTTGAAGGGTTTAGTGCGGCCAAAGGGCATGTGCATCTAGCATTTGGACAGCCGGTTGAAGATGGTTGCGACTCACCTGAGCAGCTAGCAAAGACAATCGATGAGCAAATCATTGATTCATTCTTTTTACACCCAGGAAATTATATTGCTGGTGGGTGTAAACAAGCCGTTATAGATAAAAAAGATGCCGCAGAGTTTGAGCAGCGTATGGCGTTAGTTCCTGAAGAATTAAAGTCATTAGTGTTGGCAATGTACGCAAAGCCTTTTGAACGTAAAGCTGAGTTAAACAGTAGCGAAAGTTATAAATAAATTAAGTCTCTATCAAGTCGTTTAGATAGATTAAAGCCGTTTTTAGTAGACGGCTTTTTTTTCGTTTAAAAAACGGGCTATACTTAATTTAGTGTTTTTTATTAACTGTTAACCATGCAACAAATTGAAATATTTGATATTCCAAGTCCTTGTAAAGGTATATGCGAGGTGAATAACCGAGGCTATTGCAAAGGGTGTTATCGTAGCCGGGATGAACGGTTTACATGGAATACATTCACGAATGCGCAGAAGAGAAAAGTGATAAGCCTCTGCCAGCAGCGATATAAACGTTATCAGCAAAAAGTGCCAATGACGAATGATTCGATAATACCTAATCAGCAAACTGATTTTGATTTTTAATTAAGGTTGTACTTATTTTTTAGCAAGTGCACTGTGCCATTTTTATTTAGTTTATTTAATTGGGTTTCTAATTTTGGAATTAATGCTTGATGACGTGAATGTAAAAAATGAAAGCTTTTAATTGGGATTAATACTTCTTTGTGGAACTGATTTGCATCAAAACTTGGGTGGGCAGTATCTAATAGGAAATCGAGTAAAATAGCCCCTTGAACTTTCTTTTGGGTAAGTAAGTTAAGCTGCGCAGTGACACTTTTTACACGTATAACATCGCCAATATATGGGTGTTGGTCAAGGTAGTTTTGCGCTGCAGGGTAACCAGATTGAATCGCGATATTAGCTATTTGATCAAAGTTACATTGTTGACAATTTTTCAATAAAATCAAATCAAATTCAAATAATGGGACATTGACTAATCGTAAGTTTTTATATTTTTTATTGATACTTGCAACTCGACCTAGTTGACCATCGAGCGTACCGTTATTTGCAGCTGCAAGCGAGCTCTGATGGTTGAAGTCTATAATATGCAGTTCGTAGCCAAGCTCTTTATATGCCATCGTCATTAACTCAATAACATAGCGTGCTTGCTGTGTATCGGCGGGTCGATTGAAAGTCATATATTTAGTTTCAGCCATACTACGGCAAGGGGAAAGTAATAGAATGAATATGAAAATCTGCAAGATATATTTAATCAACATGTCTCCAGGTGAGGACGAAAAAACGCCACTAATTTACGTTTAAATCCCTCAAAGAGCAAGGTTAGCTACTACTTTTTGCTCGTTTTAAATTATTATTTGATATACTAAGCTCACTTATATGGTTTGTAATAATAACGGGTAATTGATGTCATTTAACTTATGTTTACTCCCTAGAGAGCAAAAATATCAAATTCAATTAGACTATGAAGCATCGTTTTGGGCGTATCAAATAAAACGTGGAAAAAGCACTCGCGAACAAATATATAACACCATACATAGCCGCCCTGTTGCTGACCAAGTATTTCTTAAGCAACAATTTGAGCAATATTTAGCAGTTATGCTGAGTTAACCATGGCACTTAGGTTTGAATGTTTAGATCCTGTAAAAACGCCTTTAGTAAATAAATTTTATGATTCAAATGGCGCGCGAGGACGAGCAAACAAACAAGATGCTGTGTGGGTTGCCTATGCTGACTTTGACATAATCGCAGCATGTAGAATTCAAAATCGCGGTGATCACTTATTTTTATCTACCTTATTAGTTGCGCCACCTTGGCGTGGTAAAGGGATTGCAAGACAGTTACTTAGCCAGATCATAAAAAGTCAACAGCAAGAAGTTTATACATTTGCATACCAAAGTTTAATTGATTTTTATCGGTCAATTGGGTTTAACTTTGTGTTAACATTACCAGAACCTTTAGCGACACTATTTTGTTTTTACCAGCAACGAAAAATAGTAGCAATGAGCATTAGGTCGAGTAATTATTTAAAATAAAACTTGGGGTTATGAATGAGCAAATGGTTTAAGGTTATGACTTTTTTTTTCTTAGCCATCAATATCGCTATTAGTCACTTAGCTGTTGCACAAGTAAAACGATTATCACCAAGTGAAGGGCTATCACAAAGTTACGTCAGTAACATGTTGATTGATAACAATGGATACCTTTGGCTGGCAACCGAAGGTGGGCTCAATCGTTATGATGGTTATCAAGTGCTGCACATTGCAGGTCCTAATGGGGAATTGGATGAAGCTGTCATTGATAGTATTTATCAAGATTCAAATGGTTATATTTGGATTTCATCCATTCTAGCTGGTTTGTTTCGCTATGATCCGAGTACCGACAGTTATCAACAGTTTTTATCAAAACCCATCACTGCACAAGAGATACTTAGTCAATCTATTTTTAGCATGATTGCGGTTGATGATAAATCACTGTGGATGGGGCGAGGGTGGGATTTTGCTAGGTTAGATATTGCGAGTGGACAAATAGAAACGATTTTTGAACTACCAGAGCGCACTCGTAGCACTGTCATCCGAGAGTTACTCCATTACCAAGATTATATTTTTATCGCCACGAGTATTGGTGCGTATGTGTATCATATTCTAAGTGGTGAATACCGCCCACTAGAGCACCTAAGCGGTGACCCCGATCATGTATATCAAAACTATGTTAAGTCCTTTGCGTTAGGCGAGAGTGGCCGTTTATTGGTTGGGGCTGTTCGCGGTCTATATGAAGTAGATATTAGTGATTTACCAACCATGTTTGAACGTCCGGATATCCCTTTTAAAAATAAAACACTACTGGCTGATTTAAATATATGGAAAATTATTAATGAGAATTCATCAGTAGAGCTAGGTACAGACAAAGGCTTATTTAAGTATGACTTAGCGAGCGGTGAGTTATTTAAAAGCCAGAGAATAAATGATAGCGATTACTCACTTTCTGACGCAAGTATTATCGATATAGTTAAAGATAGTAATGGTGCTATGTGGGTGGCAACAAAAAGTGATGGTGCATTTTATTTGCCATCAGATCATTACCATTTTAAGAATGTTAACAGCAATATTTTGAAAGGAGATGGCTTATCACACCCCTCTATTTGGGGAGTTGCTGAGTTTGAAAATAAAGTATGGTTAGCAACAAATAATGGTTTAACTGCGGTCGATTTAGAAACCTTGCAAGGGCAGGTGTTTTTGAAGGACTATCAGGTTGATTTGTTTACAACAGAGTTTAGCATTTACAAGGTTATGCCTTATAAAGGTAAGTTGTGGCTACACAGTAATCGAGGGGTATTTAGCTTTGACCCAAAAACATATGAAGTAACACCAGCAAAAAGTGCGCAACCTAGTAAACAACATTTAATTGATGGTTGGGTTCACGGAACAACACTAATGCCCAATGGTGATCTTTTTTACGTGCACTCAGATCATGGTATGTTTACCTTCAATTTAGATAGTCAGATTATTACGCCATTAGAAGGTGATTTTAATAGTTTTGAACCTTTCTTAGTTTATGGATTTTTACCACCATTACCAACAAAACCAGACGCGCCTTTATTTTATAATGCAGGTATTTTATACCACGTTGACCCGCAAACCTTTGCGTTATCAAAAATTTACTCAGTGCCAAAACAGCATGAAAATGTTGCTATCAATGTGATGTCATATATTGTTGATAACAATAATATATTGTGGATTTCATTTTCAAATTACGGCCTTATTGGATTAGATGCCAGTAACTATAAGCTGCTTTATACGATAGATCTTGATAAAAATAAATTAGGTACCTTGCTCTATGACATGGTGTTGGATGAGGCGGGAATGATTTGGATGAGTAGCCACAAAGGTATTTGGCGATTGAATCCACAGAATCAACATTTTCAGCAGTTCACAACATCAGAAGGACTCGTTTCAACTGAATTTAACAGTGGTGCATTTACACGTCTAAAAAGCGGTGAAATTGTTTATGGAACATTAAAAGGCTTTACTTACTTCTACCCGAATGAAAATTATCCACAGCATGGGTTAATTGATAAGGTCAATATTACTAATATCGATCTAATGTCGCGAGAGCTATCTGAAGATCTAAAACAGCCAATTAATCAGGTTATTTTAAATCATGATGATATCGGTCTTGAAGTCGCTTTTTCAGCCATGGCGTTTAATTACCAAGAGCGTATTGTTTATGAGTATCAGCTTTCTGATGGTCAAAAATCATATACACGAAATAATAATCGTGTACTTTTTCCAAAACTTAATCCTGGTGAGTATCAACTAAAAATCTGGGCTAAAGACCCTTTAACTGGAGATTATACTACGCCCGCAGTATTAGATATTATTGTGAAGTATCCACTGTGGCGAGCGCCTCACTTTATGGTTTTTTACGCGATAATTTTGTTTGCTTTAGCCGGTGCTTGGAATATGCGCCGTAATCGTATACAACAATTATTACTTGCTGCACATAGAGAAAGCCAAGAGAGTGAAGCGCGCTTAAAACTAGCGTTGGAGGGAAGTCATTCTGGTGTTTGGGATTGGCAGTCTACGAGCCCTATTATCTATCAACCACGGCTTAAAAATGAACTCGATTATGATATGGACGCTGTTAATTTAGACGATTATTTAGCAAAAATACATCCGCAGGATAAACAAACATTTCGGTTAGAGTGGCTAGAATTTCTTTCTACGGATAAAGGCTATTTTAATTGCACTTACCGTTTACGCCACAAAAATGGCGATTGGCGTTGGTATAAAGATTTTGGCAAAGTCGTTGCTTGGCAAGGCAGTACACCAATAAAGGTTGCGGGCACTTATACAAATATGACACGCGAATTAGTTTTTGAGGAGCACGCGCGACTATTTGGTGCTGCATTTGAGCAAACACGAGATTGGGTGTTTATTTTAGATAAAAACTTACGAATTTTAGCAACGAATAAAGCACTGCAAAATGCATTTAACTTTCCGTCAGAGTACCGTTCTAGTCGTTCGCTTAACTTAGGGCTAGCACGAACTGTGCGCGTGAATTACTTACGTATCATGAAAAAACAATTGGTTGGTGAGCATTATTCTGCAGAAGAAACAGTATATTTAGCAAGTGGTGAAGCACGCCAAGTACTCATAAAAATAAGCGCTGTTGCAGGAAGTGATCAGCGTTTAGAAAGCTATGTAATTATTTTGACAGATATTAATGCGCAGAAATTAGCTGAAAATGAATTGTTTTTGTTGGCTAATTATGATGCTTTAACAGGTTTGCCTAATCGCACATTATTTAACGACCGTGTTGAGCATGCGCTTGAACAGGCTAAATCTCATGATTGCAAAGTTGCATTACTAAATATAAATATTAAACGTTTTAAGTACTTTAATGACTCATTAGGGCATGGCGTAGCCGATGAAATTATAAAATCAGTAGCCTTACGATTAAAAGCCACAATACGTCCTCAAGACAGTATTGCACGCTTTAGTGGTGATGAATTTATGCTGCTAGTTGAAGATATCAATCAAGTAGAAGAGGTATTGTTAGTTTGCGCTAAACTGATGCAGTGCGTGAGTGAAAATATTGTCGCTAACGAACAAGCACTTAATGTTAGCCTTAGTATTGGAGTTGCTATTTACCCAGATGATGCCAGCAGTGATAAAAGCTTAATTAAAGCGGCTGACATCGCTCTTTACCACGCTAAAAAAAGCGTAGAAGGATGTTACCAATTCTACAAGCAAGAAATGAATGTTCATGTTCAAAAAGCCTTACATTTAGAGTCTCAGTTGACCAAAGCATATCAAGAACATGAATTTTGTAATCACTACCAAGCTATTGTAAATGCACATACCCAGCAGGTTGAGGGATTTGAAGTATTGCTTCGTTGGCCTGAGAATGATGAATATAAGACTCAAGAGTTTGCTTTAGCCGCTGAAGGGATAGGGTTAATCACTAAAATTATGTTACAAACTCTTGCGCGGGCTTTAATTGAACTAAAGCAATGGCGACGAATTTCACCGCAGCTATATATATCTATTAATTTATCTGCGTTGGATTTTGAGTATAAAAACTTGGTGAGCGAAATTCGTCAAGCCTTGATCACCGCAGGTGTACAACCTCAATCCGTTGTATTTGAGATCACTGAATCTGTGTTAATGCATGATTCATCGTATGCACAAGAAAGCATGCTTAAGCTTAAGCAGTTAGGCTGTAAGTTATATATGGATGACTTTGGTACTGGCTATGCCTCATTAACTTATTTAAAGCGCTTTCCAATTGATGTACTAAAAATCGATCGTAGCTTTGTTAATGATATAGGGGTGGATAGTGATGACGAAGCAATCATAGAGTCAACGCTTGCACTGGCTAAAAGTTTAGGAAAAGAATGTGTTGCTGAAGGGGTTGAAACACCAGAGCAATTAGCTTTTTTACGAAAGCTTGGATGTAATTTATTCCAAGGTTATTTATTTAGCAAGCCAGTCCCTGGCGATGAAGTTGCGATGTTATTAGAGCATGATTGGCGAGCGCTACTGGGTTAAAATAACGTACTTTAATCTTGGCGCTCACCACAATGGCGACAGTATAAGTGTTTTGAGCGAGAGCTAAGTTGAACTTTAATTGCTTTATTTGCTTCTTGTTTACTTAAACCTAATTTACAGCGTAGATTTTCTAGGTACTCTGCTTGGTCGTCATCAATTTGACCGTCATGTAGGCGCTCATGTACTGCATCGCTAAACATGATCCTACGTTTTCGTAGTTGTTCAGAAAAGCTTGACGCTAATAAGCCAGTAGGTATTGCTACCATGCCCATGCTTAGCAATGTGATTAGACCACCAAAAAAACGCCCTAGTGGAGTAACGGGCACCACATCGCCATAGCCAACGGTTGTCAGAGTAGCCATTGCCCACCACATAGCAGCGGGAATAGAGCCAAATTTATCAGGTTGAATATCATGTTCAATTAAGTAAATCCCACATGAAGCTAAAATGAGCACCACCGCCATAATAAAAAATGCAGCCATAAGTGAGCTGCTTTCATCACGAAATGATTGTAAAAGCAGCTGCATTGCTCTTGAGTAACGAGTGAGCTTAAAAACACGTAATAGTCTAAATACCCGCAAGAAGCGTAAATCGAAAGTAATAAAAAACATTAATAAGGTGGGTAGAATCGCTATAAGATCAATTAATGCCAATGGTGAAAATACATATTTAATACGGCGCTTTAAATTACTGCATTTCATACTCGTGTATTCGATACGCTCAACACACGACCACACTCTTAATAAATACTCAATGCTAAAAATACTCACAGAGATCAGTTCTAGTAATAAAAACTCATGTTTATATTGCTGCGCTAGACTGATTACAGACTCAAGCACAATCGCAACCACATTTATCATGATCAATGATATTAGAAATACATCAATGTAATGACCCACTTTACGGTATTCACCGTTGCCTTCGAAAAATAGAGCTGTGCGTTTACGTAAATTATTCAAATTAAATCCGTGTGTTCAAAAATATTGTTGTTTCAGTTTTAGTTATTATATGCAAAAAATATACGACTATACGTTGTAATAATGATACGTTGTAATAATGGCAGCCCCTTTTAATTCCAACAGAACCTCGCATCTTGAGGTGGTTTGGGTATACACATTATAAAACCTCTGAGCAGTATGTGATTATTTTTTGCTTAATATCAGTACTCGAAATATCAGGGGTTTGTGGTGCAAACATAACGTCAATATTATGCGCTTGTAATGCATTCGCAGCTTCATTCCAGCGCTCACTGTTTTGCCATTGCCCACCAACAACTACTTTATTAATTCCCCATGCTTTTATCCACCTACAAGCGCTCTGGGTCTTTATAATTGGACTTGGTACTAAGGCCACATGATCCACGATCGCCAATGCGCTTACTATGGTCATTCTTTCATGCTGGCTGATGATGGGAAATGTTTTTTTATTTTCAAAGCACAAGTCATCTGGCGCAACAGCAACAAATAGTTCACTGCCTTGGGCTTTAGCAAACTTTAAGTAATTTAAATGACCAATATGAAATAAGTCAAACACACCCAGGGCTAAGCAGCGTGTATTATGGTTACTTTTATTTTCTGAGTTTAGGGTCATGTCTGCATACTTTTGGCTTTATCGGTGAGTTTATTTATTAATATGTCGTGTTTATCAAAAAAAGAAAGTTGGTTTAATGTGTGCTCTAATTTTCCCCATTCGCTCATTAGGCATAATTTATAAAGTCTTGAATACACAAAGCACTGGGTTAATAACGAAAATGATCGAATGTTTTTTGCACATAAAATTGTATCAAAGAGTGGGTCGGGTGTTTGCCAATCTCCATAAAGTGCATTTAACGTTAGTTCAGGTTGGGCTAGATGCCATACATTGCCATGGGGAGTTATTTTTTCGACTAAATTTATAGTTGGATACTCTGTAATTCTATTCCACTCAAAGGGAATATCACTCATCCAAAGCCCGCAAATAGTACGCTGACTGACGGTATCAACGCCAAAGCCACAAAGATCCATGGTCACTCCATCGGGGTGGGCAAAGCAGCGAGGGTTAATTAAATCATAGGATCGCATATGCTCATGCCAACCTTGGCTTTTTAAAAGTGTAATGGCTTGCTCCATTTGTCCCCAATCAACCCCAATATCAATGTCTTTATCAAAAGGCAGGATTGCGCCTTCGCGTATTATGCCTAGTAGGCTACCGGCGGTGGCAAAGGATTTAATATTTGCTTGACGAAAAAGAGCAAGGGTTTGCCATAGTAAGCTTTCATGTATTTCGGTATCGAATTCAACGTTTGGTTTTGGTTTATAACTATGATTAGGTGGCGTGTTTAACAGCACCTCTAGTGCATGGCGATATTGCTCAACTGCTTGGGGCAGCTCGCGTGCTTGTTGGTAGCACATGCCTAGCGTATGGCTAGTCTCGCTTGATGTTGGGTGTGCCGCTAAGGAAGCTATCAATGATTCTATGTGATTTTTTGCTGTGCCTTCTATCAGTGCGATTTCGGCCAAATAACGATGTGCAATCAAACATGAGTTATCTTGGCTCAGTACATACTCAAACTGCCCCCGCGCTAATTGATATTGGTTTTGTTGGTATAACTCAACGGCCTTTATTAACTCGGCATGTATAGTGCTCAATTGTTTATCTTCCGTAGGCATAAACTTAATTCACAGTCCTTTTACAATAGAACATGTTTTTAATAATGTATTGTTTTTAATGCTTAAAGGTAGAGTGCAGCTTGGGGCGATAATGACTCTATTAAAATCCAAATGGCGGCTGCAAGATGAAAAAATTCGTTCAATTTCTTTTGCTTTAAGTGGGCGAGGTAATAATAATTTATCCAATAGCCCTACAAATGTAATATCAGGAAAGCGAGTCAGTAAAGCCTTTATAGCTATAACATCATCACAATCATCAATTGATAGTAATGAGAACTTCTTACTATCAAGGAAATCAAAATAAATAGGTGCACTGCAATGATAATGAATAAGGTGGTGCTGGTGGGTTAATTGCGTTATACATTGTTCATCATATGGGGCTACGAGAGTTTTAAATTGCTCATAATTGCAAAATGCAGCGCTCGAATGAAAGCTGCAGTAGTAAATTCTAACATTTTTGATTAACAGTAAAGCGTCAATATATTGCGCTGTAATATCTGTTAATAAAGATAACATTTTTTTATAAGATGCGTGCTCTAATTGGGCTGCTGTTAATGTTCCCCCCAACATTGAATTTAAGTGATAAAGCGGAGAGTAAACCGTTGCAAAACATGCTTTATTGGTACTGCTAGGGTGTTCGCTAACACGTTTGTGTGCTTCAATATTTATGAGTAACTGCGGGCAATCGTTTAATTTTTTAGGGCTTTTTTCATCATTTAATAAAGCTGATAAATTATAAACATAGCTGTTTTTTTCAACTGACCCCAAAGGGTTATGTTGAAAGTGTCGTTTAATGCCAAATGCACTGCATACACTATTACTATTACAGCTTAGTTTAATAAAGCAATGATCATGAATATCTTGATAGGCAATAACTGACTCAGCGAGTAAGTCAGCATCTAAGTCGATATTTGGCCAGTGCCTCCAAGTCGTTACTTTCAACTAAAGCGCCTTATAGTGTCAGTACCATGTTTATACTGCCTTCTTCAAAATCACGGGTTATCTTAAAACCAAGTTTACGAGCAAGCTCGATCATGCCGGTATTTTCAGGCAGCGTGATCCCTTCAATAAATTGCACCCCTTGGCTTTGGCAATAACCAATCGCAGCACGCATAAGCATTCCTCCTAATCCGAGTCCTTGGCAATTAGATCGCACTACAATCGCAAACTCAGCATGAACTTTATCAGGATCCATTAAAACACGAGATACACCTAAAGTAAGGTGTTCGCCCGATTGCTCTTGAGTGACGATAAAGGCCATTTCACGGTCATAATCAATCTGCGTCATTTTAGCGAGTTGGTCATGATTAAATTGTGGCAGTTCTCCAAAAAAGCGTTTATAACGATCTTCTTTACTTAATGATTGATCAAATGCCTGATGGGCTTGCTCATCTTCAGGTTTGATAGGTCGTAATATGGCGGTGCTACTATTTTTTAATGTGACATGTTCAACTAGTTCAATAGGGTAAGGGCGGATAGAGAGTCGTTTACGGTGCGACTGTATTTTATAACGATTCAAAGTCATGGTTGCATCAAGGACTAAAAATTGCCCGTTACTGGCTAAAATAGGGTTTAACTCAACAGAAGTGATGTCAGGTTGATCAATAACTAACTGAGAAATACGCGTTAAAAGTGCGCATAAGCGATATTTGTCAACCTTCTCTGGCAGAATGCGATCTTTAAGCACACCTTTATCATGTGCCGCAGCAATTAAATATTTTGCTAAGTTCATATTTAATGGTGGCAGGGCGACCGCTGCTTGAGCAAATTCTAAGCCTGTGCCTGCTTCACCAAGAAGTATAACAGGACCAAAGTTAGGTTCAGTTTTTACGGCAATTCGCAGTTCATTCGCGCCAGCTCTCGGTGCCATTTTTTGTAACGAGAAACCTTCAATAATTGCATCGGGGTAGGTGTTTCGTATTCTTAATAACATCGCAAATGCGGTTTGCTCTACCTCTTGAGCATCATTTAAATTCAGCACCACACCACCGACTTCTGATTTAGAGGGAATGCTTGGACTAATTAATTTAAGGGCGACAGGAAAACCTAATTCAATTGCTTGCTCTTTGGCTTCTGTGGGGGTGTAAGCCACTTCAGTTTGAATACATTCAACGCCATAATGAGTCAATATTTGACTTGCCTGATGAGTTGATAAATAGCTTTGCTGCTCTTCTAAAAACTCATTGACGGTTTCTTTAGCTGCTTGCTTATTTATTTTCGCATCGTCCGTATTTGACTCAGGCGTTTGCGTTAAATGCTTTTGGTTACGACGATAGCTCACTAAATGCATAAAGGCTCTGACAGCGCCCTCTGGGGTACGATAGGTTGGAATGCTATTGTTACTACATAAACGCCTAGCAGCATAAGCAGCATCTTCACCCATAAAGTTGGTGATCACATAAGGGCGCGCCATTGGCGGGAGTTTGTTAAGAGTCTGCGCAATAATATGCGCATAGTCTTCACTGGGTGCCAGTGCCGATGGTGTATGAATGATTAATAGGTTTTTCACTTCTTTAGCGTGTAGTAATATTTCTAATGCTTGTTGATAGCGTGCGGGGGCTGAGTCACCAAAAATATCAACTGGATTTGAAGTCATATCTGATTGTGGAATGACTTTATTAAGCGCGGCGCGTGTCTCCTCGCTCAGTTGTGTGAGCTTTCCTGAGCTTTGTAATAGGCTATCAACAGCCATTACACCAGGGCCGCCGCCATTAGTTAAAATGGTCAGCTGTTCAACTTTTAATAATTTAGGGTGCATGGCGAGAGTTTGTGTTGCTGCAAATAACTCGGTTAAATCATTAACTCTTAACATGCCGGCACGTTGAAATAGTGCATCATACACGGCATCAGAACTTTGTTGTCCGCCGGTGTGTATTTCAGCCGCGAGTGCACCTGCGGCTGTTTTTCCCGTTTTAATCGCTATAACGGGTTTGCTAAATGCCGCAGCCCGCGCAGCGGAAATAAAGCTGCGGATATTCTCAATGTTATCAATATAAAGTAAAATAGCTTTGGTTTTGGCGTCCCGTCCTAAAAAATCCAGCAGCTCTGCAAAATCAATATCAAGGCAGTCACCTACGGATACAAAATATGAAAATCCAATTTCTTTATGCTTAGCCCAATCTAAAATAGTTGAGCATACAGCGGCTGATTGAGAAATAAACGCCAGTTTACCTGGGCTTGCTACTGTGTGTGAGAAACTCGCGTTAAGCCCCAAGTGAGGAATAAGCAAACCGAGGCAATTAGGGCCAAGTAAAGAAACGCCAGCGGTAAGTGCCGCTTGTTGCAGAGACTCTTTTTGTTCTTTATTTAAGCCCGCAGCAATAACAATGGCATTTTTACATCCTAGCTCACCTAACTCATTAATAATATTTATTAAAGTGTTCTTGTTGGTACAAATAACCGCAAGGTCAGGTATTTTTGGTAAGTCAGTTATGGATGGATAAGCAAGCACACCATGCACTGCAGAGTGTGACGGGCTAACGGGCATTATCGGCCCTTTAAAGCCACCTTGTAATAAATTTCGCATTACAACAAACCCAGCACGGGTTTGATTGTTTGAAGCACCAATAACGGCTACGGAGGTTGGATTAAAAAACTGACTAATGCGCTTTACACTCATTGCTTTTCCTTTGCTGTACAGGACGAGTTAAGTTTAGATACTTACACTCTAATATCCCAATCTATACTCATTAATGTAACCTGTTTATCACGAAGTTTCGAGTGGCAATGAGTCTTAGCTAGATCTATATCAAGGAGTTATAAATGAATAAATCACAAAGCAACAGTTTGACTGTGGCTGCTGCAGTATTAGCCGTTGGGTTATTAGGTTTGGGCTTGATCTTAAAAAGTGCTGCAATTGATGTAAAAAATATGGAGCGTACTGTCACAGTGAAAGGGCTTGCAGAAATAGAAGTGGCAGCGGATACGGTAATTTGGCCATTGCAATTTAGTGATGCTGACAACGACCTTGAAAAGTTAGTAGCGCGCATTGAGCAAAAAAATGATGCCGTTATTGCTTTTTTAAAGCTACATGGCTTTGATGATGACGAAATTAGTCGAGGCGCGCAATCAATTGTAGATAAACAAGCAAGAGAATATGGCGCTGAAAACCAGCAATTTAGATATATAGCACGCGCGAGTGTAACCGTTTATTCATCACAGCCAGATAAAGTTAAAAATGCTTTAGCGAAAGTAGGGCAATTGGCTAAGCAAGGGATTGCCATTGTGCAAGATAGTTATGACACACGTATTGAATATTTATTTACGGGGTTAAACGATGTTAAACCTGCCATGGTGCAAGAGGCGACTGAAAAAGCGCGTGAAGTTGCGATTAAATTTGCCAAAGATTCGCAATCAAAGTTAGGTAAAATTAAAACAGCACGCCAAGGTCAGTTTAGTATTTCGGATCGAGATTCAAACACACCACAACTTAAAAAGATCCGCGTTGTAACAAGTGTTGAATATTATTTATCTGACTGATTTACCGCGCGTGTGGCGGTTAGGGCGCGTTGATCTTTCGTGATTGATTTTGCAGCCGTATGTTTTTTATTTAGGCAAAGCAGCGCCTGTGATGTGTGGTTATTCCCCATAAATAGGCGATAACGCAGTATAAATTCCAAACATGCGCTGTCCAAAGGGTTCTCCTAGATTGAATAAATTTCAATCCGCAAAGATCAACACGGCCTAATATAAAATGGCAATGTGAACATTTGAAGGCGTTATTTGAATTAACATTAGGTGTTCACGCTCGCTCATTTTTATTAATGTTGTTGTAAGTAGCTTTCAATTTTTTCTGTCTTACAACGCAGGTAAGCGCTTGCTAACAATACCGTGTATTCATTAAGTGTGTGGCTCGAAAGAGTGTTTTTTAGGTTGATCAGCGCATTTAAAAATGCAGCCGTATTGATATTTTCATGTTGCTTAAACTGCGCTTCCATCAGCGCGAGCAGTGCGGAGAATTCGTGTTTTGGCAAACTAGTTTGCTCAATATTACACGTAATGTAACATGCAACAGGTGTTAGTCCGGCACTATTTGCCTGGGTAAGAGCTTGTAAGAGGCTTTCGTTACTTTCAAATAGCATTAATGATCGAACATAATTAAAGGGAAGTTTATTGGCATCACAGTGGCTAAATAAGGTGTGTATCACATTATTGTTAAGGTCATTCTGCAAGGCAAATCCACTGTTAAATTTAAGCCCTGGGGTGAAAAAACTTAATAAATCAGTGCTTTTAAATTCACTAATTAAATCTTTAGGAAATGGATGCTCTGTAAGTATTCGGGTCGCTACATTTTGCAAATAGCTGTACTTAACATCCATCCGTTGTGCACTTTGGTATAAATGTACCAGTTGCATGCTTTGTTGCTGTGACGATAGTGTTGGGAAGTCATCGACAACGGCTTGGAGTTGGTGGTGCTGTAACTGTTGGGTGAGCTGCTTTATGCATGTGTCCATTGGTAGTCCCTCATTATCGTTTATTCTATCCTAGCTGAAATCACTTACTGGTCAAGCTGTTAACGAGCTAAAATTTAGGTTTATGAACAACAAAAAGGCCGCAATTGCGGCCTTTAATATACTTATATAGGTGTTGTTAAGCAGCTGATTTACTTGCAACCCATTGGTCAACAAATGTTTCTAGTACGTTTAATGGTACTGCACCATTTTTTAGTACAACGTCATGGAATTCACGAATATCAAACTTGTCACCAAGTTTCACTTTCGCAGCTTCACGTAGCTCTAAAATCTTAAGCATACCTACTTTGTAGGCTGTTGCTTGTGAAGGCATTACAACGTGACGTTCAACCATTTTTACGCCATCTGAGGTCGCGTTTGGTGTGTTATTCACGTAATAGTCGATACCTTGTTGGCGAGTCCACTTCATTTCGTGGATACCGGTATCTACAACTAATCGACATGCACGCCATAGTTCCATAGCAAGACGGCCGAAATCTGAATATGGGTCTTCATACAGGCCCATTTCTTTTGGTACTAATTCAGAGTATAAACCCCAGCCTTCAATGTACGCTGTGTAGCCACCGAATTTACGGAATTTAGGGACACCTTCAAGTTCTTGCGAAATTGCTATTTGCATGTGATGACCTGGAATACCCTCATGGTAGGCTAATGCTTCCATTTGGTACGTTGGCATCGCTTCCATGTCATAAAGGTTTGCGTAGTAAATACCAGGGCGTGAGCCATCTGGTGCTGGTTGTTGGTAAAACGCTTTACCAGCTGCTTTTTCACGGAATGCTTCTACTGCTTTTACTTTTAAATCAGCTTTTGGCTTAACAATGAAAAGCTCGTCTAAACGCGTCTTCATGTTATCGATCATTGCTGTTGCTTCATCAAGATAACGCTGCTTACCTTCAGCTGTATTTGGATAATAAAATTGCTTGTCAGTTTTCATAAACTGCATAAACGCTTTTAAATCACCTTTGAAGCCCACTTTATCTTTAATTTCGCGCATTTCATCATGAATGCGAGACACTTCAGCAAGACCAATAGTGTGGATTTCTTTTGCTGTTAAGTCGGTCGTTGTTGTACGTGCTAATGCGTTGTTGTAGAACGCTTCACCATCAGGAAATTTCCACGCACCATCGCGATCGTCAGCACGCTTTTCAAGCTGCGCTAAATAATTAATTAGCTTAGAGTAAGACGGTTTTATAGCCGACTTAAGCGCTTTTTCAGCGTCATTGATTAGGCTGTCTTTCTGTGCTTGATCAATTTCCAATGCCGTTACTTTACGTTTAAAGTCAGCAAGTAATGTTGAATCTTCGCCTTTTTCAAATGGCGCACCGAGAATGATGTTTTTGCTTGAATCAATCACGTGTGGAAACACAAACTTAGGTGCAATAATGCCTTTGCTAGCACGTGTTTCTAAATCTTTAATTAACTGATCGATAACCGTTGTTACGCCATTTAAGCGAGATATATACGCTTTTGCATCAGACACATCACCAATTTGGTGTTGGTTGATCATAAATGCTGGGATCATCGAGTGAACACCAAACATTTGGTTTACTGGGTAGTTATGGTAGCGCCATTTAAAATCAGCAATGTTATTTTCAAGATCTTGTTTTTTAAGATCATAGCTAACTTTGGTGCTGTCATCTAACAAATCACGATTAATTGCGTTTAACGCGACAAGATCGTCTTTGGTTTGTTGTAGGTCTTTTAGGGCACGTTCTTCGCTGCCATCATCCCATTTGTCGTAATCTTGTTTGATACCCATATAAGTTTGGTAAACCGGGCTGCTCATTACATCGCGGTTAAAGGTATCTTCGAAAAACGCATTGGCTTTTTCTATTTCGCTTTGTACAGGCTGTGCTTGTACGCTTGGTGTACTTTGTTGCTCAGGTGTTTGCTGGCAACCACCTAGCAGTGCAATACTCACTGCAGCGG
The DNA here is from genome assembly GCF_001298125.1 of Pseudoalteromonas porphyrae. Taxonomy (NCBI): domain Bacteria; kingdom Pseudomonadati; phylum Pseudomonadota; class Gammaproteobacteria; order Alteromonadales; family Pseudoalteromonadaceae; genus Pseudoalteromonas; species Pseudoalteromonas porphyrae. The sequence continues at coordinate 41,708 of NZ_LHPH01000012.1, read as the reverse complement.
CGATAAAGGTAAGTTTACGCATGTTTTCCCTTTTGTTGTTAGAAACCATTAAAGGTTGTTCGTTATTATTAGTGTGTAATTGTTCATTAAATTTGAACAAGTAATTACACAAACAATTCTAGCAGGTCATTTAAAAAACGATGACCTTTTTGGCTTACCTGCCAATGTGTGTCCATATCCACCAGTAGGCCTTTATTTATTGCTTGATTCAAGGCATCAGACTGGCTTTGTAGTGATAACTTTGTAAGCGCATGTAAATCATTTTTTGGGCAGGCTTCAAAAAGCCTAAAACGATTCATAAAAAACTCAAATGGTAAGTCGTCTTGTTCAACCGGCCATTGCTTAAATAAATAAGGTTTAGATAAATCCATATAACCACGCGGATGTTTTACCTTCATGGTTCGTGTAATAAGGCCGGAGGTTGCATCAGTAATTTTACCATGTGCGCCGCAGCCAATTCCTAAATAGTCGCCAAAACGCCAATAATTCAAGTTATGTTGGCATTGAAAGCCGGCTTTGGCATAGCCTGATATTTCATATTGTTGATAACCTGCCGCACTGAGTAGCGCTTGGCCTTGCTCTTGAATATCCCATAAAGTGTCATCAGGCGGTAAAGTTGGCGGCTTTGATGCAAATGCTGTATTTGCTTCAATGGTTAACTGATACCAAGAGATATGCGGCGGGTTAAGCGCAATGATTTTTTTCAAATCATCGAGTGCATCGTCAAGTGATTGCCCCGGTAAGCCATGCATTAAATCAAGGTTAAAACTGTTTAATCCCGCTTCGTGTGCTTGTGTTGCTGCATAGATAGCTTCGTCAGCACCGTGAATACGACCGAGTGCTTTTAACTTATCATTTTGCATGCTTTGCACGCCAATCGAAATACGATTAATGCCAGCGGCTACATATTCTTTAAAGCGGCCAGTTTCAACTGTACCCGGATTGGCTTCGAGGGTTATTTCGCAGTTATCACTCAAGCCTATTAAAGAATCAACGGCCTGCAATAAGTTAACGTATGCCTCACCTGTTAATAAGCTAGGTGTGCCGCCGCCAATAAATATGGAGTGAATTTTACGCCCTTGTACCAAGTGTAAATCAGCTTTTAAATCATCAATTAAATGCTGTACATACTCTTTTTCGGGGATTTCGCCTTTTTGACCATGGCTATTAAAATCACAGTATGGGCACTTTTGCACGCACCAAGGCACGTGCACATATAAGCTTAGTGGTGGCAAATTCACAGGCCGCCTTTGAGCTTAAGCTCGATAAGTAAATTTTGGAGCGCTTGACCACGATGACTTACCGCGTTTTTTTGCTCTTTAGTCAATTGAGCGCTGGTGCAATGAAGCGCTGGTACATAAAACACAGGGTCGTAGCCAAAGCCACCTTGGCCATCTTGCGTTAATGTAATTTGACCTTCCCAGCTTGCACTGCAAATGAGTGGCGTTGGGTCATCAGCGTGGCGCATTAATACTAAAACACACCAAAAGCGTGCAGTACGAATAGGGTTATCGCCAAGCTCTTTTAAAAGTTTGTTGATATTATCTTGATCGCTGGCACCGACACCCGCGAAGCGAGCGGAATACACGCCAGGAGCGCCGTTTAGGCCATCAACTTCCAGCCCTGAATCATCAGCAATAGCGGGCAGGCCAGTTTCTTTAGCCGCATGACGCGCTTTAATTATCGCGTTTTCAACGAAGGTAGTGCCAGTCTCTGCAACATCACTGACGTGAAAGTCACTTTGCGGCACAACGTTTATTTCTAGTGGGCTTAGCATTTGTGCTAATTCTTTAACCTTTCCAGGGTTACCTGTGGCTAAAACTAAGGTTTTTGTCATGATTTAATCTACATAGAATTTTTGTTGAAACTGCAGCTTTTGAAATTGATTGCTTTGTTTAATTTCAATATCAAAACGCAAAATTTCTTCGTTGGTAAATTTCACTTGTGCAAGGTAGTAAACAGACTCACCTTCAATCACTTCTTTAAATGTGAGGGTTTGTTTATTGCCAAGTAAATTTTTAGCTGTGCCACTAAGAGTCGCAATTTGCGCTGTTTTATCTGCATTGTTTTTTAAAATTGAGATATTAACAATGCCTTTGTAGTTACTGCGTTCGAGATCATACGCTTTTGCAATTTGTGGTTGAATAAACGTGGATGGGAATGCAATGTAGTGTACTTGCCAAGGGCCAAGGTCTTTATATTGAGCACCTTGTATTTGTTCGCTGTGAGCACTAAAGGTAATTCCCGCAAGTGCGAAGAATAAAATACTGGCTAGTTTTTTCATAAATGACTCTTAAAAAAAGAGGCCACAATGGCCTCTGGGAAATGAGGTTATTAGCCAATGAAATCCATAAATAGAATTTGTATGAATTGTAGGCTGATAATAAGCACTACAATTGATAGGTCAAAACCACCTAAAGGCGGCAGTACCCTACGGATTGGCTTAAGCATAGGTTCTGTTAGTTGATGGAATACCGCTTCAATAGGGTTATAACCTTGGCTTACCCAGCTTAATAGAGCGCGAATAATTAACACCCAAAACATTAAGTTTAAGCCTTCTTTGACAACCGTTACTAATGCAGTAATAAATACCGTCTGTGCAGACCAACCGCCATAAATGATCAATAGCAATGTTGAAACCTTTGCGACTGCAACGATGAATGCCAATAATAGAGAGGCTAAATCTAACCCTCCAAAACCAGGAATAATCTTACGTAGAGGATTAACAGCAAAAGAGGTTGCTTTGACAACGAATTGGCTCAAAGGGTTATAAAAATCAGCTTTAGCCGTTTGCAGCCAAAAGCGCAGCAACACGACCATTAAAAATAGATCAAAAACAATTCCGATTAAAAATTGCATGGCATTCATAATATTACCTTAAATATAAAACTGAGAAATTTTAAAGTTCTTGTTCCATTTGCTCTGCGCGGGCAATACAAGCATCCATGGCATCAGCGACGGTACCTGTTAAACCTTGTGCTTTTAAATGTTCAACAGCAGCATGTGTGGTACCACCTTTAGATGTGACGTTAGCGCGCAGCTGAGAAATACTGATATCAGGTTGTGATACTGCCATTTCAGCAGCCCCTAGCGCGGTTTGCTGCACTAAGCGGCGTGCATCTTCATCGCTAAAGCCAAGTGCTTTGGCTTTTTCTTCTATGGCTTCCATAAATAAGAAAAAGTACGCTGGTGATGAACCGGTAACCGCAATGATATCGTTAATTTGAGACTCTTTTTCAACCCAAACCGCAATACCTGTACATTCAAATACTTGTTGTACAAAAGCATGCTCATCGGCCGTTTCACCGTCGCCAAATAAGCCAGACACACCACGACCAAGCAATGACGGTGTATTAGGCATACAGCGGATCATTTTAACGTCCTGACCTAACATTTCACGTAAGCGTTTAACTGTTAAGCCTGCGGCAACAGAAATAAATAGCTTATCGCTTAAGTCTACACCTGAATCTTGGAATGATTTGCATAAATCCCCCATCATTTGTGGTTTAACAGATAGGACAATCACGTCGGCATCACGAAGCGCTGCGTTATTATCTGAGGTAGTGTTCACCCCGAAATCCGCTGCTACCTTAGCGAGTTTTTCTTGGTTACGATTTGTTGCAATAATATTGGAGGCAGCAAATCCTTTTTTTACCATGCCACCAATGATGGCATAGCTCATGTTACCTGTGCCTATGAATGCGATTGTTTTATCTGACATATCTTAGTTATCACCTTAGCTTCGTTGGCCAAAAATATCCGTGCCGATGCGTACCATGGTTGAGCCTGCAGCTATTGCAGCTTCTACATCGCCACTCATCCCCATCGACAAGGTGTCTATATGAGGATATTGGGCCTTAAGTCTATCAAAGCAAGCACGTAATTGCTCAAAATATTGTATTTGTTGCTGTGGGTCGTCAGTTTTTGCTGGGATTGCCATTAGCCCACGCAGAACTAAATTGGGGCTGTCGTTAACGAACTGCGCTAATGCGGCTAGATCATCTGGGTGGCAACCTGATTTGGAGTCTTCCAAGCTTATATTTACTTGAATTAATACTTTAAGAGGGGCCTTATTTATCGGCCTTTGATCATTTAAACGTTTGGCTATTTTTTCACGATCAACACTTTGCACCCAGTCAAAGTTTTCGGCAACAGCGGCCGTTTTATTTGATTGAATAGGACCGATGAAGTGCCAAACAATATCGCTATAATTTGCTAATTGGGTTATTTTATCGACAGCTTCTTGAACATAGGACTCACCAAACTCTCGGTGACCTTGTTGATAAGCCGCTAGAATGAAATCAGCAGGTTTTGTTTTGGATACTGCTAGTAAGCAGACATCATGCTCATTACGATGATATTTTTTTGTCGCTATGGCAATTCTAGCATAGGCGGATTTAAGTCGTTCTGCTATTGTAACCATATAATTATCAGTTAGTTGTGGAGTCATAAATGGATATTACCGAATTGTTGGCCTTTAGTGTGCAGCATAAAGCATCGGATTTACACTTATCATCAGGGGTTGCGCCAATGATCCGTGTCGATGGTGATGTGCGACGTATTAATATACCAGCACTGGAAGACAAAGATGTAAACAGCCTAGTTTACGACATTATGAACGATAATCAACGCAAGGACTATGAGCAAAACCTCGAAGTGGATTTTTCTTTTGAAGTCCCGAATCTTGCTCGTTTTCGTGTTAACGCATTTAATTCTAATCGTGGCCCTGCTGCTGTGTTTCGTACTATTCCAAGTGAAGTATTAACGCTTGATGACTTAGGCGCGCCAGATATTTTTAAAACTATTTCGGATAACCCACGTGGCTTAGTGTTGGTAACTGGTCCTACGGGGTCGGGTAAATCAACCACATTAGCGGCGATGGTTGATTATATTAATCGTAATAAGCATCACCATATTCTTACGATCGAAGATCCGATCGAATTTGTGCATGATAATAAGTTATGCTTAATAAATCAGCGTGAAGTTCACCGCGATACGCATAGCTTTTCGGCAGCTCTACGTAGTGCGCTGCGTGAAGACCCTGATGTAATTTTGGTTGGTGAGCTTCGAGACTTGGAAACAATTCGCTTGGCAATGACCGCAGCAGAAACTGGCCATTTAGTGTTTGGTACGTTGCATACCACATCAGCGCCAAAAACCATTGACCGTATTATCGATGTATTTCCTGGTGATGAAAAAGACATGGTACGTTCGATGCTTTCGGAATCATTGCGTGCGGTAATCTCGCAAACACTGCTTAAAAAAGTTGGAGGGGGGCGTGTTGCTGCGCACGAGATTATGATAGGTGTTCCAGCCATTCGTAATTTAATTAGAGAAGACAAGATTGCGCAGATGTATTCATCAATTCAAACAGGTGCATCGCACGGAATGCAAACCATGGATCAGTGTTTAATTAATTTAGTTAATCATGGTGTTGTTACTAATACTGAAGCGCGTGTTAAAGCACAAGATAAAACAAACTTTGGCAGTTAGGCAAAGCGATAAGGAACTATAATGACACATTCTCTTAATTACTTTTTGCAGCTGATGATCGATAAACAAGGATCCGATTTATTTGTTTCAAGCCAGCTTCCTGTCAGTGCTAAAATTAATGGTGAACTCATTGCGTTAGGCGATGAAAAAATATCTGACGAAGAATCGCTTGCGTTCGTTGAATCAGCGATGAGTGACAAGCAAAAAGCAGAATTTCATAGCTCGAAAGAATGTAATTTTGCAATCGCGACAGAAGAAGGTCGCTTCAGGGTATCTGCTTTTTGGCAGCGGGATCGCGCTGGTATGGTTATTCGCCGAATCGTTACTCAAATCCCTGACGTAGCTGATTTAGGGCTACCTTCAACACTTACTGATGTGATAATGGCTAAACGTGGCTTAGTGTTGTTTGTAGGTGGCACAGGCACGGGTAAGTCTACCTCACTCGCTGCATTACTTGGTTATCGTAATCGTAATCAACGTGGGCACATTCTTACAATAGAAGATCCGATTGAATTTGTGCATGAGCATCGTAAAAGCATTATCACTCAGCGAGAAGTGGGTCTTGATACAGAAAGCTTTGAATCAGCTTTAAAAAGCTCTTTACGCCAAGCACCTGACGTTATTTTAATTGGTGAAATACGTTCGCAAGAAACAATGGAATACGCATTAAGCTTTGCTGAAACAGGTCATTTGTGTGTTGCTACATTGCACGCAAACAATGCTAACCAAGCAATTGACCGTATTATGCACTTAGTGCCTAAAGAAAAACACGATAAGTTAAAATATGATCTGTCGTTAAATTTACGCGCCATTATTGCTCAGCAGCTAGTGCCAACAGCTGATGGTAACTCGCGTGTAGCTGCAATTGAAATCTTATTAAATACGCCAATCATCGGCGAGTTAATTAAAAAAGGTGATATAGGCGGTATTAAAGAGGCGATGGCAAAAGCCAAGGATATGGGCATGCAAACCTTTGACCAAGCCTTGTTTGAACTTTATAAGCAACAGCGTATCAATTACGCTGATGCCTTGCATCACGCCGATTCACCAAATGATTTACGCTTGATGATTAAACTTAGAAATAACGAACAGCAAGGAGCTGGTTTTCTACAAGGTGTGACAATCGACGGGTTAGATCAAAAAGGTTCATAGTATGATCAATAACATTAAATGGTTATTCTTTACGGCACTTATATTTTTATTGAGTATGCCATTTAGTGTTAGTGCATTGCGCGATGATGTAGCGATTTCTGAGGCAATAAAGAACTTTAAAACTACGGATAATAACGTTGTAATTTATATTCGCGATGATGTCTATCATGATTACATGCGCTTTTTAAATGGTCGAAAAGTCCAAGATATCAATGACTTTAGTGGGCAATTTATTCGTCGAGACGTTGTTGATATGATTCTTGCTCAACAAGCTCTGTTACTTGGTGGATTTAATAAACAATTTAGTTATCAAATTGGCAAAGTCAACTTTAGAAACACTAAATTATTGGAGCAAGGTGAATTATTACTTAGTTTTGATAGTTACTGGAGTCAGGACGCTAATGCTCTGAGTGATAAAGTGTTTATTAGCGATCCAGTGATACGCAAAGGGGAGTATTTTTCGGGGGTGTTTACATCACCAAGTAATCGTAAAGTATTTGAAATAAAACACCTATCTGATTTTAGTCAATTAACAAGTGTATCAACACCGCGTTGGCGTACTGATTGGGATACTTTATCCGCTTTGCCTTTAAAAAGTTTAACGCGTGAAGATGAATGGTTAAGCCAAGTTAGAATGGTGTCAATGCAATGGATTGATTTTATGCTAATGCCACTAATGCCTGAAATAAATAATCACTACATACTTGAAAATATTAATTTAAAAGCCGTCCCCAAGGTGCTGATGTTACTAGATGATAGTCGCCATTATGTAGTTTCAAAACTTCATCCTGATGGCAAGCGGGCTTATAAATCACTTCAACAAGGCTTGCAATTATTACGTAAACAAGGGCTAATTGAAAAAGCTTATCGTCAAGCTGGTTTTATTCCAGATTTGACTGATAAGCTTATTATAAATTTACCCGTTAGCCATAAGCCTGCTCAAAGTAGCTCTCTAAAATAATAACCGCAGACATATTATCCACGTTACCTTTACCTAAGCTGCGGTAGCCGCCTTGTTCAAATAGGCGTGCTTTTGCATCAGCGGTCGTTAAACGCTCATCCTGAGTCTCTACAGGTAGTCCATAATGGTTATGCAAACGGTTAGCGAACTTTTTGGCTTTAAAAGTGACTTCTTGATTGGTTCCGTCCATATTTAACGGTAAACCAACGACAAGTAAATCAGGTTGCCACTCATCTACATGCTTTTTAATAAAGTCCCAATTTGGAATACCATCTTTGGCTTTAATTGCTGTCAGGCTCGTTGCAGTACCGGTTAGTTCTTGGCCGATAGCAACACCAATGCTGGTGGTGCCAAAATCAAAACCCATAACGGTACGTTCGCCTTTGGGTTTGAGTTGTTTTTTACTCATGTTGTCTCTATGAAATTAAAGCCCAAATAAGGGCTTGTTATGCGTGGCCTGCTTCAGAGCTTAGTTGGCTAATATCAAAGCCGAGCGTTGCAACAGCTTTTTCCCAGCGTTGTTCTATGGGAGTATTAAAAATAATATCAGGGTCAGCTTTTATAATTAGCCATGAGTTCTCAAGCAATTCTTTTTCAAGTTGTCCTTGTTCCCAGCCGGAGTAACCTAACGTAATAATAAACTGCTCTGGTGCGTCAGGAGTTGTCAGGCTTGCGAGCACGTCTTTTGATGTTGTGATCATTATATCGCTGCTGAGCTCTTGGCTTGCAGCATACCCTGGTGTGGGTGAGTGCAATACAAAACCACGATCGGTTTTTACAGGTCCGCCAGCAAAAACAGCAACGCTTGCAGCGTGTGTAGACTTATCGTTATCAATTTCAATTTTATCGAGTAAGTCCCCAACCGTTATATTAATAGGCTGGTTGATCACCAGCCCCATCGCCCCGTCTTCATTGTGCTCACAAATGTACGCAACAGCACGTTTAAAAAAAGGGTCTTGCATTGATGGCATAGCGATTAAAAAATGATTTTCTAATGATTGCATAACGATACCCCTTTAATATGTTGAAAATTAAGTATGGCTCAGTTTTCTCTCTATCGCATCAAATAAGCGCCCTGTGATTGAAATATCATAGGCTGCTTCAATTTCTTTTACGCACGTAGGAGCAGTAACGTTTATTTCAGTTAACTTATCGCCAATAATATCTAAACCAACAAAAATAAGTCCTTTCGCTTTTAATGTTGGCGCAACTGCTTCGGCAATTTTGCGATCTGAGTCACTAATTGGGCGAGCTTCGCCGCGGCCACCAACAGCTAAGTTACCACGTGTTTCACCATTTTGTGGGATACGAGCAAGGCAATATGGAATAACTTCACCATCGACTACAAGTACACGTTTATCACCTTGCTTAATTTCAGGGATATAATTTTGCGCCATTGCAAAGCGGCTACCGTGTTCTGTAAGTGTTTCGCAAATTACGCCAATGTTGGCATCATTTTCAGTCACGCGGAAAATAGATGCGCCACCCATACCATCTAAAGGCTTTAGAATAATGTCTTTATGCTCAGTCAAAAATGCACGAATTTGGTGCTTGCAACGTGTAACTAAAGTGTCAGGGGTATGCTCACTAAACCAGGCGGTGAATAACTTTTCGTTTGCATCACGTAGGCTTTGTGGCTTATTAATAATAAGTGTACCTTCAAGTTCAGCACGTTCTAAGATATAAGTTGCGTAAATGTATTCAGTATCAAATGGTGGATCTTTACGCATTAAAATAACATCTAAATCAGCTAGGGCAATAGTGGCCTTTTCTTCAAGCTCATACCAATGGTTTTCATCATCAAATACGGTTGCTTTAGCTGCGGTTGCATAGGCTTTGCCTTTACGTAATGAAAGATCGTTCATTTCCATGTAATAAATGTCATAACCACGGCTTTGGGCTTGCATCATCATTGCAAATCCGGTGTCTTTTTTGATGTTAAATCCGCTGATCGGATCTGAAATTATACCTAACTTAATTGCCATGTTCGCTTGCCTTACTGAATATGTTGCTATTGATATGAGGGTAGTTCTACTAATTTCAATTAGCTAAATCGCCAAATTGTAGCTGTAATGCACTTAAGACCGTTAAAGCGGCAGTTTCTGTTCGTAATACGCGAGGACCAATCCGAATATCAACAAATTCTTGTTGTTTGGTTTGGGCTATTTCATCATCAGTAAAGCCACCTTCAGGGCCTACTAAAAAGCGTACGCCGCTACTAGGCACTGTAATTGTTTTAATGCTGTGCTCTGCGCGAGGGTGTAAAGTAAGTTTTATTTCGTTGCTACTTTGCACAAGCCAATCGCTAATATCAATAGGTGGGTGGATAGTGGTAATACGGTTACGGCCAGATTGCTCTGCAGCAGCAATGGCTATTTTTTGCCATTGTAAGTGTTTTTTTGCTAGTCGTTCAGGGCTTAATTTAACACCACAGCGCTGGCTAAAAATAGGGGTGATTTCAGTGATCCCTAACTCTACAGATTTTTGAATGGTAAAGTCCATTTTATCGCCTCGAGAAATTCCTTGGCCTAAATGTATGCTCAATGGTGACTCTACATCTTTGTCATGAAACTCTAGCGGCATTGCAACCACTGTTTTTTTACCCACTTCAATAAGCTCACAAAGGTATTCACCACCTAAGCCATTAAACAGCGATATACGCTCACCTACTTTCATGCGTAATACTCGACCAATGTGGCCTGCGGCATCGTCGTCTAAAGTAAGAGGAGTTGAAATAACTATGTCGCTTGCTTGATAAATATGAGGAACTCGCATGATGACCTTTAACAGAATGGGTTAATGGCGTTATGGTATGTAAGTCACCTCTTAGGTGCAAATATTTATTGCGGCGTGACTGTAATTAGTTATTTAGCTTTTCGTATAATTTGGCTAAATCTTGAGGGGTTTCCGCTATTTCAGTTTGGCAAGAAAGGTGGTTGTTTTGTGCTTCGTCAGTGACGGGCTCAAAGTGGTAACCTCCTTCTTTTTCTGAGACTAAAAAACGAATTGAGTGTAACGAGTTAAATATAAAGCGTTGCTTTTCATCGGCGAGCAAATAGTCAGTTTGGTTAAATAACACCCCTGCAATATCGTGATGCTCATGCAGATAACTGGCAAGTTCTGATACGCTAATTTCATTATTAAAATCGCAATAGCAATAGTCTTTGATTAGTTCATCAAACATCAGCTTTACTAAGTGACGAGTATTAGCACCTGCGATAACTAATGTGCTTGGGACCTTTGCGTTTGGTTTGGCAAAATAAGACTCAGTAAATTGCCGACTGAATTCACTATCGTTATCTATCAGTAGATAATTCTTTACTTCAAACGGCATAGGGCCCCACATATTTTGGAACTTTTCATGGCTAAATTGAAAACATACTTATTAGTAAATAGCCTATAGCGCTGAAAACAGCAAATTCAATACAAGCAATTCCAATGTTATCTTGATGATCAATTTCAAGTGCCGTATCAATATTTGGCAATGAAATAAATTTAATGATACTAGTTAGTAGATACAGTAATAACCACATAGTGCCGCAATGTAAAGCTAATGTGAATAAATTCTCTACCATTTTACCGCTATGAAACGTTGCACTTGCTAAACCTGCATAGACGGCTAAAGCAAGACCAATAGATTTACCCGCATAACGAATCCCAATTGATGTGTTTTCTAAATTAAAGTTACTTTGCAGCGATGCGCCTTGATTTGCGTGAGCAAAACGATATTCACGTATTTTGCTATCTAACGCAAAAATGCCCTGTAATAAAAAGAAGCTAACAAACACAATAAGTAAACTGCTATACCCTTGAGTATGTGACCAACTGTATAAGCCTAATGTGATAATACAATTAGCCAATAACATACCTGAATCAACCAAAGCAGCGCAGACGTTTTGTTTTAATATGGCTGCTTCTTCATTAAATCTATGGAGAATCCATTTTCGGTGAATTAAGTGCCCTAATTTAATAAACGCAAATAATAATACGACTAAAAAGACAACTTTTAATGGGTTGGATTGTGCTGCACTGAGGCTAATTTCATCGAATAAAAAAGCAATGGTTGTAATTACGACCGTAATTTCAGATGCAAAGCTGATCCCCATTGCAAAGTTGTCATGTTGGGCAAGCTCTTCTTTGAGCGCTTGTTTCGCTTTGAGCTGACTTACGATGCGCAGGAAAATAACGGTTAAACAAATAACGATAAAACTAATAGCAATCGCGAGTAAACTAGTGTTAGATAAAGACAAATATGACATGTAAAACCTTAGTTGGTTATTATTATGTGATTCATTTTAGTACGGTTATGGCTTAGATAAAAGAGAGTATTTGATGACACTTGGCAAGCAACTCCCAACACCACTTTGCACCCTCGGTAGCGAGCGCTTTTTTGAGCTATATCCAGAACAGGCACCGAATGAGTTAATTATTAACTTACTGGGATTGAGTGACTTTGCCTGGCGTGCTCTACAGTCACAACCAGCGTTAAGTGATATGTTAATTAACGACGCAGAAATGGCGTTGCGTGATGCACCAAATCCATTTCAAGATTTAATACTAAGCGACGTTGATGAGGCGCAGTGTCATCGAATATTACGCCATTACCGTGAGCGCTATTGGTTAAAAGTAGCCTGCTTAGATTTATGTTATAAAAATGAGATTGCCGATAGTATAGGTTATATTTCTAAGTTAGCCGATGAACTCATCAATAGTGCTAATAATTGGGCGTTTACGCAAGTATCTCAAGTCAATGGTAAACCCTTAGATGAACAGCAGCAACCGCTGGCCATGATGGTCTTGGGAATGGGTAAACTAGGTGGACAAGAGCTTAATTATTCATCAGATATTGACTTAATATTCTCTTATCCACGCAGTGTTAAAACCCAAGGTGGGCGACGTTCTTTAGAGGCGCAGGTTTTTTATAATAAAGTTGCACAAAAACTGATTGCAGCACTTAATCAAACAACGTTAGATGGGCAAGTATTTAGAGTGGATATGCGCTTACGCCCGTTTGGTGAAAGTGGTCCTTTGGTAATGAGTTTTAATGCCATAGAAGACTACTACCAAGAACAAGGGCGTGAATGGGAGCGCTATGCGATGCTAAAAGGTCGCTTGATTGGCCCTCAAACTCGTTATAGCGATGAGTTTTATCAACTACTCAAGCCGTTCGTGTATCGTCGTTATATTGATTTTTCAGTGATTGAATCACTAAGAAAAATGAAGCAAATGATAGCGCAAGAGGTACGCCGCAAACGATTAACTAATAATATTAAATTAGGAGCGGGTGGTATACGCGAGGTTGAATTTGTAGTGCAGGCACTACAAATGGTGCGTGGTGGTCGTGATGCAAATTTACAAACCCAATCATTGTTAAAAGCACTAAAGCAACTGAATCAAATAAAAGTTATCGGCGAAGCTGAGGCTAAATTATTAGAGCGTAACTATTTAATACTTAGGCGTATTGAGCAGTACTTGCAGATATTCAGTGATCAACAAACGCAAACACTACCCGATGACGAGCTTAATCAATCGCGTTTAAATTATCTACTTAATCAAGTTGATTTTAGCCATTGCTTAGTCTTTATTGAAAAAATAATGGCGGGCATTCACAGTGAATTTGAATATGTCATTGGTTATGAGAGTGAGCCTGTTGATCCTTGTGAAGGGGCGTTTGTTAGCGCGTGGGAACATACAGATATTAGTGTGCTTAGCGAACCTAATGAAGATTGGCAAAGTGCGCTTGATGATTTTAAATCACGATTAACCAAAACAAAGATAGGTACGCGTGGGCGTGATATTTTAGATAAATTAATGCCACTTTTACTTAAGCAGCTTACTAACGAAAAAGCCAGTGGCGCTGTATTTGGTATGATTTGCCAAGTATTAAATAAGGTGATTTCTCGAACCGCTTATTTAGAGCTGTTGTATGAAAATCCAGGTGCACTAAAACAACTCGTTTTACTATGCTGTCATAGTAAATGGATTGGCGAGCATATTTCACGTTATCCAATTTTGCTTGATGAGTTAATTGACCCAGCAGTGTTGTATAAGCCAACGCCTTTATCTGCTTACAAGGATGAAATTCGACAGTACTTTTTACGTATAGACAGTGCTGATTTAGAATTACAGATGGAAGCATTGCGACAATTCAAACAAACTCACCAATTACGAATTGCTGCAGCTGATGCAACGGGTGTCTTAGATGTGATGAAAGTCAGCGATCATTTAACAGCACTTGCAGAAGCGATTGTTGAGCAAGCAGTAAATATTGCATGGCATCAAATGGCACAACGCTTTGGTATACCACCAAATACAGATGACGAAAATAAAGGCTTTGCGGTAATCGCGTATGGTAAAACGGGTGGTTTTGAAGTGGGCTATGATTCAGACTTGGATTTAGTCTTTGTGCATAATCATGACGGGACAGATCAAACAAGCGGAACCAAAGCTATCGATTCTCGTCAATTTTATTTAAAACTAGCACAGCGCTTATTACACTTATTTAATACACGTACAGCATCGGGGATTTTATATGAACTAGATACCCGATTGCGCCCTGAGGGTGCTTCAGGGTTAATGGCAATCAATCTAGAGAGTTTTAATCATTACCAGCAAACTCAAGCGTGGACGTGGGAGCATCAGGCCTTGGTGCGTTCTCGCATGATTTTAGGGCAAAGTGAGTTACAACAACGTTTTGCACAGATTAGATTAGGTATTTTATGCGATCAAAGAGAACCACAAAAGCTAAAAGATGATGTAATCAACATGCGAGAAAAGATGCGCACGCATTTGGCTAAAGGTGATAGTGAGCTGTTTGATTTAAAGCAAGATGCTGGGGGGATGGCTGATATTGAGTTTATCACTCAATATTTGGTGCTCAGTAATGCCCATACATTTGAACAACTGACTACTTATTCGGACAATGTAAGAATTTTAACGGATGCCGCACGCCTTGGGTGTATTAGCAATGACACAAAAGAAGGGCTTATTGCAGCCTATATTGACTATCGTTCGTGCTATCACGTATTAAGCTTAGATCAACGAGGGCGATGTGTCACAAGAGATGAGTTTGCCACACATATTTCGTTTGTTACTCGTACGTGGCAGCAGATATTTCAACTAGCTCTTTAGGCGCCTACAGTTTTGACGTACATATTCAGAGGGCAGTTCGGTGATCACCGCTGCTCGCTGTCTATAACAAAAAAAAGTATACACTTCGTTTTCAAAATCATCGTTAATGGCGCGACCAACCTGATATAACGTCGAGTTGAAATTACTATCAACACGAAAATGATCTTTAACAACATAATCTTTGCTTAAATACCAATACAGCACGATATCTTCGCTGCGAGCATAGTCAGAAAGCACTTTTCTTAATGTTGAGCCGTTTTCAAAGCGACGTGCAGTTACAGCTCCTGACCAGCTAGGTGAAGAGGGATCAACCACTTTTGCACGATCAGTTAATACTTCATCAATCCCCATTTCAGGCGTTGGCAAAGTAAGTACGTATTTGTCACGTTCATTACTTTTATTTACCTGATTACGTAAAGATGCATAAAAGCGTGATAAACCTTGAGCTGCAGCATTTTGTGTCTCTTTTATATCGACAACTGGACCATGACCAAATAAAAAATAGATAGCTGCAGCTATTAAAATAACAGCTAATGATAAATGCTTAACCCAAAACCACATGGCTAATACCCTTGTATTGATATTTGTTTATAAAAGCATATTAACGAGAAATTGTCACTTGTAATAAGAGGGCGCGTTAATATCTGGGCGTGTTTTAAATCGTCGGTGTAACCACATATATTGTTCTGGAGCGGCATTTACAGCTTGTTCAATGCGTTGGTTAACACGCGTTACATCTGTTTTATCATCACTACTGGGAAAATTATCTAAAGCAGGAAGTACTTCTAAGTGATATTTACCATGTTTATCACGACGACTGATTAAACTGACTGTTTCACAATTTTTGCTTGCAGCAAATAGGAGTGTACCCGTGGTAGTGGCGGCTTCTGAGACTGCAAAAAAAGGAGCGAACTCACAGCGATTTCGACCATAGTCTTGATCGGGTAAATAGTAACAAACCTTTTTGTTTTTGAGTGCTTTTAAAAGACCTTTCACATCACGTTTGCCGATTAAATATTCGTTTGAACGTAATCGGCCACGGGTCATAAAAAATTCCATCAACGGATTATTGTGAGGGCGATAAAAGCCAACGCCTTGATGATGAATTCCCATTACACGACTCGCCATTTCAAGATGCAAAATGTGTGGTACCAGTAATAATACACCTTTCCCGGATTGTTGAATTTGGTCAAAATGTTCAAGGCCTTTTACTGAGCCATAAACACGCTTAATACGCCAATTTGGCCACCACCACGCCATGCCTGTTTCAAGTGTTGCAATGCCAGTGTTTTCCATATTCTTTTTAACCAGAGCTTGTTGCTCTGTATCGGGCATGTCAGGAAAACATAGCTTAATATTGACCTCTGCAATATGGCGGCGTCTTTTCATCGTCCGATATACTAAACGGCCAAGTTGTTTCCCTAACCAAAGCTGAAATTTAAAAGGTAACCAAGATATAGCGTATAAAAAAAACACGCCAATCCAAGTCAGCCAATAACGCGGGCTTAAAAAAGATAATTTAAATGCAGATGTGTTGACCACGAAAGTATCTCAAATCGAAAAGAAGCTAGTTTAACTGTATGAATGTAAAAATACAAAAAAGCCAGCAAGTTGCTGGCTTTTGAAGTATTTATCAATCATTACCTAAACGAAGGGATTAGATTGCTTTTAAACCTTTGTTGATCGCTTGTAAATCGTTGCTTGTTAACGTACCAGCGGCTTGTTTTAAGCGCAGTGTTGATACGACATAACGATAGCGTACATCAGCAAGATTACGTTTAGCGTTGAACAGGTTTTGCGTACTGTTTAATACATCAACAATGGTACGCGTGCCTACTTCAAAACCAGCTTCAGTGGCTTTTAATGCACTTTCTGCTGATACAACGGCTTGTTCAAGGGCTTTAAACGTCGCAATATCAGAAACCACTTGGTTATAGGATGTGATTACTGAACGAGTTACGCCGCGTAAGCTAGATTCTAAATCTTGGCTCGCTGATACATAAAAAGCACGGGCTTGCTCAGTTGCCGCCAATGTAGCACCGCCTGAGTAAATCGGAACGTTAAAGTTCAAACCAACAGTTGTGCTATCGCCACGTGGTTTCATATGGTTACGGTTTGAATCACTAAGCGTATCACCATAGCTGGCTTTTAAAGTCAGCGTTGGATAATGACCAGCTTGCGCTAAATCAATTTGATCCTTTGCAATATCAACGGTTACTTTTGCAACTTGAAGGTTCAAGTTGTTTTCTTTTGCGACTTCAATAAAATCAACCGATTTCTTGCTTGGGGTAACCGTCGAAAAAGTTTCAGTGTTCAAAGTATCAAGTTTAGCGTGGTATTTACCTGTGATTTCACGTAGTAATTCTCGGGCTGTTTCAACACCGTTTTGAGCAACAATTTCACGAGCAACTGAATTATCAAATTGTGCTTGGGCTTCATGAACTTCAGTAATAGCTGTTAAACCAACAGCGTAGCGTTGTTTTGTTTGCTCAAGTTGACGTTCAATTGCACGCTTTTCAGATTTTACGAACTCTAGGTTATCAATAGCACTTAATACATTAAAGTAGCCATCAGCAACACGGACAATCAGGTCTTGCTGAGCAAAATCGTATTGTGCATTTGCTTGTAATGCTTGCTTATCTGCAATGCCTAAAGAGTTCCAAGCACCTAAATCGAACAGCGTTTGGTTTAAGCTTAAGCCTCGGGTGAATGAGTCTGAATCACCTTTTAATTTTTCATAGCCAGTCAAGTCAGAACCATCATAAGAAGTACTATCGCTTTTGCTATAACCCATGCTAAAGCCGATTTGAGGTAATAAAGCGCTCATAGCACGGTCACTGTTATAAGATTGCGCGTCCGCTTGGGCTTTTGCCTTTAATACAGTTGGATCGTTAACCGTGGCAATCTCGTAAACTTGAATTAAATTTTCAGCATTTGATGCTGTAGCAGTTAATGCGCATGATAAACCGATCAGCGCAGCAAGAATGTTCTTTTTCATTATTCGTTCAGTCCTTAGACAATTTGCATACTAAAAGCATGGTAACCTGTTTTAGCAAATAACAAAAAAAAAATTGCATAAAACACCGTGATCAAATGTAACAGAATATAATTATTTGTATGCACAGTATAATGATTTATTTTGTTGTGCTTACTAATTTAAGGAAAGTAGAATATGGGCAAGCAACTTGCAAAATTTAGCAAACACGATGTTAAAGTCGCACCAATAGAGTCACTGTATAAAGGTTTTTTTAATATTAACTTGTATCAGTTTGAACATGCTCTCTTTGCCGGTGGTCAATCGGACACGATTCGTCGTGAAATACTAGAGCGTGGCGACGCCGTGGCTGTGCTACCTTATGATATTGCTTTAGATAGTATTTTATTAATAGAACAAATTCGAATCGGTGCAATTAAAAGTAAGCCATCGCCTTGGTTGTTAGAGTGTATAGCAGGAATGACGGATGGCAGCACTGATTACGAGAATGTCGCTAAGCGTGAAGCGTTTGAAGAGGCAGGGTTAGAGCTTACTGAATTAGAGTTTATGTTGTCCTACCTTTCAAGTCCCGGAGGTTCCACTGAACGTTTGTATCTATATTTAGCTAAAACCGATTTGAGCCAGCTTAACAGTGGGATTTATGGACTTGAGACCGAAGGTGAGGACATTAAAACCCACATAGTGAGTTTTACAGATGCGATGGCGCGTTTAAAAAGCGGTGAGATAGATAATGCTGCTACGGTTATTTCATTACAATGGCTTGCACTAAATCGCGAGCGTATAATAGCTGAATGCGTAAAATAACAGTTCATAGTGTTGAATAATCTAAAGTACATTTAAAATTGATTACGTTTAATTTCTAATTTAATGGCGGCAACTTGACAGCATTTGCAGTGAAACAACGATATATTCAAAATCTACCTAAATACCTTACGTTATGTGAGCACAATTACTTACGCGCTTTAAAACTATTACCTAGTGATAGGGAAGTCGGGAGTGCTCGGGACGTTCAGTTGGGCAATAATCAATTTACGATTAAAGTGGATGGTTGCGCAAAGTACACAATGGATATTTCAATCAGGCAATTAACAGGGATGCTAAAGGGGTTTAATCCACTCTTTTTAACCGTGCGCTTGTATCATGATGCGAAGGTCGCAGAAATAGTTCACCATGATTACCATCAAAGAATAAAGCCATCTTATGGTTACCCTAATCCACAAATGCACCAAAAAGATGAAAAGTACCAACTTAATGCATTTTTGTATGATTGGTTAGTTGCGTGTGTTGAAAGTGGCCGCGCAGTTCTCAACTGGGATGTAGATAATGGCTTGGTTTGATGAGGTTGCAAAGTTTAATACTCCCCAGTTACGTTTAGCCCATATCACCGACTGCCATTTATTTTGTGATATTGACGG
The DNA here is from genome assembly GCF_001298125.1 of Pseudoalteromonas porphyrae. Lineage (NCBI taxonomy): Bacteria > Pseudomonadati > Pseudomonadota > Gammaproteobacteria > Alteromonadales > Pseudoalteromonadaceae > Pseudoalteromonas > Pseudoalteromonas porphyrae. The sequence goes on along the minus strand of NZ_LHPH01000012.1, from coordinate 22,561 downwards.
TGAGTATTTTGCCGTGAATACCGCAAAGCATTTTTCTAGCGCGCTGACACATATGGCGCAGCAGCCTCTAGATGCTGTAATTTTTGGTGGCGACTTAACGCAAGACCACAGCTTTGAATCCTATTTATTATTTGCCCAGTTAATCGCTGATTCCCCTTTAACATGCCCCGTATTTTGGGTGCCAGGTAATCATGATGAAATAAGTTTAATGCAGCGTATTTCTGGTGGCCAAATAAAAAGTGCTAAACGCCTTATTGCTAGTGGCTTCGATATTTTGTTGGTTAACTCTAAAGGGCCAACGCCTGCAGGTTGGGTGAGTGAGCAACATATCAATGAACTCTCAGAGGTATTGGCAGCATCGCAACAGCCTGCAGTGGTTTTTTGTCATCATAATCCATTGCCTATAAATGGTTATTTAGATAAACACATGCTAGAAAATGGCCCTCAATTACTCAATGTATTGCATAACAGTGGCCTAGTTAACCATTTGTTTCATGGTCATGTACATAACGATTATCAGTTTAAATTTAGAAGTGTTGATATTTTATCTACACCAGCCAGCTCGGTGCAATTTACTAAGCATAGTATTGATTGGCAGCAGCAAAATATGGGTGCTAGCTACCGTTTAATAACACTTGAAAGGCTAAATACAGCTGAACCACTGTGTGTGAAATCGGAGTTGATATGGCTCAACGAGTAATTTATATTCACGGTTTTAATAGCAGTGAAAAGTCATTTAAAGCTGTGCGCTTTGGTGAGTATATGGCACACTATGGTGTTGAATACTGCGTACCGCGGTTGAGTCATGAACCGTTTCACGCAATTATTCAAATCGAGCAACTACTAACGCCAAATACAGTGTTGTTAGGTAGCTCTTTAGGTGGTTTTTATGCCACTTATTTATCGCAAAAATATCAGCTGCCAGCTGTAGTGATCAATCCTGCAGTTACGCCTTTTTTATTGTTGAGTTCATTCTTAGGGTCAAATTATAATCCATATCAGGATACCCACTACGAACTAAATAAAAGTCATATTAGTGCGCTAAAGTCACTGTCTATTTCAGATTTACAACAGCCATCGCTACTGTACTTATTACAGCAGACAGGCGATGAAGTATTGGCGTTTCAACAGGCAGTTAAATATTATTCACAATGCAAGCAGCATATAGAGTTTGGAGGCGATCACAGTTTTGTTAACTTTGAGAGCACCTTTGCGAGCATTGTCGATTTTCTTAAAATCACGAAAAATAGCCAAGCATATAAAAGATAAAAACTATGAGTCAGCAAAATTATAACGCCGAAGCCATTGAAGTTTTAAATGGCTTAGAACCAGTAAAACGCCGTCCGGGCATGTATACCGATACTACTCGTCCTAACCATTTAGGGCAGGAAGTAATTGATAACAGTGTCGATGAAGCAATGGCCGGACACGCCACAAAAATTGACGTCATTCTGCATGAAGATAATTCTTTAGAAGTCAGTGATGATGGTCGTGGTATGCCAATTGATATTCACCCAGAAGAAGGTATTCCTGGGGTTGAGTTGATTTTCACTAAACTGCATGCGGGTGGTAAGTTTTCAAATAAAAATTACCAGTTTTCGGGTGGTTTACATGGTGTAGGTATTTCGGTAGTAAATGCACTCTCTACTCGCGTAGAAGTTGTTGTTCGACGTGATGCGCAGCAGTACATGATGGCATTTGAACATGGCGATAAAGTTGAAGACTTAAATATTATTGGTACTGTTGGTAAACGTAATACGGGAACCACAGTCCGATTTTGGCCAGATGCTAGCTATTTTGACTCGGCTAACTTTTCACTGACTAAATTGCATCACCTATTAAAAGCCAAAGCCGTACTTTGCCCAGGTTTGCGTATTAAATTTGTTAATAAACAAACTAAAGAAACCCAAGAGTGGTATTACGAAACTGGCTTAAAAGATTACTTAAATGAAGCAGTAAAAGGCTATGACGTTTTACCTAAAGACCCATTCACAGGTGTATTTTCAAGTTCAACCGAAGGAGCAGACTGGGCTGTAGTTTGGCTGCCGGATGGTGGCGAATCAATTGCTGAAAGTTACGTAAACCTAATACCAACAGCTCAAGGTGGTACGCATGTTAATGGTCTGCGCCAAGGTTTACTTGAAGCCATGCGTGAGTTCTGCGAATTCAGAAACTTACTACCGCGCGGAGTAAAGCTGACACCTGATGACATTTGGGAACGCTGTAGTTACGTTTTATCAGTAAAGATGCAAGATCCACAATTTGCAGGTCAAACTAAAGAGAAGCTCTCATCGCGTTCATGTTCAGCGTTTGTATCTGGCGTAGTTAAAGACTCGTTTAGTTTATGGCTGAATGAACACACGGATACAGCAGAGCTGTTGTCAGAGCTGTGTATTTCTAATGCCCAAAAACGCCTACGAGCAGCTAAAAAAGTAGTACGTAAACGTGTTACCGCAGGCCCCGCATTACCAGGGAAATTAACTGATTGTAGCGCTGCAGATAATGACCGAACTGAATTGTTTTTAGTGGAAGGTGACTCTGCTGGCGGCTCGGCTAAACAAGCACGTGATCGTGAGTTTCAGGCTATTATGCCGCTACGAGGTAAGATTTTAAATACGTGGGAAGTTGAGTCAGGACAAATTTTAGCATCACAAGAAGTGCATGATATTTCTGTCGCACTGGGCATTGATCCAGACTCAAGTGATTTATCAACTTTACGCTATAATAAAATTTGTATTCTAGCGGATGCCGATTCGGATGGTTTGCACATCGCAACTTTATTATGTGCGCTATTCGTACGTCATTTTACGACATTGGTAAAAGAAGGCCATGTGTACGTTGCTATGCCACCCTTGTTTAGAATTGATATAGGCAAAGACGTTTACTACGCGCTTGATGAAGATGAAAAATCAGGTATTTTAGCGCGCATAGAAGCCGAGAAAAAACGTGGTAAAGTTAACGTACAACGCTTCAAAGGATTGGGTGAAATGAACCCTTTGCAATTACGTGAAACGACCATGGATCCGAATACCCGCCGATTAGTGCAATTAACGCTTGAAGATGAGCAAGCGACCTTAGAAATGATGGACATGCTACTGGCTAAAAAGCGCTCATCAGATCGTCGCCAATGGTTAGAAGATCACGGTAATCGTGCCCAAGTATAAAAATCAGGAAGATTTATGATGCACATACAGCAAAGGAAAAACGCTATATTAGCTGTTTTGCAAAGTTTAATAGTGAGCTTTGTTGTATGTGGGTATTTGTTTTTAAATACCGTAAGTGCAAAAACTACCTTTGATGAACAGTGGTTAACCACGCAATTAGCCACTGCAGAGAAAAAAAGTATTCAAGACCCAACTCAAGCAATTACCTATCTTACGCAACTATTATCTAAACATGAAAATAATGTAACGGCGTTACAACGTTCAAAATTACAAATATATCTAGCAGAAAACTATCTGTTAAATGGTGAAATGACACCCGCAATTGAGCTCGAAAAGCAAGTTTCCGTTCATTTAGACTTATTAGATAATTTTACCCACATAGATTACTTACTTGTACAAGCGAATATTTATAATTCTATAGGCGATCCTAAAAATGCGTTAACCGCATTATTAGAGGCAAAGAATAAAGCTGAGCTATTTGGCGATGATGATTTGAAAGGTAATGTGTACAGCTCGTTAGCAAGTTATTATGTTTACAATCATGACGAAATTCGCGCGATTGACTATTTTTATAAAGCGTATGAACTAATCAGTCGTGGTGGCAATCAACTGAAGTTAGCTTATATAGAGTCAACTATGGCAAAATCATATGAGTTCTTGTTTGATTTTGAAAAAGCCATTGAGCTGCAAAATAAAGCGCTCGCTTACTTTTTAAAAAATGACCTATCGTTTGATATCATGGTGTCATATTTTCATTTAGCAAAAATTTATTTAAAGTTATCACGTAGTCAAGATGCCATTGATAATGCAAATAAAATGCTAAAAATAAACTATGAAGTGGCAAATCCTAGCTTTGACTATTACGCTTACATCATTATTGCAGAAGCTAACTTACAACTTGATAATTTAGACAAAGCAATCGATTACCTAAATTTGAGCAATGTATATTTTCATGAACTTGAAGATGTGCACAATATTATTAAGCATCTGTATATTCAAGCCGAGATTGAACTCAAAAAAAATAACTTAACTAACGCAAGTAGTACACTTGAAAAGGCGCGACAGCTACTTGCAAATATCCCTGTTGAAAATAGTGTGACATTAGAGTTGAAATTAGTTGCACTGCAAGCACAATTAGCGATACAGCAAGGTAATTACCAACAAGCAGTTTCTTATCAGCAAGCTCATATAGAGCTCAGTGCACAATACTATAATCAAGTACGAGAATTATCTCGATCACGTCATAAAGTGCAATTTGATATAAAAAAGGTCGAGCTTGAAAAGCAACTTCTTGAAAAAAACAAAGAATTAAATGAGTTTGCTTTACAAGAAATAAAGCAACAACAAACACTTCAAAAAACAGCTATGTTAAGTGTGCTATTACTCTTTTTGGTGTTATTAATATTTACGTGGCGACAGTATCGTTTACGACGAAAATTTAGCTTGCTTGCAAACACTGATTTTTTAACCGGTGTAGCTAATAGACGTAAGATTATGGATTTAGCTGAATTACAGTGGTTACAGCTTAAATTAGATAATCAAAAATTTACACTTATCTGTTTTGATTTAGATCACTTTAAGAAAATTAATGATAACTATGGTCACCCGGCAGGCGACCTAGTTTTAAAGGCTGTAACTCAAATATCGCAGCGAGCTATTCGAGAAAGTGATTTTTTAGGGCGTATAGGCGGTGAAGAATTTCTAGTTGTATTGAATAATACAACATCAGTTGAAGCCACTGAAATAGCTTTCCGCATTAAAAGTGATATAGAGAAAGAGCATATAATTAGTGATGGTCAGATCATTAAAATAACGGCAAGTTTTGGCGTTGCACAAAAAAGTTCTGAATTAACTTCATTTAAAGATTTACTGAAAAAAGCAGACAAAGCCTTATATACTGCAAAAGAGCATGGCCGAAACAGGGTAGAAATCAATGAATAAATTACTAACATCATTACTCGCATTGAGTATGTTAAGTACACCATTAGCAGCAAAAAATATGCTAAAAGAGCTAAGTGTTGCTGACGGCTTTAAAATTAATATTTTTGCCCGCGACGTCGAAAATGCACGTCAGCTAGCAGTCTCCAAAAAAGGCATCGTGTATGTTGGCTCACGTAAAGCTGGCAATGTGTATGCGCTGATTGATCACAATAGCGATGGTGTTGCTGATAAACAAATACTGGTGGCCAGTGGCTTAACAATGCCATCAGGTTTAGCAATTAAAGATAATGATTTATATGTAGCAGAAGTGCACCGTATTATTCGCTTTAAGAATGTTGACACACAACTTAAAGCACCTAAATACGATGTAGTGTACGACGCATTACCAACTGAGCGCCATCATGGCTGGAAGTTTTTACGGTTTTCGCCATCGGGTGAGTTAATAATACCTGTGGGAGTCCCTTGTAATGTGTGTGCTGAAGATGAACGTTATGGGCGTATATTTTCTTTAGATATCAACACCAAACAAATGACAACATTAGCGCAAGGTGTTCGTAATTCTGTAGGGTTTGATTTTCATCCCAGTACACAAGCATTGTGGTTTAGTGATAATGGCCGAGATATGATGGGCGATGACATACCACCTGATGAGCTAAATCGGTTAACAAACGAAGGGGAGCATTTTGGTTTTCCTTACGTACATGCTGGTGCCATCTTAGATCCTGAATTTGGCAGAGATAAGAGTATTACTGACTATAGCCCGCCAGCATTGGCATTGGGGGCGCATGTAGCTCCTTTAGGGATTCACTTTTATAAAGGCAAGCAATTTCCTGCTGATTATAAGCAACAGCTTTTCGTGGCTGAGCATGGATCGTGGAACCGAAGTAAAAAATCTGGATATAAAGTGGCGCTTGCCACCATTGAGCAAGGACGTGTGGTAAAATACACGCCGTTTATTACGGGCTTTATGAAAAACGAAGAAACATTGGGTCGTCCGGTTGCTTTTGCAGAACTTGCCGATGGCAGCTTATTGATCTCCGATGATTATGCCAATGTGATCTACCGTGTAAGCTATAAAAAAAATTAGGTAGGCTTTGATGAGTGATACAGATACCTTGCTAATGCAAGGAATTGAACAACAAACAATGGGACGTTTTACCGAAGACGCCTATTTGAATTATTCCATGTATGTGATCATGGATAGAGCGTTGCCACATATTGGTGATGGCTTAAAACCAGTACAGCGTCGTATTATTTATGCGATGAGCGAACTTGGTCTTTCGTCTGCGGCTAAGTATAAAAAATCAGCGCGTACAGTCGGTGATGTGCTAGGTAAATACCATCCACATGGTGATAGTGCTTGTTACGAAGCCATGGTGTTAATGGCGCAGCCGTTCTCTTATCGTTATCCACTAGTGGATGGGCAAGGCAACTGGGGTGCAGCAGATGACCCTAAGTCTTTTGCCGCGATGCGTTACACAGAAGCACGATTATCTAAATTTGCAGAAGTATTACTTAAAGAGCTTGGTCAAGGCACCGTCGATTGGACGCCAAACTTTGATGGCACCATGGATGAGCCACAAGTATTGCCAGCGCGTTTACCGCATATTTTACTCAATGGCATTACAGGTATTGCAGTTGGTATGGCGACGGATATCCCGCCGCACAATGTGCGTGAAGTCGCCAGTGCATGTTGTTTATTACTAGATAAACCAAAAGCAGAACTTAACGAAATACTAGAGTTAGTTCACGCACCGGATTACCCAACTGAAGCGGAAATAATCACCCCCAAAGCTGATATTCAAAAAATTTATCAAACAGGTCGCGGCTCGATTAAAATGCGTGCGGTGTATACCGAAGAGCATGGCGATATTGTTATCACCGCGCTTCCGCATCAATGCTCAGGCGGTAAAGTTTTAGAGCAAATCGCAGCGCAAATGAATGCTAAAAAACTGCCTATGGTAGCTGATTTACGTGACGAATCTGATCACGAAAATCCAACGCGTATTGTGATTATTCCTCGCTCAAATCGCATTAAAGCAGAACCATTAATGGCTCACTTATTCGCCACAACCGATCTGGAAAAAAACTACCGCGTAAACTTAAATATGCTTGGCCTTGATGGTCGTCCGCAAGTCAAAGACTTGCGTACCATTTTGACTGAGTGGTTAGTGTTTCGCCGCGAAACAGTGCGTAGACGTTTACAGTATCGTTTGGATAAAGTGTTAGCGCGACTACATATTTTAGAAGGTTTATTAGCTGCCTTTTTAAATATTGATGAAGTAATTGAAATCATACGTGCTGAAGATAAACCAAAGCCAGTATTAATGGAACGCTTTGGTATTTCAGATATACAGGCTGAGGCAATATTAGAATTAAAACTTCGCCATTTAGCTAAATTAGAAGAGTTTAAAATTCGCGGTGAGCAAGATGAGCTCGCTAAAGAACGTGATAAGCTAGAGCTAACGCTTGGTTCTGATCGTCGTATGTCGACATTGCTGAAAAAAGAAATTCAAGAAGCGGCTGAGTTGTATGGTGATGATCGTCGTTCACCAGTAGTCGAGCGTTTAGAAGCGAAAGCATTAAGTGAAAAAGATTTAATACCATCAGAGTCGGTAACCGTTGTATTGTCTGAAAAAGGCTGGGCACGTGTTGGTAAAGGTCATGATCTGGATGTAGCAGGGCTCAGTTATCGTGCAGGTGATGAATACAAAGCCTCAGCACGGGGTAAGAGTAACCAACCATCAGTCTTTTTAGATTCTGCCGGACGAGCCTTTGCAACTGACGCACATAGCTTACCATCAGCACGAAGCCAAGGTGAGCCTATGACAGGGCGCTTTAATTTATCAGCCGGCGCAACGTTTGAACATGTGGTTATGGGGGAGGATAAGCAAGTACTGCTTATGGCCTCTGATGCTGGCTATGGATTTATCACCGATTTTGCTGACTTAGTCAGTAAGAACAAAAATGGTAAAGCGTTAGTGAGTGTACCAAAAGGCGGGCAGTTGCTTGAGCCGATTCGCGTTAATGATGTAGCCAGCGATTACTGCATGGCGATATCAAATGAAGGGCGTATGTTGTTATTCCCATTACGTGACTTACCAAAACTAGGTAAAGGTAAAGGTAACAAGATTATCTCCATCCCAAGTGCCAAGGTTCAAGCACGTGAAGAGTTTGTAAAAGTGCTTGCGGTGGTGCCAAATGGCACAAGTGTTACTTTACATGCTGGTAAGCGTAAATTGACGCTTAAGCCGAGCGATTTAGAGCATTATCATGGCGAACGTGGACGCAGGGGTAATAAATTACCTCGTGGATTACAGCGTGTTGATGAAGCCGTTGTTGAGCTTAACCCTGTTGAAGAGATAGATGTAGATACGAGCGATGAATAATCGCGTAACTACTTAATAAAACGGCCTGCATTTGCAGGCCGTTTTTGCTTGAGGTGATTGGAATAATTTAGGATACAGGCTAAAGTTTTATTAAGTGAGGGCATTAAAATTGAAACCGATTGGCTCGCTAGTTCGTTGAAATGAAATATGAAAATTAATTTAAGCTTACAAGTGTGCGCTTAACTCTCGTTTAGCGACTAAAATAACGATATAATGTGCTCTGAATTTTTGAGGAGAGTCTCTTTGTTAGCTTTTTTTCGTATAATAATCATGGCTTTATTTATTGTTTTTAGCTGTGTTTTAGGTTTGTTATTGTGCCTTGTAAAGCCATTTCATAGTAATAATGTACACATTATTTCTGGTTGGTTTGGTTCGATGGCCAGAATGCTTGGGGTGAATTTAGTGATCACTCGCCACCCAGACCTATTAAATAGCGGACCGGCGGTGTATGTGGCTAATCACCAAAATAACTATGATATCTTTACGTTACCCGCGGCGGTACCAAAAAGCTGTGTAAGTTTAGGTAAAAAAAGCCTGAAGTGGATCCCGTTTTTTGGGCAGCTTTATTGGCTTTCTGGCAATATTTTAATCGATAGAAGTAATCGCTCAAAGGCTGCCGGTACTATCTCTAAATCAGCTGACAAAATAAAGCAGCAACGTCTATCTGTATGGATGTTTCCTGAAGGAACGCGTAGCTATGGGCGTGGCTTATTACCATTTAAAACAGGTGCATTTCATACTGCATTAAACGCCGAAGTGCCGATTGTGCCTGTCTGTATGAGTACAACTGATAAAACCATTAAGCTAAATCGTTGGGACAATGGTACAATCTATATAGACATGCTAGCGCCGGTGCACCTCGATAAAACTATTGGGGCACGTGAACACGCAACACGTATTCACTCTATAATGGCTGCTAGAATAACTGAATTAGATGCTCAAGTGAGAGAAAAGTAATGGAAAATTGGCGTGAAATTAGTGAAGACATTGTAACTTCGTTACTAGAAGACGGATCAGATCCAGAGATCCTTTATGAAGTTGAGCATCACTTTGTATGCGAAGATTTTGTAAAGCTTGAGCAAGCAGCATTAGCCGCATTTAAACTTGGCTATGACGTTGAAGAGCCTGCGGAACTTGAGCTTGAAGACGGCAGCAAAATTTGGAGCTTTGATATTGTTGTTGAAGCAGAGCTAGACGTTGAAGTTATTATGGAAGACGTTGATAAACTAGCTAAATTAGCTTTAGATACCGACGTTGAGTACGATGGTTGGGGCACTTACTTTCAAGAGTAATGTGTAAATCACTAGGTCCTAGCCACTAGGACCTAGGACAATTTGCCATTGTTTAGTTAATAACGATTCTTAGTTCACCAGCCCATCATTTTATTCATACCTATTTCGTATTCTTTATCTTTGTTATAGACATTTGTATTGAATAGTTGATAATTAAAATCATCATTTATCGAAATAAATTAATTATTCTATGCTCATTACCCTCCCTATCTCAGAGCTTGTTCCTGGTATGTTTGTTGACAGTGTTAGCAAGCAATTTGAGGGTATTGATAGCATTAAAATTAAAACCCGGGGTTTAGTTCGCGATAAATCGATTATTAAACGTTTGGTATCGGAAGGAGTACAGGAGTTACTCATTGATTTTACGCAAAGTAATGTCGGGGTTCCGAGTAAATATCAAGAAAAGCCAAAAGCAACACCCGTTACAAAGCCCACCTCCAAAACTCAAACAGACAAAATAAAAAAGATAATTACACTAGAGCAAGAGTTTGCAAAAGCTAGCACGAGTTATGAGCAGCATAATCGTAAACTACAAGGGTTATACGGCGATATAACGTCGGGTTTAAAAATGAATATTTCGCTGCTTGATGACATAGCAAAAGACATTGTTGCGTCAGTATTTCGTAATCACAATGCGATGACAATTTTAACGCGCATTAAAGATAAGCATATGTATAACTGGCAGCACATGATTAATTGCGCCATTTTTGTCACTGTGTTTGCAAAATACCTAGGGTACAAAGAATCAGTAGTACATGAGCTGGCTATGGGGGCTTTACTGCATGACTTAGGTCAAGCAAAGCTACCACAAGGGATATTCTCAAAGTCCGAAGATGTTAATAAGCTTGAAATGCAGGCAATTAAAAAGCATGTAGCGCAAAGCTTAGGGCTTGTTAAGGGGGAGAAGGGTATTACTCCATTGATGCTAGATATGATAGTAAATCATCATGAGCGTTTGGATGGTAGCGGCTATCCGCGTGGTATAGAAGGAGAGAAACTTAGTCGACCTGCTAGGATCATGGCAATTGTGGATGTATACGATGCAATGACATCCGATCGGCCGCACCAAATTGGTGATGAGCCAATAAATGCATTACGTCATTTGTTAAGTAATAAATTGTTGTTTGATAATGAGTTAGTACAGCGATTTATCAAGTGTTTAGGTGTCTATCCAGTCGGTACTATCGTTAAATTAACCAATGAACGCCTTGCTTTGGTCACAGAAGGAAACCATAAGAATCCAATTCAACCGAAAGTAAAAGTATTTTATAACGCTAAGCATAATCACCATGTCACATCAAAAGACATTGATTTAAATACGTCAGAGCAAGAGCTAAAGATACTCGCGAGTATCAAACCGCTAGATTATCAACTTAACTTGGCTCGTTTGTTAAAAGAGCATCTGGTGGTTTAACACCTTTTTTAGTGATGGATTTATCACAACGTCTTTTGGCTGATTGCTTGGCTGATAGTAATGCACCGCTAAAGCAACTACACATCAGCAATAACCATAATAATGTACCGTTTTCTGAATGCAGTGCAGCACAGCAGCAAAGTAATGCGACCATCGCCGTTAATATTGCTCCTAGCCAATAGTGGTTTACTGGATTATCACATTCACCCGCTTTAGTGCAGGCGCAGAAGTTAGCTTTGCAAAAACAGTAAACGCTAGCACCACAAAATGCTAATGCAGCAATAATTAATCCAATCTCCATAGCGATCATCCCCTCACTTGATATGTTTGCCAGTCTAAATGCGCTTAATTATCAAGTCAATCTAAATGATAATTAATTGCAAATGGTTTTACCTTGCTCTCATCCGATGTGTTTTAAAAAGTTGTTACTTAGCTGTTAAATATTCGCTTAAATGTGTGTTTTTAACGCTTTGTTACAGTTTTTCGTAAAAAATTGATGTAGTGTATAAAAGTTTTGAATAGAGTAATTACTCATAATAACAACATACATGAGAACCCAAGCGTCGTGCTTGGTTAAGGACACATAATGAAACTTACAAAAACACTTATCGCGGCATCACTTGCTGTAATGTCGGCTGATAGCTTTGCGGCAGCTTTTCAACTTGCAGAACATAGTGCGTCAGGCCTTGGTCGGGCATATGCAGGTGAAGCGGCTATAGCTGAAGATGCGTCTGTAATTGCACGTAACCCTGCCTTAATGTCAGTATTTAAAGAAAAGCAGCTGAGTATAGCTGGTATTGCAGTCGTTCCAGATGTAAGCCTAGAGGGTACAGGGTCAAGTAATGCTGCTGTAAATCCAAATGCACTGAATGATAGTAGTATTGCTCCTAGTGCGTTTGTGCCTGCTGGTTATTTTTTAATGCCAATTAATGATAAGTTCGCGGTTGGTTTTGGCGCATTCTCAAACTTTGGTTTAGCGACTGAGTTTGATGAGAATTACCCTGCGGGTCAGCTTGCGGGTGAAACTGAGATCGTGACTGTAAACATGAATGTAAGTGGTTCATATAAGATCAATGATCAATTTAGTGTTGGTCTTGGCTTAAACTACATTTATGCTGATGCGAAAATTGTCCGAAACTTTGGTGCTAACCCATTTGGTTTACCTGCAGAGACTGAGGCAACTCACTTAGAAGGTGATGATGCTGGCTTTGGTTGGAATGTTGGTGCTATGTATCAGTTAGATGAAAATAGCCGTTTTGGTTTTAACTATCGCAGTGAAACCGATATCACCTTTGATGGTGAGTTTTCAAGTGAGTTGCCGCCAACAATGGGTGGCACGAGTGGGGCTAGTCTTCCAGGCAGCGTAGCAATAACGCTTCCTGCGATTGCAGAGTTTTCAGGTTCTCATCAATTAGATGATAAAACAGGTTTACATTATAGCGTTATGTGGACAGGTTGGAGTAGCTTTGACAAATTAGAAGCAGATGTTGAAGGTCGTGATCAGCCAGGTTTTTCTAAAGATGAAAACTTCTCAAATGCGATGCGTTACTCAATTGGTGGTGATTACCAGTTTAACAAGTCAGTATTATTACGCGCAGGTATAGCCTACGATGAATCACCAGCCGATAAAAATCATATGTCTATTTCAATCCCAGATACGGATCGTTTTTGGTACTCGTTTGGTGTGAATTACACGATGAGTGAGCAATCAAACTTAGATATTGGTATGAGTATCTTACGCGGCAAAACACAAAAATTTACTGAGAATGACAATATTGCTCAGCAATGGTCATTTGAATCAAATGGCCACGCATATTTATTTGGTGCGCAGTATAACTACACGTTTTAACTTAAATAACCGAACTTAGGTTAAGGTACTTACCAAGCTCCAGCTGGAGGTGGATGTATTATCCGAAGCTCGGTTAACTATTTAGTTAAAATAAATGAAAGGGCAGTTTTAGCTGCCTTTTTAAAATTGATAACCTAAGTGTATGCCCATTGTTCCTTCTATTTTATCTGTGTCTTTTTTTTCACAAAAAACAAAGCAATCACCGTCATCTTCTTTTACGCCTGCGCTTAAACCTATTACCCAGCTAGCACTATCAACACCTTGAAAGTAATAATTAAACTTGGCAACTAGATAACCATCTTCAGCAACAACAACTTGCTGGCCTAATGCAAGCCCGGCAGTAACATGCTCAGAGAGCGTGTATTCATAGCCTAACGAGTAACCTATAAGACCTGCTGAAGCAGATAACTTATGTGTGTCATCAATTGAGTATCTATATTTAACACCGGTATGACCACCAAACTCATAGAGCCCGACTCCAGTGGAAAACTTACCTTGTGCAAGTGCTGATTGTGACATTGAGGTTATAGCTAGTAGGGCTAAAGCGAGAGAGATTTTTTTCATTTTGGGATGGTTCCTGTGATTTATAATTATTTATCAGGCAGTATAGATGGCTGGACTTAAAATAGAAACAAAAACGCGAGCTAAAAAGCTCGCGTTTTCAAGTAGCTAATTGAAGTTTTATAAACTTTCAATTTTAGCTTTTTGCTCCAACAGTTTTGCTTTTGCATCAGAGAACTCAGCAAGCTTCTCGTTTTCTTTAGCTAAAACAGCTTCTGGTGCGTTGTTAACAAACTTTTCGTTAGCTAGTTTATTTTGCACTTGGGCTAGGCCTTTTTCAGCTTTTTCAAGTTGCTTAGCAATACGTGCAAGTTCGGCTTCAACATCGATTAGGCCGGCCATTGGGATCATGATCTCAAGGTTGCCAACATATGAAGTTGCACACGCAGGGGCTGTGTCTTTGTTATCAAGCAAAGTAAACTCTTCAATTTTAGCAAGTGATGCTAAAAATGATTTATTGTCTTCAATACGACGTACATCATCATTCGATGCATTAGCTAGTAATATTGATAACGGCTTACTTGGGCTGATATCCATTTCACCACGAATGTTACGAATGGCTAGAATGAATTGTTTAACCCACTCCAAATCATCCATTGCTTTAGCGTCAACGTTTGCGTCATTAAATAATGGGAAGGCTTGTACCATTATGCTGGTATTAGCTGTTTCAAGACCCGCTAATGGTGCAACACGTTGCCAGATAGTTTCAGTGATGTATGGCATCATTGGGTGCATCAAACGTAGCAAGCTTTCAAGCACGGTAATAAGCGTATGGCGCGTGCCACGTTGTTGCGCCTCGTTACCTTTAAACAATACCGGTTTAGTCAGTTCTAAATACCAATCGCAGAATTGGTTCCAAGTGAACTCATAAAGCGTATTAGCCGCTAAGTCAAAACGGTAGTTATCTAAGTGCTCAGTATACGTTTTAATCGTTGACTCAAATTGACCTAAGATCCAACGATCAGCGAGTGAGTATTCTTTCGCTGCGTCGTTTGCAAAACCACAGTCTTGCTCTTCTGTATTCATAAGTACATAACGGCTGGCGTTCCATAACTTATTACAGAAGTTGCGGTAACCTTCAAGGCGGTTCATATCCCAGTTGATATCACGACCAGTTGAAGCCATTGCCGCTAATGTAAAGCGCAGGGCATCAGTACCATGTGCTTCAATGCCATTATCGAACGTTTTACGGGTGTTTTTTTCTATTTTTGCAGCGACCTTTTCTTGCATCAAGTTACTGGTACGTTTAGTCACTAAACTCTCAAGGTCGATGCCGTCAATCATATCGATTGGATCTAGTACGTTACCTTTTGATTTTGACATTTTATCGCCATTTTCATCGCGAATAAGGCCAGTTACATACACCGTCTTAAAGGGGACTTGTGGTTTGCCATTTTCATCTTTAACAAAGTGCATCGTCATCATGATCATGCGAGCAACCCAGAAAAAGATGATGTCAAAACCAGTAACCAACACGTCAGACGGATGGAAGGTTTTTAAGTCATCGGTATTTTCAGGCCAGCCTTGGGTTGAGAATGTCCACAGTGCAGATGAGAACCAGGTATCAAGTACGTCGTCGTCTTGGCGAAGTGCAACGCCATCCGCGATGTTATTTTCACGGCGAACTTCTGCTTCATCACGGCCAACAAATACATTGCCTTCGTTATCATACCAAGCTGGAATACGGTGGCCCCACCAAAGTTGACGTGAAATACACCAATCTTGTACGTCGTTCATCCATGAGAAATACATGTTCTCATATTGCTGTGGTACAAATTTAATGTCGCCATTTTTAACCGCGTCTTTTGCAGGTTCTGCCAGTGGTGCAACACGTACATACCATTGATCGGTAAGCAATGGCTCAATCACCACGCCAGAGCGGTCGCCATAAGGTACAGTTAAAGCGTGATCTTCAATTTTTTCAAGAAGACCAAGTTCTTCAAATTCAGCCACAATCGCTTTACGCGCATCGAAACGATCAAGCCCATGTAAGCGCTCAGGAATTGGTGCATCAAATTCAAGCTCTTTACCGTCAAAGGTGTAAGTTTCACCTTGGCTTAAAATTGCTGCATCTTTGTCGAAGATATTAATCATCGGCATTTGATGACGCTTACCTACTTCATTATCGTTAAAGTCATGAGCTGGTGTGATTTTTACACAACCCGTGCCTTTGTCTTTATCGGCATGTTCGTCAGCCACAATTTTAATACGGCGATTTACAATCGGTAATAAAATATCTTTGCCGATCAAATCTTGGTAGCGTTCGTCATCAGGGTTTACCGCAACACCTGAGTCACCTAGCATGGTTTCTGGACGTGTTGTTGCTACAACAATGTAGTCTTTACCGTCTGGTGTTTTTACGCCATCAGCCAATGGGTAACGTAAGTTCCACATGTGGCCTTTTTTGTCTTTGTTTTCAACTTCAAGATCAGAAATTGCCGTATGAAGCTTTGGATCCCAGTTTACTAGGCGCTTACCACGATAGATTAAATTTTCTTTGTGAAGACGTACGAAAACTTCTTTAACCGCGTCTGATAAACCATCGTCCATTGTAAAGCGCTCGCGATCCCAATCAACCGATGCGCCAAGACGACGAAGCTGTTTAGTGATCGTACCGCCAGATTGCTCTTTCCATTGCCAAATTTTATCGATGAAGGCTTCGCGACCTAAATCGTGGCGTGTTTTACCTTCTTCGGCAGCAAGCTTTCGCTCAACCAGCATTTGTGTAGCAATACCGGCGTGGTCAGTACCTACTTGCCATAATGTGTTGTTACCTTGCATGCGCTTATAGCGTGTTAAGGTGTCCATTATAGTGTCTTGGAATGCGTGGCCCATGTGTAAGCTACCGGTGACATTTGGCGGTGGGATCATAATTGAATATGCGTCACCTTTGCCTGATGGCTTAAAGTAGCCTTTTTCTTCCCAGTCTTGATAGAGTGACTGTTCAATATCTTGCGGATTGTAGGTTTTATCCATTACACAGAACCTTAAATAAGTACTTAAATGAGTTGGTTTGCTATTTTACCTTGGGCATCTTAGCGATTTATATCTTGCGTGGTGATGTTTGCACCGAGTTGGCGTAGCTTTTTAAAGCGCTCACGGGCGGCTTGTTTAGCTACAGATTCTACGGGTACAAAATCAAAAACTTGGTTAAACCGCCGAATAAAATCCGGAAGGTGTGCAGCCAAGTTTATTAAAACTTTACGATTTCCAACCGGTGGGGTTGTGCCTATTTCAACTGGCGCACCACCTTTTGGGCCTTCACCTTGAAGGTTATGTGGCACAAAACTGTCGGGGTCAAATGACCAAATCGTTTCATCAATGGCGTGGGCAGTATCGGCGTTATCTACAAAAATAAAAACACGCTGGCCAAGACGATACTGTTCAGCTGCAATATCAGCAGCTAAGCTAAAGTGATCATCAGCCTTCGCTTGCGATTCATCTTGTTGCTTTAGAACGAAAAACTGGGCGTTCATGTTCATAGTATCGGGACTTCCCATTGCATTGCATGTTATACGAGTTAGTACACATAAATCAGAGCAGGGATTTTGCCATAGAACGGGGTTTGCTTCAATTAATACACTGCGTTAGGTCTTAATAAAAAAGGCGCTAAAAAGCGCCTTTTTTAATGCTGGTATTAAACTAACTCATTAATCTTGTGCGGCTTCGCTTACACCAGCACGATTTAATAAGTATTGCGTTAGCATAGGGACCGGACGGCCTGTCGCCCCTTTATTTTTACCGCTGCGCCATGCTGTACCGGCTACATCTAAATGCGCCCAGTTATACTTTTTAGTAAATTTAGATAAGAAACACGCCGCAGTAATTGTGCCGGCTGCGCGTCCGCCCAAATTGGTAAAGTCAGCAAATGGGCTTTCAAGTTGATCTTGATAGTCATCCCACAGCGGTAGTTGCCAAGCACGGTCGCCACTTTGCTCAGATGCTTTAAGTAAGTCATGAGCAAGCGGGTTATGGTTTGATAGCAAACCCGTTGCATGTGCCCCAAGTGCAACAATACAGGCACCGGTTAAGGTCGCAACATCAATTACCGTTTCAGGTTCAAAGCGTTCAACATACGTCAGTGCGTCACATAACACTAAACGCCCTTCAGCATCGGTATTAAGTACTTCAACCGTTTGCCCTGACATAGTTGTTAAAATATCACCCGGGCGATAAGCATTTGAACTTGGCATATTTTCACAGCCAGCTAAAACACCAATAACGTTAATCGGTAACTGCATTTGTGCTAATGCGCGCATTGCACCAATAACACCAGCAGCGCCACCCATGTCGTATTTCATTTCATCCATGCCTTCGCCTGGTTTAAGCGAAATACCACCAGAGTCAAAGGTTAAGCCTTTACCTACCAGTACGATAGGGGCTTGTTCTTTTGCGCCCCCTTGGTAATTAATAATCGACATGACCGATTCGTTATCGCTACCACGGCCAACGGCTAAGTA
The DNA here is from genome assembly GCF_001298125.1 of Pseudoalteromonas porphyrae. Classification (NCBI taxonomy): domain Bacteria; kingdom Pseudomonadati; phylum Pseudomonadota; class Gammaproteobacteria; order Alteromonadales; family Pseudoalteromonadaceae; genus Pseudoalteromonas; species Pseudoalteromonas porphyrae. The sequence continues at coordinate 4,491 of NZ_LHPH01000012.1, read as the reverse complement.
AGAGTTCATACCTAGCTCAGCCATTTTTTCTTCACCGATAATATCAACAGTGATATTGTCAAAGTTAGTCGCAAGTTCTTGTGCTTGTTCACCTAAATAAGCTGGGTTACAGATATTTGGTGGCATGTTTGCTACATCTTTACAAAGCTTACTACCTGCTGCAATCGCTAAACCATGTTCAATTGCGCTTTCGCCAATTGTGAGCTCACGACGGGTTGGTACATTAAATACAATTTTACGCAGTGGGCGACGAGGGTCGCTTTTTTTACTTTTTAATTGATTAAACGTATACAGGCAATCTTGCGTTGTTTCTACGGCTTGGCGGACTTTCCAATAAGTATCACGACTTTTAACGTGTTGCTCTGTTAAAAAGCAAACGGCTTCCATCGACCCTGTTTCGTTAAGGGTATTAATGGTTTTAGAAATAATTTGTTTATATTGTTTATCATCAAGTTCACGCTCTTTACCACAGCCTACTAGTAGTATGCGCTCACTTAGTACGTTAGGTACATGATGTAATAACAATACTTGTCCCGGTTTACCTTCAAGGTCACCACGACGTAATAAATTAGAGATATAACCATCGCTGATTTTATCGAGTTGCTCACCAATGGGGGATAAGCGACGTGGCTCATAAACGCCAACTACAATACATGCGCTACGTTGCTTTTCAGGACTACCACTTTTTACGCTAAATTCCATTGTCACTCCTAATTTTGAGTCATAGCTCCCTTTAATAAGGGCAATAAAATAAAAATCTAGTTATTGGTTTAATACTAGCTTATAAAGCCTGACTCATTATGTGTATTTGAACTTTATACTTTTGTCGCTATCAATACCACTAAAGCAACAATATATCGAGCTGCTAGGTATGATATTTAATGTTGATGACATATAATAACGAAGTAAAACGCTAAGTTTACTCACATTTTCTTACTATTGAAGTGAAACACGATGTTTAACAGGGGCGAGCATTGCTAATTTTCCGTTATTTGACCACTGAAGTTTTAAAGTCACAGGTCGCCGTATTCCTAACCTTAATGACTATCTTTTTATCGCAAAAGTTTGTAGGTATTTTAAGTGACGCCTCTGAAGGTGGAATTCCTGCCAAGTTAGTGTTGTCGATGATTGCATTAAAACTACCGCAACTTGCATCTTTAATCTTACCTTTGAGTATCTTTTTAGGGATTATTCTCGCGTATAGCCGTATTTATGCCGACAGCGAAATGACTGTACTTAAAGCGTGCGGTGTAAGCGAATGGTATGTGGTGCGCGTTACGCTAATTTCAAGCTTTGTCTTAGCGTTATTAGCGGGGGGACTCACATTGTATGTCGCGCCATGGGCGAGTGAGCAAGAATATCAACTGAAAGAGCAAGCTAAAGCAGATGCGGGTTTATCGGCACTGCGGGCTGGGCGTTTTCAGCAAACGGGTAATGAAAAAGCGGTTGTATTCATTCACAACATTGATAACGGTGGCAAAGAATTAAATAAAGTATTTGTAGCGCAACTACCAGACAGTAAAAAAGATAATTTAGCGCGTTTAGTGTATGCAGAGCGCGGTGTGGTAGTTGAACAAGAAAATGGGGAGCAACAATTGGTGCTCAGTGATGGTAAACGTTACGAAACCGATGGAAAAACGCCGGCTCTCAACCTAACTGAATTCGATGGCTATAGCGTACAAATACGCGGGCAAGAGATCGAACACCAACGCCGCAAACTAGAAGCCATACCAACTATTGATTTGATGGCTATGAATACCACAGAAGCAATAGCACAATGGCAATGGCGCATGGCTATCCCGCTTTCTATTCCGTTATTAACCTTACTTGCAGTTCCTTTAAGTGTAGTAAACCCTCGCCAAGGAAAGTTTGCTAAGTTAGTGCCAGCAATCAGTTTGTATTTAGGGTATTTTATTTTACTTAATGCGGCTAAATTTGCAGTAGAGGATGGCAAAATACCGCCATCAATTGGCCTGTGGTGGATCCACTTTACCGCATTATTTATCGGTGGCTTTTTGATTATAAAAGGGCGGCCTTTAGGTGCTTGGCTCAAAGCAATTGTTACTAAGCGGGAGTTAGGCGCATGATGAAAATGCTTGATTGGTACTTAGGCCGTAGCATTTTGCAAACCACGGGCTTTGCTTTAATGGTACTGGTTGGTATTAGCACGCTCATCAAATTCATTGAGCAGCTTAAGTCTGTAGGGCGCGGTAGTTACGATATTTCCAATGCATTGTTATATACCTTATACAGCATGCCTGGTGACTTAGTGGTATTTTTCCCTATGGCCGCATTAATAGGTGGTTTAACTGGCTTAGGTGCACTGGCATCGAATAGTGAGCTGGTGGTTATGCAAGCAGCTGGTATGTCACGCTTGCAGATTATTGTCTCGGTGATGAAAACGGCAATATTTATGGCACTGTGCATGATGGCATTGGGTGAGTGGGGCGCACCGGCTGCACAACTTAAAGCTAAAGAAATGCGTAACCAAGCGATTTATGGTGGAGATGTATTTAATGCGCAGCAAGGCGTCTGGGCCAAAGATGGCAATAATTTTATTAATATAGAAGATGTTGATCAAAATGGCGTATTACATGGCGTGAACATGTATCACTTTGATAAATCATTGCAATTAACCCAAATAACAAAAGCTAATCAGGCCGTAGGGCGCAAAGATGGTTGGCTACTGCGTGATGTAAATAAAGTGCAGCTTGGCGAGCAGCAAATAACGACACTACAGCTAAAAGAAGAGTTTTACGAATCACAATTAACCGCTGAAAAACTCGGTGTAGTATCAGTAAAACCTGAGTCGTTATCGTTTACTGGTTTGTGGTCTTATTTGAGTTATTTAGAGCAAAATGAGCAAGACACCAGCACATATGAATTAGCGTTATGGCGTAAAATCATGCAGCCGGTTTCTATTGCGGTGATGTTATTAGTTGCACTGTCATTTATATTTGGTCCGCTTAGAACAGTAACAATGGGCGCACGAATTGTTATGGGCGTTGTCACGGGTATTGTATTTCACTTAACAAATGAAATATTTGGCCCCGTGGTAATGGTGTATCAAATTCCTGCGGTGGTTGGCGCCACCTTACCAAGCGTTATTTTTATTGGCTTTGCGACGTATTTACTTAACAAGCGAAACTGATAGCTAGGAGCTAGAATCCTAGCTCCTGAGTAACTTAGTTTTAATCTAAAGATTGATAAATACGCTTATTCTCTTCTTTAGTTAGCGATACCATGTCTGTTTTTGATATGTAATCTTGCAGAGCACGTTTATTTTTAAAATCAATTAATACCACTAACGTGCCAAGCCCAAGTAATGCACTTAAACTACGAATAACGGCTTGTGGCCAACTTATTAACGCGCCATCACGTGTTTGAACTTTTAAACGCCATGCACGCATCCCAATTGTTTGACCACTTTTAGTCCAAAAATAAGCAAAGAACACCACGTTAACGCCAATAAATAACGCACTTCTAATACCATACAAAAGCGGTGAATCTTGTATAAACGCAGCAGGATCGTCAGTTTTTGCAATAACACCCAATGCAATTAAGGCCTGAATAGCCGCAAAATAGAGTATCGCTGTAAGCATTGATAATGAAATGACGACTAAAGAGTCGTAAATCAATGAAGCAAAGCGGCGCCAAAACCCCGCACGAGGAAACTCACCAGACATAAATACACTCACAAAGTTAATATGCGCGCTAGTTTAGCAAATAGGCTGATAAATACTAGGCTCACACAAACACTCAACACAGTTACAAGCCTTATTGAATGTTAATGGTTGCTTAATTGTTAAGCGGTTGATCGTTGTTTTGTAAAAAACGCTTGCCGCAGTGTTTATTGTTTGTATAATGCTTGGCATAGAGACGAAGACAGCTCGATAAGTCCTAGCTCTAAAGTGGTTTTTCTTTATCTTCTCATGTTAGAAGGTTAAAGAAAAATGATGCCAGCGTGATGAAATTGGTATACATGGGGGATTCAAAATCCCCTGCCGAAAGGCGTGCCGGTTCAAGTCCGGCCGCTGGTACCACTTTTAATAGCCCTGACCAAATTGGTCGGGGTTTTTTTATGTCTGAAATAAAGTCGATTGGTATAAGGTTTAGAGTATTTGGTTTTGGTGGGGACTTATACCAATCTGCATAAATATTTGAACAATTTAACGAATTAAATCACGCTATAATGTCGTTAAAATTTTTTTATTTAGAACAACTAGATATAAAAGTTTTTGCCTAGGGCGTGTTGACCTTTGTGGATTGAAATTTGTTCAATCTAGGGGCGATTTAATCGCGGCGCGAGGTTTGTAACCTAGCGGGCTAAGTAAAAACCGAGCAACAAAGAGTCAATCGCCCCTAGGAAGAACCCTTTGGGCAGCGCATGTTTGGCATTTATACTGCGTTATCGCCTATTTATGGGGAACAACCACACGACATAGGCTCTGCCTTGCCTAAATACCAAACATACTGCTGCAAAATCAATCA
>NZ_LHPH01000002.1:0-302079 GCF_001298125.1 Pseudoalteromonas porphyrae | reverse complement strand
ATTAATTGGTTCGAAAGAGCGAATTAATACCAAATTTGCTTGGTGACAATAGCGTTTTGGACCCACCTGATCCCATGCCGAACTCAGTAGTGAAACGAAACAGCGCCGATGATAGTGTAGCATTTGTTATGTGAAAGTAGGTCATCGCCAGGCTCCAAATAAAGAAAGCCCGACTCATAGAGTCGGGCTTTTTTACGTCTGCAGGATATTGAAACAGCGAGCAAGGTGCAAGGTGGCGAGTGTCGCTCGGGCGCTCATCTGAAAGCAACACACCCCCATATATCGGTTGTCGCGATAAATCACGAGCTACATCGTACTGAGTTAATACCAATCTGCATAAAGATTAAGTCAATTTTATCCAATCTCTCATTTTTAACCGTACCAGGAACTGAGATGGATCCATTCCACGCTTGCGATACCTGTTCGACTATTTCTTCATAACCACTAAATACACGATTTGATAGACAGTGTTGCCGTAGCCAACTCCATACTTGCTCCATTGGGTTTAATTCTGGGGAGTAAGGTGGAAGCTTTATCAACGTTATATTATTAAATGGTTGTACAGTATAAATAAATAGTATGTCAACCAGCACCATCAACGATCACAACTACTGACGTCCCGGCTCTGTGGCTTTTGATATTAATTCCATTTATTGATACTGCCGCGTGCTGTATTTAGCCGCTTAGCAATATTCGTTCTGTCTTCGCCCTCAAAGAATAATGAAACAGCAAGCAAGCGTATACGCTGGCATTACATTTATGTCACCACAAAGGAATGCTATTAATACGTTAAGATTATTATTTGTAAATTGCTGATTTTTTGCTTATTTAAATTTGACTTTTACTTGTATTTTGTGTTATTTTTCAGGATCTTATTTTGGGTTTATAATGGCTCTATCAGTGGTTAATAAGGAAAAATAAGTAATCATTTAAGTTATATACCATATCAAATTAATCAAGAAAGGAGGTGCTAACTAAAAATACCTCTAAGTTATCCAATCGTAATGTATCATTTCAATAGCCCACAAGCACAACTCTACTTCAAACAAAAATAAACAATACACGTCAAGGTAACCTTAATGTGGGTTCAGTTGTGCCTTTAAATAAGGAAAAATAATGGAAGAAAAGAATAATAAAAGTAATTATAAAGACTGTGTTTTCGTCACAATTAATACCTATAAGGAAAAACCAGAAGTAAAACAAGAAAGTTCTGATTCAAGTGGTTTTCTTGGTGGATATGAGGTTTTTTGTTCATTGTATTTGAACACATATTTGACTACATATTGGAATTAACATTCAATTGGGTTGGTTTTACTATCTTCCCTCATATAGTGAATTTCTTGATAATTAATATTCCTTTAGAGTATTTAGCAATTCTCCACAATCTGATTGTTTAATATGAAATGTTGGCACTTGTTAATAAAAAGTATCTAATTTTTATTGTAAAAATAATGTTACAAATTAGATGATAGAAAGCCCTCGCAGTTAAGAGGGCTATTTCTTTCTAACCTAGCTTGAGTCTTTTTACCAAATCATCTCTACAAATTCAGGATGATCGACAAATGGATTGCGATTACCTTGATGCTCAAATGCGGCTTGGTTTCTATCTAGTTCAAGTTGACTGACAGGATCACTATTATGCCAATTAACCAACATAGTTACCGCCCAGTTTTCAAACACTTGGTTTGATGTGCCATTAAGTACTGCGTTGCTGTAAGTGGTGTTATTTTGCCAACTACCAATAACGTTCTCATAACGTGTTGCCATATAAAAGTAGGCGCGAGCAAAGTCACCTTTAAATTCATCAATTGGCTCAAATACAGTGCCTGAATAATTTAATGAACTTGAAGCGGTGCCAAGTTTGCTGCCATTGCTTGAGGTATATGTTGCGCTGCCTACATCACCAAATGGAAAGTTACTGCGTTTTGAATTAACGTAACCATCGGTTGCAAAAATATGATGTACATCCGAGTTCATAGGTTCAATTTTACCGCCAAACCAGCTCTTAGGAAAAGAGTGCTCTCGATTGTAGCAATCGCCTTCACTGCGATAAGTTCCGCATTGATTAGTCACTGCTACATAATTAAAGCTATCTTGCCCGGCTGGTTTTTCTGAATAGCGATCGAGAATTGAGTTGTCATTTTCAAAATACTTATCACGAGATGCGCTATCGTAAAAACTCCAAATGGCAGAATAACCCTGTGAGTTATGACCTTTAATAATATTATAAAGCTCAGTTTTTAAAGCGTAGCCTGTAAGTCCCTGTGTAGTTACATAATAGCCTGTAGGGTCAACGGGTGGGGTAACAGGATCGGTATTGCCTAATGTGAAAGGTGTAGCTTGTGAGTGCTCAAAGCTAGCGCCGTTGGCAATGGCTGTTTGTCCTTGGTTTAATGTATAGCTGCCATTGCCAAATGAGCAGCAGATACCATCACCATAGCTGTCAAAAATACTAAAGGTGTAATCACCATCAATAAGGCAGGCTTGTTCGTTATAAGTTGTGTTGCCGGTATAACTGCTACCCGATGCAACCGTAATATTTTGGTGATTGGTAATTTTCCAGCTGGTTTCTTCGCCATAGTTATCGGTTGTGAGTATTAAATCTACAGTGTTATCAGCACAGCCTGACGGTGGGGGTGTAACCGTTGCGGTTGGTGTGAAGCTATCTACATACACAGTCTCATTGCCATCAAAGCCATTTACATCGTAAAAACGCAGTCCAACAGAAATAGTGGTGTTGCTCGAAGCGGTGTATTGATAACTTATTTCTTGCCATTGGTTTAATAGTGCCGGATTTGAATAGCCTTGATAACCGTTGGCGAATAGGCGCGCTTTAACACCTCCTTCAGTATGGTAAACCCACGTTGAGAATAAATAACTTTGTCCCGCTTCTACGTAAACTTGCTGTAATAGATCAGTGCTACTTTGGCTGGCGGTTGTGACGACTACTTTAGCAGCTAATACTCCCGAATTAACTACTGAGCTATTCGCTGAAAGAGCAATGCCAGAATCAATTGTACTCCAACCTTCTGGTGCACCGTTTACCCAATTTTCAAAGCCACCATTAGTAATGGTGGCTGCGCTTGATAGTGAAGTACACAATAGTGTACTGGCTAGTATGTGCTTTTTATATGTCCCGTGTGACATGGTGTTTCCTTTTATTTTATTTTTATGTTCTATAACTGAACCAGAATAATATACCTTACAACTTCCATGTTGCATAATTGTTAATGTTAAGCTGTTTGCAAATATAAGTGATTTAATTATGAACTATTTTTGTTACCGCTTTATTTACTATTTATAAGTAAAAGCTTAAATTGCTCAAATTTTAGCTTTTAATCTGTTTTTGAAGGTATTTATATAAGTTCATAACTAAATGGAATAACAAAGCAGATTCTATTCTTTTTTTATTCGCCCATACCCCGTTATTCTTCACACTCAAAGAATCCTCTAAGGCTAGATTGTAGCCATAGAGTTGAGGCAAATTTTAGGCAAAGTGATTAACTTAAATAGTGTCATTTCGCAGATAACTTTCAGGGTTACGGGGAATCAATTCATGTTGTTAGGTCAACTTAATGCGCTAGCAAGTCCGCTATCGCAAGAGCAAGTACAAAAGCTGCAAGGTTTAGTGGCTGAGCTTAATCCAATTCAGCAAGCTTGGGTAAGTGGTTACCTTGCTGCGAATGCCAATACGGCCAACTTAGGTGGTGTTGTAGGTGCTGCGCCAAGTGCAGGTGAGGCGGCAGCGTTGACCATTTTATATGGCTCGCAAACTGGTAACTCAAAAGGCGTTGCAACTAAGCTCAAAGAACAGGCTGAATCACGTGGTTTAGCCGTGAAACTAGTAAGCATGTCTGATTACAAACCAACAGCCCTGAAAAAAGAAAAATTCCTTACGGTCGTGGTTTCAACTTACGGTGAAGGTGAGCCGCCAGAAGATGCGGAAACATTGCATGAATTTTTAGCAACCAAAAAAGCACCTAAGCTTGATGGTGTTAAAATAGCGGTTATTGGTTTAGGCGATTCAAGCTATGAGTTCTTCTGCCAAACGGCAAAAGATTTTGAAGAGCGTTTAAATAAATTAGGTGCAGAGACTATTTATCAGCGCGCTGATTTAGATGTTGATTATGATGATGAAGCGGCAACGTGGATCACGGGTGCACTTGATGCGTTTGAACCTGATTTAAAAGCACAGCAAGGTGCAACTGGTGGGCAAGTGGTTTCATTTGGTGCACCAGCAATTGCTGCCAGCCAATATACCAAGCAAAACCCATTTGCGGCAGAGCTGAGCTTAGTACAAAAGATTACTGGCCGTGATTCAACCAAAGATGTTCGTCACGTTGAAATTTCATTAGAAGGCTCAGATATTACCTATACGCCGGGTGACTCACTAGGTGTTTACTTCCTAAATGATGAAGCATTAGTTGATGAAGTGCTGACACTGACTCAAATTGATGGCGCAACGAGCGTAAAGTTAGGTGATGTTGAATTAAGTGTTCGTGATGCATTAATCGAGAAACTTGAGCTCACTCAGTCATACCCTGGCTTTGTTGAAAAATACGCAATCGCGACAGGTACGCCTGAGTTATTAAAGCTAGTTGAAGATAAAGCGGCAATGCGTGAATACATTGAACCTCGTCAAATCTTCGACGTGATCCGTCAAAATCCAGCTGTGCTTGAAGCGCAAACATTAGTTGATTGCCTGCGTAAGTTACAAGCGCGTTTGTATTCAATTGCATCAAGCCAAGCTGAAGTAGAAGACGAAGTGCACTTAACGATTGGCCTTGTTGAATTTGATGCATTTGGTAGCGAGCATTTAGGTGGTTGTTCTGGTTATTTAGCACGTCGTGCTGAAGAAGGCTGTAAAGTTAAAGTATTCAGCGAGCATAATGATAACTTCCGTTTACCAGCGAATGATGAAACACCGGTGATCATGGTAGGCCCAGGTACCGGTATTGCGCCATTTCGTGCATTTTTACAAGAGCGTGATGCCCGTGAAGCATCAGGTAAAAACTGGTTATTCTTTGGTAACCCACACTTTACGCAAGATTTCTTATACCAAGTAGAAATTCAAGGTTACTTAAAATCTGGTCTATTAAGCCAAGTTGATGTGGCGTTTAGCCGCGACCAAGCTGAGAAAGTCTATGTACAAGATAAGTTACGTAGTAACAGCAAAGCCGTATTTGAATGGCTAGAAGCCGGCGCGCACTTTTATATCTGTGGTGATGCAAACCGCATGGCGAAAGATGTTCATCAAGCCTTAGTTGATATCATCAAAGAAAATAGTGGCAAAAACGATGAAGACGCTGAACAGTATTTAAAAGATTTACGTAGCGCCAACCGCTATCAGAAAGACGTTTATTAAAGTTAAACGTTGCTTACTTTGTTAAAAGTTAACAGCCGTCACTGTAACTAATTTAGGATTTACCATGAGCGAACAAGATAAAAACGTAAAGCTTTCTGATAACGAGCGTTTGAAAAGAGAAAGTAACTTTTTACGCGGCACGATTGAGCAAGATTTACAAAATGAGATCACCGGTGGCTTTACTGCTGATAACTTTCAGTTAATCCGATTCCACGGTATGTATCAACAAGACGACCGTGATATTCGTGGTGAGCGCGCCAAGCAAAAGCTTGAGCCACTTCATAACGTAATGCTACGAGCACGTATGCCGGGCGGTATTATTCAGCCAGCACAATGGCTAGCGATTGATAAATTTGCCGATGACAAAACCAGCTACGGCAGTATTCGTTTAACGACCCGTCAAACATTCCAGTTTCACGGTGTATTAAAGCCAAATATTAAAGGCATGCACCAAATGCTTGATAGCGTGGGCATTGACTCAATCGCTACAGCTGGGGACGTTAACCGTAATGTACTGTGTACAACTAATCCAGTTGAGTCTGAGCTTCATCAAGAGGCGTACGATTGGGCTGCGAAAATTTCTGAACATTTATTACCAAAAACTAAAGCCTATGCTGAAATTTGGTTAAATGGCGAAAAAGCACAGACCACAGAAGAGCCAATTTTGGGGTCTAATTATTTACCACGTAAGTTTAAAACTACGGTAACCATTCCGCCAAATAACGAAGTGGATGTGCATGCGAATGACTTAAACTTTGTAGCAATTGCTGATAACGGCAAGCTAGTTGGTTTTAACGTTTTAGTGGGCGGTGGCCTTGCTATGACTCATGGCGATACTGCAACGTACCCACGCAAAGCCGATGACTTTGGCTTTATCGCGTTAGAAGATACGCTAAAAATTGCTGAGCATGTGGTATCTGTTCAGCGTGATTGGGGTAACCGCTCAAACCGTAAAAATGCAAAAACTAAATACACGCTAGACCGTGTAGGGTCTGATGTATTTAAGGCCGAAGTTGAAGCGCGTTCAGGTGTTAAATTTGCACCGAGTCGCCCGTTTGAGTTTACTCATCGAGGGGATCGCATTGGTTGGGTTGAAGGTATTGATGGTAAGCATCACTTAACATTATTTATTCAAAGTGGTCGTATTTTAGATTACCCAGGTAAACCACTTAAAACAGGTTGTCGTAAAATTGCAGAAGTTCACCAAGGTGATATGCGTATGACGGCAAATCAAAATTTGATCATTGCCGGTGTGCCAGCAGATCAAAAAGCAGTGATTGAAGAAATTGCCCGTAACCATGGTTTGATTGACGACAAAGATTCAGAGCAGCGTAAAAATTCAATGGCATGCGTGGCACTGCCAACATGCCCATTAGCGATGGCAGAAGCTGAACGTTACTTACCAAGTTTAATTGAAAAAACCGAAGCGTTACTTGCTAAGCATGGTATTCCTGATGACAGCATCATTATGCGTGTTGTTGGTTGCCCAAATGGCTGTGGCCGCGCAATGCTTGCAGAAGCAGGTTTAGTTGGTAAAGGCCCAGGTAAATACAATGTGTACTTAGGTGGTAACCTTGAAGGCACACGTATTCCTAAGTTGTATTTAGAAAATGTCGGTGAAGATGTATATCTAGAAGCCTTTGATAAATTAATAGGTCAATGGGCGAGTGAACGTAATGACGGCGAATGTTTTGGTGATTTTGTGATCCGCAAAGGCATAGTCGCTGAAGTTAAAGTCTCAGTCACCGACTTTTACGCATAATTTAAAGCCGATGCAACACATCGGCTAAGGTTTGGAATTTACTATGAGTGAATTTAAAAACATTTTAAAGCTTGATAAAGAAAGCCAAGCAGCGATGCTGGCTGACGCAAATGGCATGCTTAAAGAGCTAACTGCTGAGCAGCGTGTAGCGTGGGCACTTGAAAATTTGCCTGACACACAATTTTTATCATCAAGCTTTGGTATTCAAGCCGCTGTGATGTTGCATTTAGTAACCTCGCAAAAGCCAGATATTCCCGTGGTTCTTACTGATACTGGTTATTTATTTCCAGAGACCTATCAGTTTATTGAGCAATTAACCGAGCGTTTATCACTGAATTTAAAAGTGTATAAATCTCACCTTAGCCCAGCATGGCAAGAGGCTAAATTCGGTAAGCTATGGGAGCAAGGTGAGGCGGGTATTAAGCAATATAATCAGCTTAATAAAGTTGAGCCAATGACTCGCGCATTAAAAGATATTGACGCAGGCACATGGTTTAGCGGCTTACGTCGTGATCAAGCATCATCGCGCGCTGATAAGCAAGTGATTGAAATTAGCCGTGGCACAGTGAAAGTTTATCCTATTATTGAATGGTCAAACCGTGATGTGTATCAGTACTTAACTAAGCACGGTTTATCGTATCACCCATTATGGGAGCAAGGTTATGTGTCGATGGGAGATGTGCATACTACACGTAAGTTAGAGCCGGGTATGACTGAAGAAGAAACGCGTTTCTTTGGCTTAAATCGCGAATGTGGTCTACATATTGACGGCGATGGAATTTAATTCTTTTTAATTAGTATTATTTTAAAAACGCAGCACACGCTGCGTTTTTTTGTAAATGTAGTATGCTTAATAACCAGTTTGTTATGTGAATCGCATTTATGAAACAATTCTGTCTGCTTTTTTTCTTACTTATGTCAGCTTCTGCAGTTGCGGATAGTTTTCGTATTGCATTGCCTGATGAAGACTACCCGCCCTATCATTTTGTGGACACGCAGCATAAAGGTATTTTAAACGAGCTTCTGGTTCTTTTTTCAGAGGCTTCAGAGGTAGATATTGAGTATATATTTGCACCGGAAAAACGATCTGCGAAGATGTTACAGCAAGGCTATGTTGATGCGCGGATGGAATCAGAGGTTTGGCTTATCGGTGATGAATCTTATTATTGGAGCCAAGAAATAGCGATAGTCGAAGACGTACTGGTAGTGTCTCATGGCACTAAGCTAATTGATTTTAAAGAGTTGAATAGTTTAAAAGACGGGATATTACTAGGGCGGTTTGGTTATGTTTATCCAAAATATGAATTACTAGTGAATAGTAACGTACTGCATCGTGAGAACTTTTATTCAGATCTAGATATACTGCAAAGTCTCTATAGTAATACACCTATGAGTAAGCGCTTTACCATTATGTCGAGAGACGTGGTGAATTGGTATATTAAAAAACACCCGCACCTGTCGCAATTAGTTATAAGTGATTTCAATGTTGGTAAAGCACCACTTCAGTTGCAATTTTCATACACTCCAAAGGGAAGAAAGCTTGTTCGAGAGTTTAATCTTTTTTTAAAAGAGCTGAAAGAAAGTAAAGAGCTTGCTAGTATAATTAGCCGCTACCAGTAAAGGTAGTTTATGAATGGCTTATTTTTAACCCAAAGGATTGATTATGAAATATTTTGCGTACTTAGCAACAATGATCTTGCTAATTAGCATTGCAGCCTTATTTTACTTACAGCGCCCAGATGGTGAAACGTGGTTAAATAGTGAAGGTATCGGCAGTACATCGAACAATATTAAAGAGCAAATGGTCGCTTTGTCGAGCGGAGCTTTAGATCATGCGGTTGATGCTGTAGTAAAAACAAGTAATCAGGTTGTAGAAAAAATATCAGGTGATAGCACTGAAAAAGCCACTACAATTTACAAATGGCAAGATAAAAGTGGTCAATGGCATTACTCTGATCAACCAAACCCTGATGGTAAAAGTGAGCGATTAGTACTCGATCCTAAAGATATTACAGTCATTGCAGCCGAAGACACATCAATATTAAAAGGGAGTGCAAAAGCTGGTAATTTAACTCTTCCTAAAAGCTCAAATAGTGTTTATGACCCGGTGGTAATTAAAAAGTTATTCGATGATGCAGAGCAAATAAAGACAAAGTTAGAGCAACGCACTCAAGCTTTAGAGTCGAATAATTAAGCCTATAGTCTAGGGTTGGAGTGAGGCTGTATTGTTAGCAAAAAACTGATGATCGACGCTAGGAAGATTATACTGAGTTAACCATTGTTGGGTTAATTTATCCAATTCCCCTGAGTGCATCATTCTCATTAGAGCATCATCAAATTCATCTCTAAGGGCTGATTGTTGAAATACAATATATGAGCCGTCATAGTTTAAAATATCGCGATAAATAAATTGCTTAGGGCTTAATTGGGTTAAGTGTGCTGTATTCCAATAAAATACAAGGTAATCACCTATACGTACATCAATACGATTAGTGTGCAGCTGTTTGTTAAGTGCTTGTTGGTTACCAATCTCTGAGTAATTTATGTTTTTTTGCTGCGTTAGTTTACGGTAATCATTACCAAATAATTGTGACGCACCAATAAAGCTCGCTACAGTGAGATCTTTTAAATCGCTTAAGTTGGTTATGTTTTCCGCCCATTCGGATGAGTGCATAATCACTCTATTCATAAACTTGATTCTAAACCGTGAAGGAAATGCTCCTTTGGGTGGCTGAGCTGTGTAGTTAATGGCAATATCTGCGACTTGATTATCAAAATAACGTTGAATTGCATCGTTATTTAACGGGATGATTTTTAGCTTGGTATAACCTTGCTTATTAAGAACGTCTACGACGACATTATCAAAGAAACCATTACCGATGATTTCATTTTGAATGAAATAAGGGGCGAAGTTTCCAGAAGCGATTGTTAGCTTTTCATGGGCAGCAATGGTATTGGATGAGATCCCCAGCAGTAATAGACTAATAACTGAGGTGTTTTTAATAAGTCGAAATTTACTCATCTGTAGCATGCTTACTTGTGGGGGCATGTGTTTGGTGTTCAGTTTCTAACTTCATTAGTATGATGGTGAGATAGATTTTTGTTGGTAGAGAAAATAAAACCCCTACCGCAATGCAAATTGCACTAATCATAATGCCGCGGATACTATTTTGTTCGCCAAAAATGTCAGATGTTAATAAATAATGCCCAGCTAAAATAAGGCATATGCCAAGTATGATAAATACCTTAAGTACTTGTATCGTTTTTTGCTCTGTCATACTCGATGCATACCATTGATAACGTGAATTAAGTGTAGCTAATAATTTGTAGGCTGACTTGTTTTACATCAAAGAAATAATAAAGGGCTAAGCAGTCAAGCACTGCAAAGCCCAGTTATCAAAGTGTTTAGTTACTGAGCATATTACGCAGTACATATTGTAAAATGCCGCCGTGTTTGTAGTAATCCCACTCTTTGGGAGTATCAATACGTACATCGGCGCTAAAACTGACTTTTTTACCTTCGTTATTAGTGGCAATCACACACACTTCTTTAGTTTTATCGAACAGGTCTTCAATATCAAACTGCTCTTGACCTGTTAAACCTAAAGACTCGTGACTTTCTCCTGCTTTAAATTGCAGTGGTAGTACACCCATACCAATTAAATTAGAGCGATGAATACGTTCATAACTTTGCGCAATAACGGCTTTAATACCAAGTAATAAGGAGCCTTTTGCTGCCCAATCACGCGATGAACCAGTACCATATTCAGCCCCCGCTAGCACAACTAATGGCACACCTTGTTGTTGATAAGCCATAGCCGCATCGTAAATACTGGCTAATTCATCATCGGGTTGAGTACGAGTTACCCCGCCTTCAGTACCTGGAGCAAGTAAGTTTTTTAATCGAACATTGGCAAAGGTGCCGCGCATCATCACTTCATGGTTACCACGGCGAGATCCGTAGGAGTTGAATTGTGATTTTTCTACGCCATTTTCTTGCAAGTATTCGCCCGCAGGTGCGCTTGCTTTAATTGCGCCAGCAGGGGATATATGATCCGTGGTGACGGAATCGCCAAGTTTAGCTAAACAGCGAGCGCCGCTAATTGCAGGGATACCAGGAGGCTCAATGCTCATACCATCAAAAAATGGTGCTTTTTTAATGTAGGTTGAGGCGTCATTCCAGTCATACAGTTTGCCATCTGGAATTTTTATCTGCTGCCAACGATCATCCCCTTTATAAACATTGCCGTAGCTGGTAGCGAACATTTCTTTAGTGACGGTTTTTTTCACGAGTTCATTTACTTCGCTGACGCTAGGCCAAATATTTTTAAGATAAATATCGTTACCATTAGCATCTTGCGCTAATGGTTCGTTATACACATCAATATCTGTGCGTCCTGCAATTGCATAAGCGACGACCAGTGGCGGCGACGCCAAAAAGTTCATTTTCACATCTTGGTGAATACGCCCTTCAAAGTTACGGTTACCTGATAAAATAGAACTCACTACTAATTTATGTTGCTGAATTGCTTCACTGATTTCATCTGCAAGCGGGCCTGAATTACCAATACAAGTAGTACAACCGTAACCAACAAGGTTGAAGCCTAGTGCATCTAAGTCATCCATTAGATCTGCATTTTTGAGATAATCAGTTACCACTTGTGAGCCTGGTGCGAGCGATGTTTTAACCCATGGTTTAACATTAATACCTAGTTGACGGGCTTTTTTAGCAACTAAACCGGCAGCTAAAATAACACTTGGATTTGAGGTGTTAGTACAGCTGGTAATAGCAGCAATAACACAAGCGCCGTCTTTAAGTTCAAATTCTTGGCCTTTAAAGTTTACCTTTGCAGCGCCCATAAATTGTGCTTCGTTGATTGGCTCGTCAGGATTCGTTGTTGGACCTTCATCTTCAATACGAGCTTGTTGTTCATCACTATTGTCGCGTTTAGCAAGACGTTCATCTTGAAAACCTTTTAAATGCTTACCAATAATATCGCCAGCTTGATCGAGAGCAATTCTGTCTTGGGGACGTTTTGGTCCTGCAAGGCTAGGCACTACATCATTTAATGAGAGCTCTAATGTATCGGTGTAATTGGCTTCATCGCCATCGTTACGCCATAGACCTTGGTGTTTTGCATAATCTTCAATCAGCTTGAGTTGAGTTTCGTCGCGATTGGTTAAACGTAAGTAATTTATGGTTTCATCATCGATAGGGAAAATACCACAGGTTGCGCCGTATTCGGGGGCCATATTAGCTATGGTTGCACGATCAGCCAGTGGTAAATCAGCAAGCCCATCGCCATAAAACTCAACAAACTTACCTACCACCCCATGCTTGCGCAGTATTTCAGTTACCGTGAGTACTAAATCGGTAGCTGTGGTGCCTTCAGGTAAGCGGCCATTGAGTTTCATACCAACGACTTGCGGGATAAGTAAGCTAATTGGTTGTCCAAGCATTGCGGCTTCGGCTTCGATACCACCTACGCCCCAACCAAGTACACCTAAACCATTGATCATAGTAGTATGCGAATCAGTGCCGACTAATGTATCAGGATAAGCAAAGCGTTGACCATTGCGCTCTTCGTTAAATACCACACGAGCGAGATATTCTAAATTTACTTGATGAACAATACCGGTGGCAGGTGGCACGACCTTTAAGTTATCAAAGGCGGTTTGACCCCAACGTAAAAATTCATAGCGTTCTTTATTGCGTTCATACTCAAGTTTGGCATTTAAATCAAAAGAGCCATCTTCGCCGTAACCATCTACCTGTACTGAATGGTCAATTACCAGCTCTGCAGGTGAGAGTGGGTTTATTTTAGCTGGATCGCCACCGAGTCTTTCCATAGCATCACGCATTGCGGCTAAATCAACAATTGCAGGTACGCCGGTAAAATCTTGCATGACTACGCGAGCAGGCGTAAATGCAACCTCAGCGCTGGGCTTGGCTTGTGAATCCCAATTTAGAAGTGCTTTAATATCTTGTTTTTTAATATTAACGCCGTCTTCATTACGCAGTAAGTTTTCGAGTAGTATTTTTAGTGAGAATGGTAGTCGCTTAGCCTGATCGCCTAAACCTTGCAGTGAGTGAATATGAAATTGTTCGCCATTGATTGTGAGTTGTTTTTGGGTGTCAAAACTATTGTTCATTATGTGCCCCTTAATTAGATGAATATCCTTAAATAGTACTTATACCAATCGACTTAAATATTTAACCATTCTAGCGGGCTAAATAAAGCGCTAACTGCGTTATAAATTTTTCATGTAGAACAAATACATGTCAAAATTTCTGCCGTATTTCGCTATAAGTGGTCAGTAACTTAACACGATTGGTATTAAGTGTTATGAGCGTAACCTTTGATTGATTAATTAATTAATTAATTGATTAATTGATTAATTGATTAAAGTGCAAAGTGCATACCAGTCTATTTTTGTATTATTTTTATACAAGTAAGTATAGTAGAGATGATGCCGAAAATTGATATTTCAAGCATGAGTGATCAAAACAAGGTGTGCCTCTTAGGCTACTTTATTGTAGCCAAGCTTGTTGTTTGCCTGTGTGGCTCAGCAGTAGCAAAGTAATGGCAATAACGATTACAAATAGTGGCATAAATACGGCGCTGGCACCGAGCAATTCAATACTGTTAATAACGATGAAGTTATAAAACTGTTGAATAAAAATTGCAATAAGTGAAAGTGCAAAAACGTCTCGTGCAATGGCTTTTCTTAGTAATAATAAAATGCAGCCTAGTGCGCCGCCAAATACGGCTACCGCAAAGGCAATCGTTGACCAAAGGGGAATGTTTGAGTAAGCAGCTTGTTGTTCTATAGGCAGTTTACTGATCATATCAGGGGTCATAAATAGCTGCATAATAAACGCAATTACCCCGAGTAAGTTCCAAGCAAGGGCGGCCCAAGCTACGGATTTTAACCAGTCTGGAGGGGTCATAAATTACCTTTTTAATCATTATTCAAAAAGGTAATTTAAGTCGATTACGGCTACTTTTACAAGTCTGGAGTCGATTAACCAAATGAAATAGGACGGCGGCCTGTTTTTTCATCAACCTTTGGTTTTTTAACACGTTTACGTTTGGCTTTTGCGGGGGCATTAACTGCTTGCTCAGTGTTCTTTTGTGGCTCAGGCTGTGTTGATGAAGCAGAACGTTCAGCTGGGATTGCAGTTTCACTTAATGTCAGTTGAAAGTGCTCACCATCAAATTCAAGGATGTCGCCACTGTATAATTTTTTCCGCTTGATTGTACAAATTTCATGGTTAACGCCCACGTAGCCCTCAGTGATGAGATTTTTGGCTTGGCCGCCACCTTCGACTAAATCAAGAACTTTTAAGAGTTTGCATAGCTCAATTGGCTCTTCTTCTAATTCAATTTCAATATATTCTTGGTTCATGTTCGATCTCATTAAGGTAGGGCACAGCCTATAGTATAAAGGCTTAGTGTGATTTTTGCATCTAGCTGTCTCAAGTCAGCGAAGCATTAAATAAAATTAATGTGCAACTTTTTAGTGTTTTTCTCTGTCTTTAAGAAAACGGTAGTATTTCACGCGTAGTATCCGCTCGAACAGCTGGCCTGCAATTTGCTATTCGAGTCGAATTCGATATTTAGTTGGCCATTTAATTACAAATGCCGCAGTACTGGAGATTTAAAATGGGCGTTAGATCAGCCATGAAAAAAGAGCTAATGGGCTTGGAAGGTTCGGGATTTATGACCGCTGACGATGTACGATCTGAACTTAGCAAAATTGTAAAAAAAGTGCCTGATAGATCAGATCGTGGTTTTTCTTTAATTTCGCGTTTTAACGACAATCACAGTCAATTGAGTTGCGGTGAAAATAGCAAAGAAAAGCTACTTGAATTTCAGCGGCATCGTTTATTTAAAGACGTTTTGTATACGCGTAAAAGTGTTGATGCGTGGCTTGATAGCCAAGTAAATTAGGTTGCTATAAAATAGAAACTCAAATAGACTACATTCGTAATCTATTTGAGGTGACTATGAAAAATGGAATTTTAATCGCCATGCTGTTATTACTAACAGCGTGTCAACAACCGACTGTTTATGTATATACGCAAGGCTTAACTGCAATACAAAAGCAGCAACTGACACAGCAATTACAACTGCAGACATTACCTTATCAATTTACCCAATTGCCTATACCGAAAGAGTTTACTGCGGCTACATTGCTCACCTCACAAGATAAATTACTCACACATGAAACACAGTCACTTGCTGATATTATGCAGTTGATGGGCTACCAACCACAGATAAATTATGTATCGGTGGCAAACCATCATTATAGCGATGGTAACATTGGTTTTTACCTACGTGGTGAGCACATTGAGCCGGGCTTTAATATGCCTAAATTAATGCGTACAACTAACTGCTACGAAGACAGATACAACGATTTACAAGTGACATTTCACGAAAACGTGGTCGCGTTTACATTATTAAATGGTACTCGTGCTCAGTTAGAGTGGGGGCGTTATGAGGACTATGTAATCATCAATTATAGAGGTACTTCGCAGTCATACACGCATTCAACCCCTTTGGTCGCCACACCTTTTGGGGAAAAACCCTCAGATACATTTCGCTATACTGCGCATGTTGGGAGTCCACAATGGCTAAATTGTTCATTACAGATTGTTTATATGGATTAAGGACTGATTGCTTTAGCTTGATCTAATAAACCTATGCTGCGTTTAACGCCTTCGAGCGCAGGTTTAAACTCACTGTTTTTAATTACGCTGGTGACCGGGTATTCAGCCAGCAAACTGGCGTACATTTTTTGTGCGCTGTCACTTATTAGGTATTCAATAAAGCGATTTGCATTATCAGCGTTTGGCGCATATTTGGCGATAGCCACAGTGGTTGTTGATATAGGTGTTAACCCTTGCTGATTTTTAAGCCAGTTGATAGAGAGTTTGCTGGCCATATCGCGATCGCGCTTATTCTGAGAGTTTTGTAACATTGCTAAATAGTAATGATTGGCGAAAGCAAACTGGCATTTTCCCTGCGCTAATGACCTTAGCTGATCTCTATCAGAGCCGCTGGGGCGTTTTACCAATAACTTATTTGCGTGTTGTATCCAAGCTGAGTCTTGGTTGTTATTACTGGCAAGTAGACCAGCAAACAAGGTTTGATTATAACTGTGCTGCCAGTCCCGTACGCAAAATGTTTCTTGGTATTGTGGTTGTTGTAAATCGCCATAGTAGATTGGTGTAGGCACGTGTGTTGTATCGCTGGTAAATAATGCCCGTCCTCGTATTGATACACTTAACCACAGATTATTAGTATCTCGCAGCTGGGTAGGTACATTGATCAGCTGTGCAAAATCGTTGAAAGGTTGTAAAAGGTGGCGATGATTATGCAATTGGGCCAAATCAGCGCTCAGCACTATATCAGCTAAGCTTTGGGCACCATCATTGTTTAAACGACGCAATAGTTCTTGAGATTTACCATTGACTAAATTAACTTTGATTTTAGTGGTTTGTTCAAAATCGTTAAGTAAAGGTGCAATGAGCTCCTGCTTTCGAAAAGAGTAAATGTTAATTTCGCTTTGATTAGCGAACGTAAAATCAGCACTTAGTACCGAAAATAGAAATAAAAGGTAAAGTTTACTTTTAATCATCGCAAATAAGAATTATTATCGTATTCAATTAGTGTACATAATCTAAATGATAAGTCTATATTGTGAAATTAAATATTTTGAAACAGCCTATGCAAATAGGTTACTTACTTTTCGCTTTGTATTTTTTCATGATGCTTTATGTTGGTTCTATATTGCATAGCTACTACCAAAATGAAACGCGGCAAACATTAGAAAAGCAATTAACCACCCATGAGCAGCTTTTAAAGACTAAGTTGTTACATATCTCGCATTTACTTTACTCAATTGACGCCTATCAGCAACTCAATGGATATGAACCTGAATTATTTTTACAACTGGCACAATCACAACTGCAGGGCATTGATGTTCCATTGCGGTTGGAGTCGTATGCGTTAATTAAGCCACAACAACAGCAAGTTTTAACGCAGGCGCTTAAAAAGGCTGGGCATTTTGATTTTAAAATTAAAGGTGTAGAAGCAAATGCCGAGCATATGCTCGTTATAAACCGCGCCGCACCAGTGGCAGAGTATGGCCATACAGTTGGAGAAAGTGTGGCACTTAATAACGCACATGTTGCGCGCTTGCAAGCGAGTAACCAGTTGTATCTTCTCGTCTGGCCAAACCGTGAGAACAAATGGAGTATTTTGATCGAGCAAGGCGATGTAGATGGTTTTAGACACGTACTAGGGATTAGTTTTTTACTTGATAATCTACTCGATAGTCTTTTTTCAGATGTGTATTTGAGAACAGAGCAGCATTTGCAAGTCGCTGTCGCAGACCGTTTGATTTTTAGCTCTGATTGGAAAAATACGTTTTCGTTATCTGAGTTGGCAGCTGGCGCGAGTAGTGAGGTAAATTTTTTTGGTGAGCCTATTAAGCTTACTTTATATAGCAAAGAGCAATTGTCACATTCATTACTCGATGACAGTATTTGTTTGATTATAGCGTTTGAAGTGATTGCACTACTTTGTGGTTTAATGGTGTTACTCCATGTAAGGGCGTTGCTTAATCGTAATGAGCTAGTGAACAAAACAGTGGTTGAGCGTACTGCATGTTTGGCAAAAACGAATCAGCAATTAGAGCGGGAATCCAGTCAGCGGCTTATTGCATTACAGCAGCAACTAGCGGCAGAAAAAAAATATAAAAGTGTGTTTTTAAATAGCCACGAAGGGCTGTTTGTACTAAATGAACATGGCTATATATTGGAGGCTAATCCGGCCTTCCAGCGACTATTATTAAGTAATCATAAGCAATCAACATCAATGCGTTTTAGTCAACTAATGGCTGATGAACATTCTCAGCAACAGTGGCTGTCGTATTTACAACAGCAAAGTAATCATCAAGAATTTGAGTGGTTAGGAGTGAATGGTCAAGGCAAGTCGTTGTGGCTAAGGCAAACAGGTAATTGGGCAACACATGATGGGAATCGTCGTTATGAGGGGCGTTTGATTGATATCACTCAGCACACCTTGTTTCATGAGCAATTAAAGTATAAAGCACAGCATGATGGGCTGACCAATTTACTGAACAGGCAAACATTCTTAGATGCGCTTGAAGTAAAAAGAAAAGCCACCCAAGATGATTTTATTTTACTGTATATCGATCTCGATAGATTTAAATTAATTAATGATACTTTAGGGCATATAGCTGGCGATAAACTCCTTATTGAATTTGCCGCCCGAATGCAAATATTAATGGGTTTTTGTAGCTCAATAGCTCGATTAGGCGGGGATGAGTTTGCTATTTTAATTAAAACGCACAAGCTACTACAACCGCTCGAAGGGGTAATGGAGGATTTGCTGGGCGAGATCCGTAGGCCATTTACCTACCAACGGCAGCAATACACGGTGAGTGGCAGTGTTGGCGTGCGACCATTTAAAGCACCCTGTAATGAGTGCACGGCGGAAAAGCTATTGCATGATGCAGATGTTGCTATGTATGAAGCAAAGCGACGCGGTAAAAATGGTTATTATATTTATAGTGATAGTATTGCTGATGAGGTATCACGTAAATTGCAAGTTGAAAAAATGCTGCATGAATCCTCTGTGAGTGATGAGTTAGCATTGCACCTGCAGCCTATGTTTTGTAACCAAGGCCGTAAACTAAACGGTTTTGAAGCGCTATTACGCTGGTATAGCCCAACTTTAGGTCACGTGAGTCCTGCTGAATTTATTCCAATCGCTGAAGAGTGCGGGAAAATAGTTCAACTAGGTCAGTGGGTATTTGAGCGCGCTCTAAGTTTTATTGAGTCACTATCAGGAAATGAAGTATTTATCAGTATTAATGTTTCGCCTATTCAGCTACATAGTCAAGGGTTTTTAGATTGGTTGGAATCGCGAATGCAACGGAGCTCTATCAGCTGTCGACAAATAAAAATAGAATTAACAGAGTCGGCAATGATGGCAGAAGAAGACAGTTTAATAGAGCCATTGCTGCGCTTGCATTCGTTAGGGTTTGGTATTTACATTGATGATTTTGGCACAGGCTATAGCAGTTTATCTCGGTTGACATGTTTGCCCGTGACAGGATTGAAGATAGATCGCTCGTTTATTAATGATTTAGAGCACCGTAAAGATTCTTTGCAATTAGTGGAGGCAATTTGTGCGATCGCAAAAAGCTTTAATTTAACAGTAACTGCAGAGGGCATTGAAACTGACAATCAACTTGAAAAAATATCTAAGCTATATTGCCACTACACGCAAGGGTACTTAATGAGCCGACCATTGTCAGAACAATATGCCGAGCAATTATATAACGAGAACTACGCATGTTTGAATATTGCATAAAAGTATTGACCTCAACTTAGCTTGAGGTTTTAAGATGTGTGCATACTCTAGATACCCTATATACCTTAAAGGACTAACTATGCCCACTTATATAAAAAACTACCTTGCGACACTATTAGTTAACACGCATGCTCAGCTTGATTTAGATTTAGTCTCACACATGCAAGCCGCGCATTTAGCGCAATACAGCTTTAGCAGCATCAATGCACTACAAGATAAAGTGCTAAGTTTAGAGCCTAAAATATTGTTTGAGCGTTTGATAGAGCAGCGCGAGGGCGGATATTGCTTTGAGCACAATAAAATTTTTCACCTTGCACTAGAGGCGCTTGGTTTTGATGTAAAAATACTTATTGGCCGTGTAATGCTCAATGGCCAAACACAAAACCCACGCTCACATCGTCTCATTCTGCTCACCTTGGATAACAAGCAATATTTAATTGATGTTGGCTTTGGTGTTAGTACACCAATTATACCGCTACCTATTGATAAATCAGGGTTGCATCAGCAAGGGGTGAATACATACCAAGTAAAACGTACTGATAATTTCATTGAAGTTAAGCAAACTCAGCCAGAGCTCAAATATATTTATCGTATTGAGCTCGGTGAATTTTATGAAAGTGATTGTGAGATTGCTCATTTTTATAGTCATCAACATCAAAGTGCCGCATTTGTAAATAACTTAGTTGTATCGCGTATAGCCGACTCAGAGCGCTTTCTAATTCGTAACAATCAGTATTTTTATTGGAATGAAAAGAACAAGCACAGCACCGAATTAGCCATTACAAGTTCAGCGCAATTGTATCAGTTGATTACAGAGGTATTTAAAATTCAGGTACCTGAGACATTCGTTGAGAAGCTATTTAAATGCAAATTAGCCGCGTGATTCAAGGTAGTCATTTAATTTTGTAATGCGTTCACTCATGCCTTCAATAATACGATCTTTAATTTTTTCGCGGATCACATTGGGTAAGCGAGTCAGTGCTTCAGGTGTAATAGCAAGCACGATAGTGTCGCTTTTGGCGCGTGCACTGGTGCTACGCTCTCGGTTGTTAATAAATGCGCCTTCACCAATAAATTCACCAGGCTCAATTGTGCCTAAGTCAAGTAAGTGGCTGTGTTTATAGACAACAATGGCACCGCTGAGAACAATGTATAAGCGTTTGTCGTTATCAAACTGCTTAAATAAAAAACGGCTTTGGCTAATTAAATATAATTGACTGAATGATTCAAGCAAAACTTGTCGTTCGTTGAGTGAGAACTCTTTAAAAAAATTCAGTCTATTAATAATTTCCATCTGTTTTATGAGAGGAATGTGCTCGATTAACTTCATCAAAAACCAATATTGTTATTTTATGAATTAATATTGCGCTCTTTTAATTTTCTGGTCAATGTATTACGACCCCAGCCAATTTTTACTGCTGCTTCTTGTTTGTGTCCAGCGCAGTTGGCTAGTGCCGTTTTAATCAAGCGGGTTTCTAATTGAGCTTGTACGTTAGGCCAAATATTCTCTTTACCTTGTTTAAGCTCTTGATTCAGCCATTGCTGAAATGCATCGAGCCAGTCACCTTCTTGTTGCGACGCCTCTACTTCGAGAATCTCAGGAGGTAAATCTTGCTCACTGACCAATTCACCCGGTGCCATAACGGTTAGCCAGCGGCAAGTGTTCTCTAATTGACGAACATTTCCGGGCCAGTTGAATAAGCGCAGTTGATCGGTTGCTTTTGGGCTAAGAATTTTGCTTTCAACTTGCAAGTCTTTGGCGCTTTTATGCAAAAAGTGTTGCGCTAAGCGTTCTATATCTTCGGTGCGTTCACGTAGCGCGGGAAGGCGTAACCTGACGACGTTTAAACGGTGAAATAAATCATCTCTAAACTTACCCTGCTTAACGAGATCTTCAAGGTTTTGATGTGTTGCAGCAATAATACGCACATCCACTTTAATACTTTGATGCCCACCAACACGGTAAAATTCACCATCTGCTAATACGCGTAATAAGCGTGTTTGCACATCCAATGGCATGTCACCGATTTCATCTAAAAATAAGGTGCCGCCATTAGCCTGTTCAAAACGGCCTTTACGTACGCTATCAGCACCTGTAAAGGCACCTTTTTCGTGCCCAAAGAGCTCTGACTCAACCAGTTCCTTGGGAATGGCGGCCATGTTTAAAGCAATAAATTGATTTTCTTTTCGTGGGCTATGGTTATGCAAAGCACTGGCGACAAGCTCTTTTCCTGTACCAGACTCACCATTAATGAGCACACTCATGCTTGATGCCGATAGTTTACCTATAGCACGAAACACCTCCTGCATAGCGGGGGCTTCACCAATAATGTGCGCACTTTTGGGGGGAGCTTGCTTACGCTTAGTCTTTTTTGTCGCATTCGCACGGCACGCACTTTCAACAAGGCTGACGGCTTCATTTAAATCAAATGGTTTGGCTAAGTATTCAAAAGCACCTTTTTGAAACGCATTGACTGCTGAATCTAAATCTGAATGCGCGGTCATGATAATAACTGGCAGCCCTGGGTTTTGCTCTGCTATTAGTTCTAACAGTGCCATACCGTCCATTCCGGGCATACGTACGTCAGAAATAAGCACAGTCGGTTGGCTAAATTTAAGTGCAGTGAGGACATCTTGTGCATTAGAAAAGCTTTCAGCGTTAAATCCTGCACGGGTGAGGGCTTTTTCAAGTACGAAACGAATTGATGCATCATCATCTACAAGCCAAACTGTTTTCATAGGTGCTCCAAAACCGCTTAATCTACAAACGGCAGATATATATTAAATTCTGTATGACCAGGCCAGCTATCACACTCGATGTAGCCATTGTGTTGGTCGATCAAGGTTTGCGCTATCGAAAGGCCTAGGCCAGAACCACCTTCTTTATTCGTGATCATGGGGTAGAATAGCGTTTCTTTAATGCTAGGATCGATACCTGGTCCATTGTCTGAAATTTGTATTTGCAAGGCCTTTTTAGGGGGTTTTCCGGGGCGTCGTTGGCGCTGATTGATGCGTGTTTTAATTTTGATTACACCACCATTCACTAATGCTTGCTGCGCATTACGTACGATATTGAGCACAACTTGCTGAATTTTACCTTGGTCAATAAACACATCGGGTATACTCGGGTCGTAATCTTTTTCTAAACTGATGTTGGCACAGTTGTCGAGAGTACTTAACCTGATAACCGACTCCAAGGTTTGGTGAATATTACCGTATGATTTTTGCGGTAATTGATTCGGCCCTAGTAATCTATCAACCAGTTCTCGCAAGCGATCTGCTTGCTCAATAATTAGCTCAGCGCATTCATCCCGTTCTTGCTGATCAACCTCATACTGCAATAATTGCGCCGCTCCACGAATACCACCTAAAGGATTTTTTATTTCGTGCGCAAGCCCCCTAATTAGGTTACGTGCAGCTTGATATTGGTGCATTTGATTTGAAGCTTGATCGTGGCGGATTTCATCATCCGTTTGCCGACATTCGAGCAAAATATAATAGGCATTTTCCAGCATAACGCGTCGTGCACTAATCGCTAATTTAGCATGGCGAGAATCAACGAAAACTACGTCAGCTCTGTGCTGGTGGCAATCTACACCATCAATTAAAGCGTATTGCGCTATTCGTTTTAAATCAATTGAGTGGTAACTAAATAGGCTATCGAAAGATTGTTTTAAAATACGTTTAGGGCCTAAGCCTAATAGCTCACTCGCACTGTCATTGGCGTACACAAGGGTAAAACGTTCATCAAGTAAAATAACGGCCGTAGTCAGATTTTGCCAAATACTTGCGAGGAGTTCGGGGCGGAAAATATTATTGTTGGGCATGGTTGCACCATTTTAGTGCGTTGATGATATTTAGCAGCTTATCACAGAGTTACGTACAAGAAATGTGTCGTGGTAGAAAAAACACTATTCTTACAAAGACGATGCCCTATGCATAAAAAAAGTGCTGCTTTCACTAACCGAGACCACAGAACCTTCGGAGTTAAATAGTTTCAATTGCAATGTGTGCTCACCGCGGTTTACATCACGAAGTGCAAAAGTACCCGTGTTGCTCGGCTTAGCGAATGCGACACCATCAACGAGTAATTGAATTTTAAAACCGCTCTCAAAGCGTGGAACTATTCTACTAGTAACGTAAACAGACCCTGTATTTTCACGGACAGTTTCTTCATTAGTGGGTGAAGCAATAACAATTTTAAAGTTGACCACCGCAGCGGGCTTGTCTTCATTTAACACGGTAATATCAACAGCGGGCATAGATAAATTTTGGCTTGATAATTTAATTTCTTGGGCTCCTGCTCTAGGGCTGTCAGAAAATACCAGTACGCCGTGTTTGTCTTTCCACGAGTAGATTTTTTTGTCACCGCCGTAGCTGTTAATACTAACTAAAGACATGCTTAAAAGTAATAAAATTGTTTTTTTCACTGTACAGTCCTGCATTTTTTGCACTAATTAAACTGTAGTGGATAATGACCAAATTTACCATAAAAAAAGCCCGTAAAACGGGCCTTGAGAACACATATATATTATCTATTAGATAATTTTCTCTACAGCGTTATTAGCAGCTGTAGTACATTTCAAACTCAACTGGGTGAGTTGTCATGTTAAGCTTTTCAACTTCCTGACTCTTAAGTTTGATGTAAGCATCAATTAAGTCATCAGTAAATACGTTACCTTGCGTTAAGAACTCACGGTCTGCGCTAAGTGCACAGAGTGCTTCATCAAGTGATGCCGCAACAGTTGGGATCTCAGCTGCTTCTTCAGCAGGTAAGTCGTATAAATCTTTATCCATTGCATCGCCAGGGTGAATCTTGTTTTTGATACCGTCAAGACCTGCCATTAACATTGCAGAAAATGCAAGGTATGGGTTAGCTGTTGGATCTGGGAAGCGTACTTCGATACGACGACCTTTTTCAGACGGAACCACTGGAATACGAATTGATGCAGAACGGTTACGTGCAGAGTATGCAAGCATAACTGGCGCTTCAAAACCTGGTACTAAACGCTTGTACGAGTTAGTCGACGCATTTGCAAACGCGTTGATTGCTTTAGCATGCTTGATAATACCGCCGATGTAGTAAAGTGCATCTTCAGAAAGACCGCCATACTTGTCGCCTGCGAATAAGTTAACACCGTCTTTAGCTAAAGACTGGTGACAATGCATACCAGAACCGTTATCACCAACAACTGGTTTAGGCATAAAAGTCGCAGTTTTGCCATATAAATGAGCCATGTTATGGATAACATATTTCATCTCTTGGATTTCATCTGCTTTAATTACCATCGTATTAAAGCGAGTCGCGATTTCATTTTGACCAGCGGTTGCTACTTCGTGGTGATGTGCTTCTACTACTTGGCCCATTTCTTCTAGAACGAGACACGTAGCTGAACGCCAATCTTGGAAGTCATCAACTGGAGCAACTGGGAAGTAACCGCCTTTAACACCAGGACGGTGACCTGTGTTGCCATCTGCATATTCTTTATCTGAATTCCAAGCAGCTTGCTTAGAATCAATTTTGTACATTGAACCAGACATATCCGTTTTGTATTTAACATCATCAAATACGAAAAACTCAGGCTCAGGGCCAAATAAAACTGTATCAGCAATACCTGTAGAACGCATATACTCTTCAGCGCGTTTAGCAACTGAACGCGGGTCGCGCTCATAACCTTGTAATGTTGCAGGCTCAACGACGTCACAACGTAAGATTAATGTCGCTTCTTCTGTGAAAGGGTCTAGCTTAGCTGATTCAGCAACAGGCATTAATACCATGTCTGATTCATTAATACCTTTCCAGCCAGCAATTGAAGAACCGTCAAACATTTTACCGTCTTCAAAGAAATCTTCATCAACTTGGTGATGAGGAATAGAAACGTGTTGCTCTTTACCTTTTGTATCAGTAAAGCGTAAATCAACGAACTTAACGTCATTTTCTTTAATAAAATCTAAAACCGATTGTGACATGTGTCCTCCAACTGTTGGGTTTTATTTTTGCTGCATAATTGCTTTTGTTTATAGTAAGCGTTTTCTGTGCCATATTTATAAGTCTTTGTTTATAAGTTTAAAAATTATAGTTCTACGTTATGCTACCTATTGCGTTGCACCAATATGAAGCGTTAAAAGATCATTTTGGTGCGTAACGGGATTTGGTACGACTTGTATGAATTATAAACACAGCTGTAAAACTAACTTACTTATAAAATACTGTCAAAATATGGCATGAAATGTATTGAATGTACAAAATAAGAGTTAATTCAGAAATTAAATTAATAAAAATGTCATATATAAAACAGATACTTATTGGAACTATTAAGAAAGTTTTGAAATATATATTGGATAAACTTTCATCCATGTCATTTATAGGGGATAATATGCGCCCTTTTAAATCCAATGCTGGGACATCTCGTGAAAACGCGGGTGAGAGCGTAAAGCCCCTGCAGGATCATTGAGATTCAATTTCTCTGAGTGAATATATGAGCATCGAAAAGTTAAGAAATATAGCGATTATCGCGCACGTTGACCACGGTAAAACAACACTGGTTGACAAACTACTTGAGCAATCAGGTACATTAGAAACACGCGGCGGTAACGAAGAGCGCGTGATGGACTCAAACGACATTGAGAAAGAACGTGGTATTACCATTTTGGCTAAAAACACAGCCATCTCATGGAACGATTACCATATCAATATCGTTGATACTCCAGGACACGCCGACTTCGGTGGCGAAGTTGAACGCGTACTTTCGATGGCTGACTCAGTATTACTACTTGTTGATGCTCAAGAAGGTCCAATGCCGCAAACGCGTTTCGTTACGCAAAAGGCATTCGCACAGGGCTTAAAGCCGATCGTAGTTATCAATAAAATTGATAAGCCAGGTGCACGTCCTGATTGGGTTATGGATCAAATCTTTGATTTATTCGACAACCTTGGCGCAACTGACGAACAGTTAGATTTTAAAGTAATCTACGCTTCAGCTATCAACGGCTGGGCAACACTAGATTTAGACGAGCCATCAGACAACATGGAACCTATGTTCAAGATGATCGTTGATGAAGTATCACCACCGGATGCAGATCCTGAAGGTGACTTTCAAATGCAGATCTCTCAACTTGATTACAACTCATATGTTGGTGTAATCGGTATAGGTCGTATCAAACGTGGTTCTGTTGCTCCTAACCAACAAGTTACTATTATTGGTGCTGACGGCTCTAAACGTAACGGTAAAATCGGTGCAGTACAAAGCTACCTTGGCCTTGAGCGTATCGAAACTGATAAAGCTTACGCAGGTAATATCGTAACAGTAACAGGTATTGGTGAGCTTAAGATCTCTGATACAGTTTGTTTCCCTGGCAACGTTGAAGCATTACCACCACTAAGTGTTGATGAGCCAACAGTAACAATGACATTCTCTGTAAATAACTCACCTTTCTGTGGTAAAGAAGGTAAGTTTGTAACATCACGTAATATCCGTGAGCGTTTAGACAAAGAATTAGTACACAACGTAGCACTTCGTGTTGCAGATACTGATAACCCTGATAGCTTCCGTGTATCGGGCCGTGGTGAATTACACCTAGGTATCTTAATCGAAAACATGCGTCGTGAAGGTTACGAGCTAGCAGTATCTCGTCCAGAAGTAATCTTACGTACAGTTGATGGTGTGTTAGAAGAACCGTATGAAACACTAACAATTGACTGTCAAGAAGAGCACCAGGGTTCTATCATGGAACAAATTGGTCTTCGTAAAGGTGAGCTTACTGATATGGCCCCAGATGGTAAAGGCCGTATGCGTTTGGACTTTATGATCCCTAGCCGTGGTTTAATCGGTTTCCAAACTGAGTTCATGACGTTAACATCAGGTTCTGGTTTACTTTATCACACGTTTGATCACTACGGTCCGCACAAAGGTGGCGAGCTAGGTGTTCGTAAGAACGGTGTAATGATTGCAAATGCAACAGGTAAAGCACTTACTAACGCATTATTTAACTTACAAGAGCGCGGCCGTTTATTCATCGGTCACGGTGTTGAAGTATACGAAGGTATGGTTATCGGTATTCATAGCCGTGATAACGACCTTACAGTTAATGCGCTTAAAGGTAAGCAACTTACTAACGTTCGTGCATCTGGTACAGATGAAGCACAAACATTAACTCCAGCACTTAACTATTCACTTGAGCAAGCGCTTGAGTTTATTGCTGATGATGAGTTAGTAGAAGTTACACCACTAAACATTCGTATCCGTAAGCGTCACCTTACAGAAAACGAACGTAAACGTGCGGGTCGTGCACCTAAGTCATAATCTATTAATTTAGAATAATGATTTCAAAAGCCGCTGTATTGTAAGATACAGCGGCTTTTTAGTGGGTGAAAACAAGAGTTGTAAGCTATAAGCGGTCAGATTAGAACAAGCGTGGTTGGGTAGATTGGTTGTAGGTGAAAGACAACCACATAAAGCTTTACCTAAAACAGATTTAGACACTAAAGCTAACACCATAGGTGGGAATTTACCTCGCGCAGGCGCTAACGTAATTACTTTTTCGGGATAAATCTCGGCCTACAGTTTAAATAACTCAGTAATTTCAAGGTGAATAATAACAGGGCAGAGGTTAAGCTAAAAACTCGGTTTTGGCTTGTCGTGAATGAATCACATTTTGAATGTCGAGTTGTTGGCTTTCTTTTGATGGCTTAACTTCAAAGCCTTCATGGCTGAGCAACCACAATTTACGCTCAATTCCTCCTGCATAGCCTGTGAGTGAGCCATTACTGCCTATCACTCTATGGCACGGTACAATTAAGCTAATAGGATTTCGGCCATTAGCGCCGCCAACGGCCTGAGAGCCTTTGGGCTTATTCACCATTTTAGCGATGTCTAAATACGTGACGACTTCACCATAGGGAATGTTTGATAAGCAGTACCACACTGATTTTTGAAAATCTGTTCCTTTAGGATCAAGGGGCAGGTCAAATTCTTTGCGTGCTTTTGCGAAATACTCATGTAACTGTTTTTTACACTCAGTTGTTATATCGCTGGCTATGACGTGGGTTTTTATTTCCCCAGAAAATATAACTTGGGTAATGCCTTTATCTGATGCTTTAAATTCAACACACCCTAGCGGTGTATCAATATAATCGACAAACATTGCAGTCGTCTCCCTCGTTGAAAAGTTAAGTGGTTTCGCTAAAACGTACATTGTCTGATTCGCTCAGTAATATCGTCGAATGCTCTACAGCTTGTTAATGACTACAATTGCACACTTTCACCTTCATTAAGAATATATAGCGGTACTTGTGAATCCATTTTTTTATACATATGCAATAAACGCAGTAACGCAGAATGGCTGCTGTGATCGCCCATCTGCCAACTTGAGTTGCCATAGCCCCACGGTATCATAACTTTACAATTAAGCTCTTGTGCTGCGTTTAGCGCGTCTTCCGGTGTGGTATGGACATAGCGATACCATTTGCCGTTTTCTTTATGATAGTAAGAAGCGATGGGTATTAGGCATACATCAATATCGCCATATTTTTGCTGAATGTCTTGAAAGTGTTTTGAATAGCCCGTGTCGCCTGCAAAAAATAAAGTTTTACCATTTTGTTCTAGCAACCAGCCATTCCATGAGTCTTTATTGTCATCATTGTAGATGTAGGGAATAAGTACTCTATTGCTAAAATGATGAGCTGGCACTGCGTGAATGGTTAAGTCATCAATATTGGTTTTTGAGTACCACGGCATTTCGCTGATGTTAAAACCACCTGTAGGAAAGTTATCCGCCATACCAAGTGGCGTTAAGTAATAGGGCTTATTACCTATGAGTTCTATATCGGCTTTATTGAAATGATCATAATGGATATGTGAATACATAACGGCATCAATACCGGCTAACTCTTGCTCATTTAACCAAGCACCAGGCTGACGATAGATGCCTCCTGTAAGTTTAAATGCGATATCAACGGGGGAATCAAACTGCGCTTTTACGGGATCAAATAATATATGCTGACCGTTTGGGGTATTGATCGAAAAACTAGCGTGACCCAGCCAGCGGACAGTGTAGTTGGTATTTAACTGTGGCAGTGTTTGCCTACCTTGATACTGGCAGTTTTCAGCGCTCGTTTCACACAGCAAATCGGGGTGAGCAGGGTAGCAGTCAGTTTCGCAGGTGGTCGGGTAATTTTGCTTTTTTGGGTATACATTATGGTAGCGACCAGCACGATCACCCTCTTTGTATTGTGCAATAACAGCATCTGGTGCGGTTATCTGGGTCACTTGATTGGGCGTACCACACGCGGCCAATAAGCACGAAGCAATGATTAAACCAACACCGTATACCTTCATTGTTTATTTACGCTTTGTAATTTTAACTACATAAAAGTGTACCAAAAACAGCCGATTAAAAAACATTTTAAAAGTAACAAAAAATAACAATAAAAAAGCCCATTACAGTGAATGGGCTTAATAGTTTTAGATCCTAGGATTATTATCCTGCTTTATTCATTTGTTCAATAAATTTGTTTGAGTCAGCAATTGACTTGTTCATATCATTCATCAATATTTGAATATCGCGTTTAAGGTTTGTAAATTCACCTTTTATGGCGGTTACAGCCTGCGCATTTAAGTTATGCTTTAAGTACAATACATTATCTTTTAACGATGAAAGTACTGGCTCCATTTTGCTTTCGGCACTTCGCATTGAGCGCAGTAGTTGGTCAAATTGGCGCTTAGTCGAATTAAGTTTTTTGCTACTTTCACGCTTTAAAGATGCACTTTTGTATTGCTCAAGTTCATCTGCCCACTCGTCAAATAACGCGTCCGCAACGTCTTCAACTTTATTGATGTTGCTGGTTACATCTTCAGCAGCTTTCAAGCTTGACTCGTAATCATCATTAAGTTGGTTATAAGCCTCTTGTAACTCGCCACCGTCAAAGTTAATTAAAGTGGTTAAGCGTTCTAATGCTGATTGAAATTCTTCTTGCGATTCCTCTTGTGATTCCTTTGCCTCTTCTACACGATCAACGAGTATGTCGCGTTTATGTACACCGACAGACTCCATTGCTGAGTAATAGGCAGATTGGCAACCCGATAAAGCTAGGGTGAGTGCTAAAAGTGGTGCGCTGAGAAATGTACTTTTTTTCATTGAGATCTCTTTTTAAATCCGTTGATACTGCAAATTATGTGGGCGATTGCTATGATAATCAAAATTATTTTGTAAAAAGTTAACTTTATGAACGATAAGGTCACGCACTATAGGCAGCAAGCAGCTTCGTTTATACGTCAACAACCTGGTTGGTGGATGCAGTATATAAATCGTTGCATTGATGACCAAATCACTGTTAATGCAGGTTATTTAGCCTATGTTACTTTGTTATCTTTAGTGCCATTGATAGCAGTTGGCGTGGCAATATTTTCGGCTTTTCCGGGGTTCGAATCTACAAGAATCGAAATAGAAAATTTCTTATTCACCAATTTTGTACCGACTTCCTCTGATGTGATTAAGGAGCATATTAGCTCTTTTGCTGGTAATGCCAATCAAATGACCGCTGTCGGTATCGGTTTTTTAGCCGCAATAGCACTGCTTTTGATCCGCAATGTGGACGCAACACTGAACAGAATTTGGCGCATAAAACATAAACGCCCAATGATGATTTCGTTTGCAGTTTATTGGATGGTATTAAGCTTAGGGCCATTGTTATTAGGCGCAAGTATTGGTGTGACTTCATACATAGTATCTTTAGTGTCGTTTGCTGATCAAGGGATTCCAGGATTCAGTGGGTTTTTACTTAAACTACTGCCTTATTTAATTTCTATGGCTGGCTTTATTATGCTCTATACTTTAGTGCCTAATACGCGAGTATCGTTTAGAGCTGCGATACCGGGTGCTTTTTTTGCGGCGTTACTTTTTGAGCTAACTAAAAAAGGTTTTGCACTTTATATTAGTCACTTTCCTTCGTACGAAGTTATTTATGGTGCGGTGGCTACAATCCCCATCTTATTTGTTTGGGTGTATTTGTCGTGGGTTGTGGTGTTGCTCGGTGCTGAGTTTACCGTGTGCATAAGCCCAAAAGATATCGAAGATACGCCTGAGATCATTCTTGATGAGGAGGAAAACATCCGTTAAATAGCAATGTGTTTTGTTAGGAGCCAGCAATATGCCGTTATATCCGAACATAACCCCCTACCACGATTTTCATTTGAGTGTGGGGGATGGACACCAGATACATGTGCAAGAATACGGTAACCCCAATGGTTTACCCGTTGTGATTTGTCATGGCGGGCCCGGTGTGGGCTTACATGCTGACAACTGCCGCTTTTTTGACCCAACCCGGTACCGCATTATTTTATATAGCCAACGAGGCTGCGGTTTATCAACTCCTCATCACCTTATCGCGAATGAAACGGCTGACTTAATCAAAGATCTCGATTATTTGAGGGCTTACCTAGGCATTACCAAATGGTTGCTATCTGGCGCTTCGTGGGGGGCAACCGTATGTTTACTTTATGCAATTAAGCATACAGAGCATGTTTTTGGGTTGATTTTACGTGGTACATTTTTAGCTGCACATGCTGATTTAGAGTGGTTATACAGCTCGCAAGGTGCCGGTGCGCAGTTTTACCCTGAGCTATACGTTAAGTTTTCTCATGATTTACCTGATGCAATGAGTATTTTAGCGTTCTACGAACAGCAATTGGCTAGTGAGAATCAAATAAGTGCCAGTCGATTTGCTAAGTTATGGTGCCAGTGGGAGGCTGTTCTAAGTCAAGGGAAGCAGTCGCTACAATGGACGCTTAGTTGCCCGCAGCATGGTTTAAATATGGCGCGTTTAATGGTGCACTATTTTATTAATCACTGCTTTATAGATGATAATTATATAGCGCAGCATGGCGACTGTTTATCTCATTTACCTATTTGGTTTATTCATGGACGCCAAGATTTAGTGTGTCGCTTTAGTGTTGCTCAACGACTTGCAAGTAGCCTGAACTCACAACTATTGATTTTAGATGGTGTTGGGCACGGTGTTGATAATCAGGTATATTTAGCGGCAGCAAGGCGAGCAGCCGATCTTATGTATATCAAATTAACGAGGAATAAATGCAAGGATTAATCCAGCGAGTAAAACACGCAAAGGTAGAGGTAGATGATCAGCTTGTAGGTCAAATAAAACAAGGAATAGTACTGTTATTAGGTGTTGAAAAACATGACGATAAAGACACCACAAATAAACTACTTCATAAAGTGAGTAACTATCGTATATTCAGTGATGAAAACGATAAAATGAATCTCAGCTTGAAAGATATAAAAGGCGAATTACTGGTTGTTTCGCAATTTACACTTGCTGCAGATACAAAAAAAGGTATGCGGCCGAGCTTTTCGTCTGCGGCTACACCTGCTCAGGCAAATGAGCTATACGAATACTTTGTAGACCAAGCAAAAGCTGCGGGGCTGAGCGTTGCAACAGGACGCTTTGCTGCTGATATGCAGGTGAGTTTATGTAACGACGGGCCAGTGACTTTTTTGCTCACTATATAGCTACTCTACCCAACTCACTTCAAGATGCCAAAAGTTGATTTAAAACGATTTATATTGCGTTATTTATTTTAACAAGGGAATAACCATCCTTTACAATCAATGCCTGCCTACATCGCTTTTAATTCCTACATAAACTGATATTTTGGGGACTTGGGTATATATTTTTGCTTATTTATACCCATTAGCTGATTCCCTACTACAATAATAAAAAGTCCGTAGAGCCTAAAAAGTGGCAAGCAAGCTTGAGTAGGGCCTCGCTTCAATAATATTGGTGTTTACAAAGGTAGTGAATCAATAATGCGTAAAAATGAACCCGTAACCCAAAAGAACATCGAGTTACCTTCCTCTGTGAATATTCTATCGATTACATCTCCCGATAGTAAAATAAAGTATATAAATAAAGATTTTATAGCCATTTCTGGATTTGATGAAGCTGATTTAATAGGTCAGTATCATAATATTGTTCGTCACCCAGATATGCCTCCTGCTGCGTTTGCTGACCTTTGGCAATGTGTGCAATCAGGTAAATCGTGGATGGGAATAGTTAAAAATCGCTGTAAAAATGGTGACCATTATTGGGTCGACGCTTATGCAAGCCCTTTAAAGACAGCGACAGGTCAAATTGAATATCAGTCGATTAGGGTGAGGCCAAAAGACTCCGTTAAAAATAGAGCTGAAAATTTATACAAAAAATTACAAAGCGGAGGGGAATTTAGAATCCCTTGGTGGGAGAAGGCTTCTGCGACAATGTTTATGGTGTGTGGGGTTTTATTTTGTTATTTATTAACAGCCTTTTTGATTTTTAATTTCACTCAAGCCTCTTTAGGTAGTGCACTAGGGTTACCGCTTATCCCTATGTGTTTATTATTGACCAGTTTATTATGGCAATCAAAGCAATGGCATAAAGTAATCGAAAAAGCACAATCGATAGTAGATGATCCATTAGCTACCTATATTTATACGGGAAATAATAATGCAGCGAACAAGGTGTTACTGGCGCTGGAGGTGTTAAGTAAAGAAGCTGGAGCGATTGTAGGGCGTATAAATGATGCATCAGTGAATATGGGCGATGCATTAAATAGTTTAGAGCATGAGTTGTCACAAAATCATTCTCGTGTGTCTATGCAATATCAGCAAACAGACTCCATGGCATCGGCAATTACTCAAATGTCTGCAAGTTTTAATGAAGTATCGAGTAATGCACATGCAACATCAAGCGCAGCAAAATCGACACATGAGTATGCTCAACAAGGTTTATTACAGGTTGAAGAAGCAGTTAATAATATGAACGAGCTAAGTAATGATGTTAACAATGCAGCAAGCGTTGTAGAGCAATTAGAAAAAGATGGTGCAGCTATTAATGATGTAGTTGCTGTTATACGTTCGGTTGCAGAACAAACTAACTTATTAGCCTTAAATGCAGCAATTGAGGCTGCAAGAGCAGGTGAGCAAGGTCGTGGTTTTGCTGTTGTTGCAGATGAGGTTCGTACTTTGGCTAATAGAACCCATCAGTCCACAGAAGAAATTGTGAAGACAATAGAGAAGATAAATCAAGGTACAAAATCCGCTGTTGCCGCAATGGAAAAAGCACAGCAACGCGTATCGAGTAGTGTGGATTCAACGACCCAAGCTAAAACATCAATTGAGTATATGAGCACGGAGATGAATCATATTCTGGATCTTAATATTCAGGTTGCGACTTCAGTTGAGCAGCAAGTGAAAGTTGCGGAAGAGATAACTGAAAATGTTACAAAAATTAAGGATTATAGTGAAAGCGGTTTACAATCTTCTGAGCAAAATATTGCTAAATGCGCAGCTTTACAAACGCATTCAACTGCTCTAAATAGTATCGCGCAACATTTTTGGGCGCAAAAATCAAAGTAGAGTAAATAGACCGTTATTTTTTCAACAGTACAATATGGTTTGCATAACCAGAGATGTGCTTTATGGTGGGTTGTATTGAAAATGTCCTAAGTAATATCGATTCGAGTTGTTTTAATTGAGAGTCATGTTGGGAAAGGAAGTTAATAAACAGGCAGCCATTTTTTGATAGTTTTTTATAGATTTTTCGATAAAACTGCTGCTTGTATAAAAATAGTGGAACATCGAGTTTGCTAAATAAATCAAGTATAATCCAGTCATATACCTGCTCTCTTTCAAGCTCTATTTCAGCATCTAAACATCGTAAATTTGAGTCACTTTTTTTATCAAAAAAATGTGTGTAGCAATGAATTATGTCCGGGTTTTTTTCTATCGATATTAGATTGCAATTAGGGTAGGTGAGTCGTAGATAGTTATGTATAGCACCACCGCCTAGGCCAAGCTCCAATATGCTTTGTGGAACTGGAATTGACTGCCATAACTTTGCCAAGTGTTGTAGGTGAGGAAAGTGTAGTTGGCTGGGATCGTCCGTTGTTACCACTGATTGAAGTGTGTCGTTGATGAGTAACCAACGAAGTTGTTTATACTCACGCACTTGAATGCAATCAGCGCCGCACTTTTGCCAATATAGTAATTGCCCTATACGGTGACAGTCTTCAACAAAACACTGTTTTACTGTCCCGTTTGCTTTTAATAAATATTCCATTACATGAGAATAGATGAGTCAAGGTAAAGTGCCAGCTTGTCCGCTAGGTTTTACAGGTAACAATAGTTATTTCTCTTGGCTAACCAAAGTCGTATTCCAAGTGTTTATCAAATCGAGTATGGTAGTTTGCAAATAATAACAGACCGCATTCTTATTAAATAAACCGCTCGCGTGTGTAGATGTTTTAATTTAATGAGTTGTTTATGGCGGCCTTGATTGCAACAGGAGTGATTATGTTTCAGGTGACAACACCACAAAGTAGCGAAGATTGGCAAGCTTATTATCAATTACGTTGGCAGGTACTGCGCGCGCCTTGGAATGAACCGCGTGGCTCTGAGCAAGATGATTTAGAGCAAGATGCTGAACATCGTTTTATAAAGAATAAAGCAGGTGAAGTGTTAGGTGTTGCACGGCTTCATTTTAATAATCACCAACAAGCACAAGTCCGTTATATGGCCGTGGCTGAAGGTAATCGAAATCAGCATATTGGCAGTCGCTTATTACATGAACTTGAAAAATTAGCATGGACACAAGATGCAGGTGAGCTTGTGTTGTATGCGCGTGAACGCGCATTGGATTTTTATAAGCGCCACGGCTACGAATTAAAAGAAAAAGCCCATTTAGCCTATGACGATGTACAGCATTGGAAAATGATAAAGCAAAAGCCGTCTGAGCCAGGCTGGTTTCGTCATCCAAATTGGACTCAAGTATTGCAAAATACATGGCGTGAGTCGATCCCGATCAGTGATGCAATGGGTATTAAAGTGGAGAGCTACACCGATTGGCAATTTACGACCAGTGCAGACTTGGATGCTAATTTAAACCTGCACAATACGATGTTTGCAGGATCTATTTATAGCTTAGCGACATTAACTGGGTGGGGAGCGACTTACTTAGCGCTTAAAGAAGCGCAGCTTGAAGGTAATATAGTGTTGGCCGATGCTAATATTAAATATTTAAAGCCGTTGAATAATGAGCCTCGTGGGAGTGTTGATTTAAGTGGCTGTAAAGGAAAGCTAGCCGAGCTTGAAAGTGAAGGTAAAGCCAGTTATTTAGTGCCTGTTGAAATATACGATGGCGATGTGCTGGTCGCTGAATTTGAAGGGCAATTTATTATTAAAAAATAGCGCTGTTATATGCTAAATAAAAAGCCAAGTGAATACTTGGCTTTTTAAATAGTGCTTATAGAAGATCAGTCAAGAGTATACCGATGCCGATGCGCTCTATATCTGCGTTGTAGTCAATTAAACTTTCACCGTAGCCGTTAAAGTATTGCCCGTAGCCGCGTAGCCTACCCCATAAAGGAAAAGACCAATCTAATTGAATAGCACCACGATTATCTGAATTTAAATTATTGCGGGTCATAAAACTAAATTCGTGTTCGTTCCAGCGATATGCGCCTGAAAATTCAAAGTACCCCATATATTTATGGATATCAGGGTTGTCATCGCCTTTTGCTACCATAGGGTCTTCTTTTCTTTCTTCTGAAATGCGGTACCAAGGTTTAAAGCTAAAAACAAATCCTTCATTTTCCCAGATGAAATCAGCATAAATGCGGTTCCATGATCGCGAGTTGGGTTGGCTTCGACCATTTGATTGGTGTACTGCGCCAATTGAAATTGCCATTTCATCACCCCAAAGCACATGTTCAGGATCGAGGAAGTTAACCCAAAAGATCTCCGGTTCGTAATTTGTTTCGCGAAATGGAGATGAGATTTCTTTGTTATAAAGCT
Organism: Pseudoalteromonas porphyrae; assembly: GCF_001298125.1. Taxonomy (NCBI): domain Bacteria; kingdom Pseudomonadati; phylum Pseudomonadota; class Gammaproteobacteria; order Alteromonadales; family Pseudoalteromonadaceae; genus Pseudoalteromonas; species Pseudoalteromonas porphyrae. Next base: position 264,695 of record NZ_LHPH01000002.1, on the reverse strand, counting down.
GCCAAAATGATTGCAATGTAAAGCCAAAATATACAGCCTGATCTTCATCATCAAAGTCGTTATATAAAGGAACTTTGATTGATAGTTGATACTTTGCTTCAAGATTATCAAGTGGTTCGCCGTCACTGTCTTGGGTTAATTCATTTAAGCCATCAAACGGGCGTACATTTGGGTTTGATACATATGACAAAGGCAATATGTAATTACGTTTGTGCGGAGTTATGACATTGCGGTTTTTCTGGCTTACTTGTTCACGGGCTTGACGTTTATCAAGTGCTGTAATTTGTTTGCTTTCATCAAGTGCTGAACACTTTTTACGAAGTTGGTCTAGCGTTTGGTTGCCATCACCAGCAATAGCTTCATTTAAAATACATTGCTTTACGAGTTCAATATTGCTGCTTTGTTCGTTCTTTTTTTCGATTTGTGCTTGTTGTGCAATTGCAGTGCTGGACAACAATGTAGTAAATAGAATCCCGTAGCGCCAAGTCATTATTATTCCTTTGAGAAAAACCGTGTGTTGTTAAAAGTATACCGTGTTTTTAACTTAATGATGGTGAACTTTTACTGAACTTATCTATTTGAATTGATTTTATACTATGCAAAAAGAGAAAAAGCGGCCGTAGCCGCTTGTTCAATGCAATATTACCCTAAGGTGATATTGCTCTCACGCAATGAGATGGGAGTGAGCTTTACACAAAAGTTAAAGCTCAAATACGTTAGTAAAAAATTTATATAGTTCAGTGCCTTGGTTTACACTCGCTGATGCAAAGTGCAAAATTGCGATGGCATCACAATCAAGTGTGAGTGTTTGCAAAGGCTGCTCACTTAAATAACGCTCCATGCGCAGTACTTTTGCAATTGGCTCACCCGCTTTGATGTGACCCCCCAATGGCGCAATATATTCGACCATGCCGCCCATTGGTGCGTAATAGGCAAGGTAGTCATTTAAATTGCAGCCATAGCGAGTTATCGCTTTTGGCAGGTGAGGTGCATCAAGTAATACTTGTTTATGATTTAGATAGCTTAAAATACTATTGGCATCATCAAATGCTGCACTCAAATCAATTTTTTCTTGGCTACCAAGCTCCACGGTAAACGCTTCAACCTGCACGGCAAACTCACGACCTTGTTTGGCAAGTGCGTCTGTTAATTGCCACCATGGGCAAAAACTGGCTTCGTCCATTGCACCATCAAAGTCATTTGGGATAAATAACACATGGGGAATATTAAAGTAGCTGGCGCTGGCTTTCGCATAATCAGGGCAATATAAATGCTGGCTAGAGATTGGCCCCGTGTGTAAATCCAAAACAATATCTGCTTGGTGGGCGAGCTTTTGCAAATTAAGAGCAATGCGTTTACCTGTGGTTAGGCGGTACGCGGGGCCCGTTAATTGCTGATCGACTTCATCGATCAGCGCGGCTTTAAATGCGCTTTTTAAAGTGTGATCATCTGCATCTGCGTATTGCTCGGCAAATTGCACCGCTAAGTTACTGTTGCAGTGATACATACGGTTCCAGTTGGTGCCCGTTATTGGATCAAAGCGACCGAGGGTAAATTCCCCTGATTTTTGATTGCAACCAATAGGATTCGCGTAAGGGACTAAAGTGATATCGCCTTTGAGTTTAAGACACTTAAGCTGCTCAAGTAATTGGAAGATAACGGCATTACCTTGCACTTCTGCGCCATGCATATTTGCTTGCACGTAAACGCTAGGGCCGCTGCCATCGCCTTTAATTCGATACACTGGAATCGTGAGCGGTAAACCATTGGCGACTTCACCGACTACAATGTTTTCTTGGCTAATGGGTGTTGTAGTACTCATATTAATTACCTCAGGTAGTAGCTAGCATCTTCAGCTTGACGTACACAGGTTAATTGGCCATTTTGTAACGTGTATTCGGCGGCTAATTCATGGCATAAAAAGTACGGCATGCTTTCGGTAAATCCGTAGGCGCCACACTGACTAAATACCAGCCAGTCATGTTCATTTAAATCCTTAGGTAAATGGTGTTCGCCTAAGCAATCAAGCGCAGTGCACAGTGGGCCATATAAACTCATTGCTTGCGTTGTTGCGTTTGACTCACGCAATAGTCGTACAGGGAAGTCTTGGCTGGTTACCGCTGGGCGTAATAAGTGGTTTATTCCACCGCTTAAAATCACTTGTTGTTGGCCATAGTTTAATTTACTTTCAACGACAGGCGTTGCGTAATGACCACACTCACCTACGGCATAACGACCAAGTTCCATCCATAATTCATCTACGCCAGCATCGCGTTTAATTTTTGCAAGTGCATCAATCAGTGTATCCCAGCTTAGAGTGGGCGCATCTAACGTGTATGGAATACCTAAACCACCGCCTAAATCGAGTACTTTTAAATTAATGCCTAAGTCGTCGGCAAGTTGCGTTAGCGGCGCAATCATTTGTGACCAGAGCTCTGCGAGTTTGTCACTGCTGAGCATATTGCCCCACTGAAAAATATGCAGGCCGTCAAAGTTTAGCGTAGGGTAGTCGCGAGTATTTAGCGCCTGCCATTCATCACAACCGAGCCCAAACGGCGTTAAGCTATCGCCACCTAGTGGGTTTTTTTCGCCTTCGGGCCAGCGTAATTGTACGCGCAGCAATACTTGCAGCTGACAGTTTAGTAAGCTTGCTTGCTCATTGAGCCAGCGTACTTGATTGAGGCTTTCGGCAACAAATATGCGTACTCCGCGCTCAATAAAGTGTTTAATTTGTTTCGGGCTCTTTGCAGGCCCGGTGTTGAGCACGCGCTCGCTGTTAATACCTTGAGCAAGTACTTGCTCAAGTTCGCCCTTGCTTGCAACATCAAAGTTAAAGCCTGCGCTATCTAAGCTTTGAATCACTTTAGATAGGGGATTAGCTTTAACGGCATACCAAAGCTTTACCTGTGTTTGCGTTACTAAACGCGCTAGGTGTGCGTTTAGGGTATCAAGGTCATACACAAAAAATGGCGTATCAAGCTGGCTTGATAACTCATCAATGGCGGTTTTAACTGGTGTGCTCAAAAAGGTCATTAACGTAAAACCTCTTCAAGAAGTAATGACGCATCGCTTTGTTCGTCGCGGTATTTTACGATTAACGCGCATGACATGCTTAAACCTTGCTCGCGTGCCCATGCGTTTGATGCAGGACGAGAACCTGGTATAACAATCGCGTATTCTGGAATAGGTTCGCCTTTATCAAGCTGACGCTCATTTACGCAGTCATATACAGGGATAGTGGCTGATAAACGTACGCCAGGGGCAAGTACTGCGCCTTTTTTAACGACTACGCCTTCAACAATCACACAACCTGCGCCAATAAATGCGTCGTCTTCAACGACTACAGGGCTTGCGCCAATTGGCTCAAGTACGCCGCCTAATTGTACTGCAGCGCTTAAATGTACATTTTTACCTACTTGCGCACACGAACCAACCAAGGCGTGGCTATCAACCATAGTGCCTTCGTCAATAAATGCACCAATGTTTACATATGCTGGTGGCATGATAATCGTGCCTTTAGCAACATGTGCACCGCGGCGAACACTTGAGCCACCTGGTACCATACGCACACCATTTTCAGCAGTGAATTCTTGTGGTGCTAGGTTATGTTTATCTACAAAACCACCAGCGAATTCAGTATTAGTGCCGTTTTTAAACGCTTCTAAAATACCTTTTTTTACTTCAACGTTTGCATGCCATTGGCCGTTATCGTCTTGTGTTGCTGCGCGTACGGCGCCCGATTCTAAATTATTTAATAGTTCTAACCAGCTCATTATAAAAACCTGTATTTAATGCCAAGATAAAATGGTGTTATTTGCATTACTGATACAATCAGTTTGCGTTAACTCAAGGTGCGTTAAAGGTGGGCGCAAATACGGGCTAGTAATACGCCCTTGTAAATGCATCAATACTTTAACGGGAATAGGATTTGCCACGGCGAACAAGCTTTGAATCGCTTGTGACCAATCGGCAAATAAATTGGGGTGTTGGCCGCTAAGGCTACGTTTTACAAATTCATGGGTTTGTGTCGGCCACGCATTGGCTGCAACAGACACTAAACCTTTTGCACCCGCTTGGGCAAAGTAAGGCATAAGTGCGTCATCACCACTAAAAATAGCTAACTGTGGTGCGGCATTTCTAAAACCTTCAAACTTGGCGATGTCGCCACTGGCTTCTTTTAGCGCCCATAAATTTTTATGATTTTTTAAATTGCTAATTACGGCAGGTGGAATATCAACAGCGCTGCGCCCTGGGACGTTATAAAGCATGCATGGATGAACACTGGCATCGAGTAGGTTTTCAAACCAGTGGGTTTGACCAATCACGCCTGGCTTTGCGTAAAGAGGAGAGCCAAGTAAGTAGCCGTGAATAGGCAGTTTATTGCAGTATTCAACCCAAGCAATTTGTTGTTTGAGGTTCATACCGCCAACAGCAACCATAAGCGGTACGGTCGGATTTAATTGGCATACATGTTCAACAATGGCTTGTTGCTCTTTAAGCGTTAAGGCAAGACCTTCGCCTGTGCTGCCAAGCAGTAAAATGCCGTTATTTGCTGCTTGCTGTTGCGCAACTAATTGATCAAGAATCGCATAGTCGACTTCGCCAGCGTCAGTAAAAGGCGTTACAAGTGCTGTCCATAAAGGATAGTTGTTTAAATCAAAATTGTTTTTCATCTACAACGAACTTATAGAGTGTTCGATGAGTATGCTGTGGGGTACGTGAAAGTGCGCCGCATCGTAGTCATTCGAACTAATATAATCCGAAGAGCGAATGGGCTTAATATAATAGGGCGCAATGGCCTTATTATGCTAAGACCAGAAGCTCTCCACCAAAAAATTTAACAGCAGCGCTGTTATTGGTGACAGTCGCTGGGATTCAACCCAGTCGCCCGAAGTAACCCTTCACAAAAAATGTTACTTCTCGGCGTTAATTCCCCTCACGTATGATCATTGGAGTGTGTGCTCCTCACATACGTTACCTGAATAACGCACCTCTTCTAGCCCACAGTGTAAGTTTCATTAAATAAAAAACTTACACCTTAAATAGGGGTAATGGCAGTGATTAAAGCATTTTAGCCGTCTAGGTGTCAAGTTGGCTTTTGAGCGATCGCTTCGAGAGGGTGGTTACGTATTAATGTTTTTTTTCGTACACTAGCAAACAAAGTCGGTTTAAGGGTATTCAGTAATGGAAAAATTTCAGGAAATTTATCAGCGAGCAGCGCAGCGTAAAGGCAGTGAAGCGATGCTTGAGCAATTGCTTTACGCGCCGCTTTCTAATAAGCAACTAAAATGCTTGCCTGATGATGCATGGCTTGAAGAGTTTACCCGTAAGGTATTTCAAAGCGGCTTTTATTGGTCGGTTATTAATAGTAAATGGACAGGCTTTAGAGAGGTTTTTTGGGACTTTAATATAGAAAAATTACTGATGATGCCACCTGATATGCTAGAGCAAAAAGCAACTGACGAACGTATTATTCGCAACTTTAAAAAAGTACAAACTATTCCAGAAAATGCATATATGATTCACGACGTTGCTCAGCAGCATGGCAGTTTTAGTCAGTTTGTGGCTGATTGGCCAAGTGACGATATAATTGGTTTGTGGGCGTATTTTAAAAAGCACGGTGCACGTTTAGGGGGTAACACAGGCCCGTACACACTGCGCGCATTAGGCAAAGATACCTTTTTGTTGTCGCGTGATGTTGAGGCTTATCTTCGTGGGCATAAAATTATTGATGGTGGTTTGCAAACTAAAAAATCACTAAATAGCGCACAGCACTTTTTTAATGAATTACAGCAGCAAAGTGGCTTAAGCCTCCAAGTGCTGAGTTTATTAGTGGCATACAGCGTGGGTGATAACCGCGTTGGCATACAAACAACCGAAGCCTAAGGAATCCAATGAAACTTGTTAGTCGCTATACTCATATTGCAGAAGATTTTGCAGTCCCTGATTTACCTAGCCCTGTTGTTGCACCAACTTTATTACTTTGGAATGAGGCGGTAGCTAAACAGCTCGATATTCAAGTGAGTCCGTCAGAGCGCGCATCCATCTTTAGCGGAAATACCAGTAACAGCACTGTTGCGGCCGTTGCATTGGGGTATTCAGGGCATCAATTTGGGCATTTTTCACCACGCTTAGGAGACGGCCGCGCGCATTTATTGGGTGCCGTATCTGATCAACATCAACAGCTGTGGGATATTCAGTTAAAAGGGTCCGGTGCTACGCCATTCTCTCGTGGTGGTGATGGGCGCTGTGCTATTGGCCCTGCGATACGTGAATACATTATGAGTGAAGCAATGCATGGCTTAAGTGTTCCGACTACACGCTGTTTAGCCGTGGTTGCCAGTGGAGAAACGGTTTATAGGCAACCACCACAGCAAGGTGCGATAGTAACGCGTGTTGCAAGTAGCCATATTAGAGTGGGGTCTTTTCAGTATTTAGCAACTCAAGGGGACGTGTCAGCGTTACAGGCATTAGCTGATAGTGCAATTGCGCGCCATTACCCTGAAATTCAATCCACAGGGTCAGATCGTTACTTAGCATTTTTAAAAGCTGTTATTGAAAAGCAAATCACTTTGGTCGTAAGTTGGATGCGGGTTGGTTTTATTCATGGCGTGATGAATACAGATAATACACTGATAAGTGGTGAGACGATTGATTACGGCCCATGTGCGATGATGAATCAATTTGATTTTGATACTGTGTTTAGCTCAATTGATCGACAAGCGCGGTACGCATTTGGCAGTCAGCCTAACATAGCTAACTGGAATTGTGCGCGTTTGGCTGAGAGCTTACTGCCACTCATACACGAAGATGATGAACAAGCCGTCGAATTACTTAGCCCATTAATAAATGGTTTTGCTGAGCAGTTTAACCAAGCGTTTACGCAAATGTGGGCTCAAAAACTCGGTTTTGCAGGTCACCATACAGATGATGCGCAGTTAGTTGCTGAGTTATTGGCGATATTAAAAGACCACAGATTAGATTATACCAATACCTTTGATGAGCTTACCAAGTCACTGCAGGGTGAGCAGGTAATATCTCAGCCACTAAAAGCGTGGTCACTAAAGTGGCTAAAACGCACCGACCAACATAGTTTTGCGATAATGCGAGCGGCAAACCCAATGATGATCCCACGTAACCATATTGTTGAAGCTATTATTGAAGAATTTGAGAATAAAGGTTCAAGTGAGGTATTGGCTGCATATTTAGTTGCACTGCAAAATCCGTATAAGTTAATGATAGAGAACGCACAATGGCTACAACCACCTGCCGATGGCGGTGCGCAATATAAAACCTTTTGTGGTACCTAAATTGATGAATTTATAGATGTATTTCGGACCTATAATGGGTTAATTATTAAAGGTAATAATCAAGCTACAGCATTTATCATGATAAAAGGAATTTTTCATGATTATTTCTTACTTATTATATGAAATAAATGCGTTTTCTACTTGTTGATTTAAAATTAACCAATATAATGCACACCACTAGGATTAGTGAAAAAAGGCCTTGTTCCTTAAGATGTTATTCAACTGTAAATGGTTGTCATCTATTAACTAACTAATCCAGTACGAGATTTAAGTAGGTTAGGTAAAGTTTTTTATCTGAACTATAATGTAGGGCGCTTTATTTTTAATAAATACTTTATTTTGTAAAAAAATACAATTTAAGTGTTTTCGTTAAGTAATGATTAACAAAAGATTCGGTACTCTGGGCACACTTAATGAGCTAGGACTACTTAGCTACAGTTTTAATTGTTAAAATGGGAAGAAAACAATGAAATTAAAATCACTTACAATTGCATTAGCACTAGCTGCAACTAGCGCTTCAAGTTTCGCTGCTGAGAAAGAAGGTTTCTTTATTGGCGCATTTGGCGATTATTACGATGCTTCATGGGAAAATGTACGTGGCAGCGCTGGTACTAACGTTGATGATTCAACAGGCTGGGGTGCTGAACTAGGTTATCGTTTTAACGATTACTGGAGTGCACGTCTTGAGTACGCTGATATGGATTTTGATATCTCAAATGCAAATCCTGCTATGACAAAAACAAGTATGGGCGGCGATCGCTTAGGTATCGATGGTCTTTACCACATCGACGGCGGTCCATTTTATGGCATCTTCGGTCTTAAACAGATCGATGTTATGGAAAAACTTACTTTTGCAAACGTAGGTGCTGGTTACCAACATTACTTTACAGATAACTTTGCATTTAATGCTGAAACGTCTATCTACCAAGGCCTTGACCGTGGTTACACAGATGTTGCTGGTAAATTAGGTTTAAGCTACTTATTTGGTAATCAAACTTCGTCAGCTGCGCCAGTTAAACCTGCGCCAGTGACTGCTGCTGTAGTACCTGTTGCTGTAGAGCCTACTGATAGCGACAACGATAATATTGCTGATGCAAATGATAACTGCCCTAATACACCAATGGCTGATGCAGTTGATGCTAACGGTTGTACTTTGTATAAAGATACTAAAGTAACAACTAGCTTATTAGTTACTTTCCCGCATGATTCTGCAATGGTTAAGCAACAGTACTTCGATGATATTGCTTCAGTATCAAAGTTCTTAAAAGAGCATACAGATACAACAGTATTACTTGAAGGTCATGCTTCAGCTGTGGGTGACGCAAGTTACAACAAAAAACTTTCTAAGAAGCGCGCAGATGATGTTGCTGATGAGTTAGTTAAAGATGGCATCTCAAGAGACCGTATCACTACTGTTGGTTTCGGTGAAGAGCGTCTTAAAAATACAGCTAACACACGAGCTGCACACGCAGAAAACCGTCGTGTTGAAGCACATGTATCAACTGTTGAGCGTGTAAAAGTTAAACGTTAATAGTTATAGTATTTAAAAACCCAGCCAAGTGCTGGGTTTTTTTATGTCTGATAATAATGATTCGCAATTGGTATTCATGTGAATAGTGACTTCTTTAAGTTGTATTTATTTTATTTATAGTGGGTATTGCGGTTAGCTTTACTGTATGGGCTTTAATCTATACTTAAAAGCTCTATAATTAATTGTCAAAATTCTATAAGTATTTGGTAAGTTTCGTGAAAGCGCGCACTGCTGGCTACTTTAACGTCACCAAGAGGGCAAATATTGTGCTACAAGATTATCGTACACACGTCGAAGAGCGTGCTGCGTTAGGTATCGTACCAGCGCCATTAGCTGCTCAGCAAACGGCTGATCTTATCGAATTAGTAAAAACTCCACCTGCAGGTGAGGAAGAGTTTATTCTAAATTTATTAGTAAATCGTGTGCCACCTGGAGTGGATGATGCTGCTTACATTAAGGCTGGTTTTTTAGCGGCGGTTGCTAAAGAGGAAGCCATTTCACCACTCATATCAAAAGAAAAAGCAGCTGAATTATTAGGCACCATGCTAGGTGGCTATAATATTGCGCCAATGATTGACCTACTTGATGACGAAACATTAGCGCCAATTGTAGCTAAGGGCCTTGCAAACACATTATTAATGTTTGATGCATTCTATGATGTTGAAGAAAAATCAAAAGCGGGTAATGTTTTTGCTAAGCAAATCATCGAATCTTGGGCAAATGCACAGTGGTTTATGACTAAGCCAGCGGTTGCTGAAAAAATTTCAGTGACTGTATTTAAAGTAACGGGTGAAACAAATACTGATGATTTGTCGCCAGCACCAGATGCATGGTCTCGTCCTGATATCCCATTGCATGCTTTAGCAATGTTAAAAATTGAACGTGATGGGATCACACCCGATAAAGGCGGCGAAGTTGGCCCCATTACACAACTTGAAGAATTAAAAGCAAAAGGTTTGCCACTTGCATATGTAGGTGATGTTGTAGGTACGGGCTCTTCACGTAAATCTGCGACTAACTCTGTGCTTTGGTTTATGGGCAATGATATTCCGTTTGTACCTAACAAGCGTGTTGGTGGTGTATGTTTAGGTAATAAAATTGCGCCAATCTTTTTCAACACAATGGAAGACTCAGGCGCATTACCAATCGAGTTAAATGTTGATGAACTCAATATGGGCGAGCAAATCGACATCTATCCATACGAAGGTGTTGTTAAGCGCCACGGTACTGATGAAGTTATCTCTACTTTTGAACTTAAATCTGAGGTGATTTTAGATGAAGTGCGTGCAGGTGGTCGTATTCCGCTGATTATTGGTCGCGGTTTAACTGATAAAGCGCGTGCATCACTTGGTTTAGGTGCAACAGATGTGTTTAAAGTACCTGCGGTTACGGAAGCATCTGACAAAGGCTTTACCTTGGCTCAAAAAATGGTTGGTAAAGCATGCAACGTTGTAGGTATTCGCCCAGGTCAATACTGTGAGCCTAAAATGACCACTGTGGGTTCGCAAGATACAACAGGCCCAATGACGCGTGATGAACTTAAAGATTTAGCCTGTTTAGGTTTCTCAGCAGATTTAACAATGCAGTCTTTCTGCCATACATCGGCTTACCCTAAACCTATTGATGTAAACACACATCACACGCTCCCTGATTTTATCATGAACCGTGGAGGCGTTTCTCTTCGCCCTGGTGATGGTGTAATTCACTCATGGTTAAACCGTATGCTATTACCAGATACCGTAGGCACGGGCGGAGATTCACATACACGTTTCCCATTAGGTATTTCATTCCCCGCAGGTTCAGGAGCCGTTGCATTTGCAGCTGCGACCGGTGTAATGCCACTTGATATGCCAGAGTCTATTTTGGTTCGTTTTAAAGGTGAAATACAACCAGGTATCACGTTACGTGACCTTGTACATGCAATCCCTTACTACGGTATTAAAGAAGGCCTATTAACCGTTGAGAAAAAAGGTAAGATCAACGAGTTTTCTGGTCGCGTACTAGAAATTGAAGGCGTTGAGCACTTAACTGTTGAGCAAGCGTTTGAATTATCTGATGCGTCGGCAGAGCGTTCAGCTGCGGGTTGTGCGGTTAAACTTTCTAAAGAGTCTATCGCTGAATATCTTGAATCTAACATTGTAATGCTTAAGTGGATGATCTCTGAAGGCTACGGCGATGTGCGTACTATTGAGCGTCGAATTACAGCAATGCAAGACTGGTTAGCAAATCCTGAACTAATGGAAGCTGACGCAGACGCAGAGTATAAACACGTACTTGAAATTGATTTAACTGACATTAAAGAACCCATACTTTGTGCGCCAAATGATCCTGATGATGCACGTTTATTATCAGATGTTACGGGTGAGAAAATCGACGAAGTATTTATTGGTTCATGTATGACTAATATTGGTCACTTTCGTGCAGCGGGTAAACTACTCGATGGCTTTGAAGGTCGCATTCCCACGCAGCTGTGGGTTACTCCGCCAACTAAGATGGATAAAGACCAACTCACAGAGGAAGGCTACTACGGTATTTTTGGTCGTGTTGGTGCACGAATCGAAACCCCTGGGTGTTCATTATGTATGGGGAATCAAGCACGTGTAGCAGATAAAGCCACAGTGGTTTCTACCTCTACCCGTAACTTCCCAAATCGTTTAGGTAATGGCGCAAATGTATTCTTGGCATCAGCTGAGCTTGCAGCAGTAGCAGCTATTTTAGGTAAGCTACCAACGGCTGATGAATATCAAGAATATGCAGCGAAAATCAATGCAACAGCAGCAGATACATACCGTTATTTAAATTTCCATCGCATGCCTGCTTATACTAAAAAAGCAGACCAAGTGATCATTCAGCAAGCAGTTTAAATATTACTTAATCGTTAGATAAAAGCCTGCACTGCAGGCTTTTTTATTTCTTATATCTAACTATTGCAGCTACCAATTCAGGAGAGTCTAATTTGTTTGGTTATTTAATTTGATTTTTAGTTATTTAGAGCAATATTAATGTTAACTATTTTTTCTTTGTGTCGATATAAAATCAATTATCTACTGAGTTTGCATTAAAATCCTCGCATTATTCTATGGGTTAATCCTCTTATTTTTAGGCGAGATCTTTATGACAGCATTAAACAACCAAAACCTCCTACAACTTCGTTTTGTAAACCAAGCTCATATCGAGGCGGTAAAGCCATCATTTGCTAATCTCCCAGCTAATCCTTATGCCGATGGTGCGTTTCGTAAACGCCGTTATTCAGTGATTAAAGTCCAAAATGATGAACTAGTATTGCAAGCTGCAAAAGCATTTGTACAAGATGATTCAATTAATACTTTTCAAGGTAATGTAGAGCGCACTTATGAAAATCTAGAGCCGAGCTTATTAGCAAGCAATGGTATGAAAAGCATCGTGAATGAGTTTCGTGCTATTACAGGTATAAGCGAAGAACGTGATATTGAAATTCATCAATTTCGCATGCTTGCAATTGAAAGCAACACACCGCCAGCGCCCGAAGGTATTCATCAAGATGGTTTTGACCATGTGTGTATTTGTGGTGTCTCACATGAGAATTTAGAAGGTGGCGAGCTACTTGTGTATGAAAACAAACAAGCTGAGCCGTGTTTCAAAATGGAAATTAAAGACGGTATGTTTGCGCTTATTAATGACCGTGAAGTGTGGCACAACGCGACTCCAATGAATAAAATTGATGCGAGTAAAGCAGGCTACCTTGATTGTTTTGTGTTGACGGCTTAAGGAATAACGATGAATTTAACTAAACTACGACGTCAATTTCCAGCATTAATGCAGCAAGTAGCAGGAAAGTCGCCCATATTTTTAGATGGCCCTGGTGGCTCGCAAGTCCCGCAATCAGTATTAAGCGCCATGTCGGCTTATTTAGGTTATTACAACTCTAATTTAGGTGGTGCTTTTTTCTCAAGCGATAAAACCGTTGAACTAATGACTAATGCTCGTCAAGCGGCTGCTGATTTACTCAATGCGCCATCGAGCGATCAAATCGTATTTGGCGCAAATATGACGAGTCTAACGTTTAGTTTTAGCCGCGCGATTTCACGGGACTGGCAAGCAAGTGATGAGATCATTGTTACTAATGCAGATCACTTCTCAAATGTATCATCATGGCAGCAAGCAGCAGAAGATAAAGGCGTTAAAGTTAATACCGCCCTTATTAGCGAAGCTGATTGCAGTTTAGATTTAGCGCATTTTGAAAGCTTACTAAACAACAATACTAAGTTAGTTGCTGTGACCTATGCATCAAATACAACCGGCTCTATTAACGATATTAAGCGCATTGTTGAGCTTGCACACGCTGTAGGTGCATTGGTGTATGTAGATGCCGTGCATTATGCGCCGCATGAACTGATTGATGTTCAAGCCTTAGATTGTGATTTTTTAGCCTGTTCAGCTTATAAGTTTTTTGGCCCACACTTAGGTATGGTTTACGGTAAGCGCGAACACTTAGAAGGGTTTACGCCTTATAAAGTAGAGCCAGCAAAAGACGTGATCCCAGGTCGCTGGGAAACGGGCACGCAAAATTTTGAAGCACTCGCAGGTTTGATTGCTGCAGTGGAATACATTGCTGCAATAAGTGAATTAGATGACAGCCACCCACGCCGTGAAAAATTGGCCGTGGCATTTACTAAAACAAAACAGCACGAAATGGCATTAAGTGAGTACTTCCTAACCCGCTTAGTTAATTACCCTAATATTAAGCTGTTTGGAATTGATGATTTAGATCGCTTAGCTGAGCGCACTCCCACTTTTGCTTTAACCTTTGAAGGACTCGCACCACGTGAAGTGTCCGAATTTTTAGGTAAGCAGCATATTTGTGTATGGGATGGTAATTTCTATGCACAAGGCTTATGTAAGCAGCTAGGTGTATTAGATTCCGGTGGTGTTGTGCGCATCGGTTGTATGCATTACAACACCATCGAAGAGCTAGATAAGTTGTTTGATTTGTTTGATCAATTACTTTAGAGCTATAAGTCATAAGCTGTAAGTTTTAAGCTGCCCGAGTCCTGTTTAATTGTTGGCATAATAATTGGCAACACTCAAACTTTTTGGCTTACCGCTTACCGCTTACCGCTTACCGCTTACCGCTTACGGCTTACGATTGTGGTTGCCCATATATTTGCTCGGCGCGGTTAAACAACACCCACGATGTGAGAATATATTTATCATTTGAAATGGGTTTATTCCCTCTATGTGTATGGGTAAAGTAACCAGGAGCAATCACCATGGTACCTTGTTTTGGTGATATTTTACGTTCTTGATAGTAAAACTCAGTTTCACCACCTTCTTGCACGTCATTTAAATAAAACATAAATAACAGTACGCGATGCAAAGCCTCATTATGGCCAGTCTGAGGGTATACTTCACTGTGCCAATATGGGTAGCCACCTTTATTGATTTGATATTTTTGTGCTTGGATATTACCTAAGCGAAAAATTTGCTGCACAAGTAGTGGTAGCTGAGGTTTTCCCACTTCTTCAAAGTTCGCTTGCGTCAAGTCAGTGGGTACGCCAGTTTTTGGATGATACACTTTTAAACCAAATGCACCTATCATCATAAAAATATGTTCTTCAAGGTATTTAAATACGTAACCGGCCGTTGTTTGTTGAATGTGTTTTAGTTGTTCGGTGTATTCAGGGTGGTTACTGAGGTGTAAGTCATGGCTGTCTTTTTTATTTAAATCGATACCGCCCGATGTCATCCCTTGCTTAAGATGCGGGCTTTGTTCAAACTCAGTAATAAAGTTATTGCAAAAATCTTTGCTCAGGGCGTTATCGTAAACGCGAATAAAGTCCGTCATGGGCTGCCTTTATATAATTATTATTGGATTATTATGTTTATTGAAAAAATTATGCCGCGCTTTAGTGAAACAGATGTGCTCGGACACATTAACAATACCGTACTCCCCGTATGGTTTGAAGCCACGCGGGCACCTATTTTTAGATTTTTTACGCCAGATCTCAATCCACATGATTGGAAATTGATCATAGCTAAAGTAGAGGTGAGTTTTTTGGGGGAATTATTTTATGGTCATGAGGTTGAAGTAAAATCAACCGTTGAACATATTGGTTCAAGCTCATTTGTTATTCGTCAAGAGGCATATCAGCAAGGTAAATGCTGTGCAGTAGGGAAAACAGTCATGGTGCGATATGATTTTATAAATAAAAGTTCTACCCCATTATCGCAAAATGAAAAAGCAGCGTTAACGGATCATTTAGTCGATAAGTAATACGCTGAAGTGGTTGCGCTTCAGCGTATTGGTTGGTTGCATCACTGTAAGAAAATATCACTGCCAATAAGGCATTGTTGGGCGGCGGGCAGTGTGGTTAGTACTTCACTACTTGCATTAACAGTCGTTGCGTCCACAGTGGCTGCTTGGCTAGGTAGCACTATGCTCGCCAGCATTAAAGTTGCAAAAATAGTGAGCATAGAAATTGCCTGTTTATCTGTTCTATTCATTATTGTTGACCTGCGATATCTAGCTGAGTAATTGTGTAGCCTTGCTCTGTTAATAGCGATAGTAAGTTATGCTCACCAACCAAGTGCGCTGCTCCTACAAGGACGAGCTCTTGTTGCTCATTACCAAACATGGCTTCTACTTTAGGTAACCAATTGTAATTGCGATCTTTTAAAAGCTTTTTGAATGTATCAGGATCATCTTTGAGTAAAGGTAATACCACTAATTCATTGAGCAACTCAGTATCGCCGCTGCGCCACGCTTTCATCATGCTATTAAATAAAGTGCTGTAATCATTGAGTTGGTCTAAGTTAGATTGAATGAATTTATTCTCGTTGTTTTCACCCATTTCTTTAAATAACCGCAGCTGGAATGCAATATCTTCTAAATACTGCTGTGGTTTATTATCAGCACTAGCCCGTTTTGCAAAATACGCATCGACACCTTCACCAATTAAACTTTGCTTTTGTAGCTCCATTGACATTAAAACAACACTGACCATAAATGGTCTAAAGCTATTAAGCTCATTCAAACTAGTACCAAATTGTGCCAGTTTAGCTTCAAGTTGCTTCTTTACTTGTGGCGTCAGCTTTTCACTGAGCGTTTCATCATTTTTATATGACAATGTTTGTATCATATTCATTTGTGCTTGAGCATCCGTTGGATCAGGCATTTTAGCTTCTAAAATAACGGTATCGCTTTGCTGATAAGCAAATTCAAACTCAGCAGGCAGTGGCATTTGGCTGCTCGGTAAAATATGTAAAGTGCCGCCGATATACACTGTATCTTCACCTTTCTTAACTTGCCAAACAGAAGTTTGGGCGGCGGCACTTAAAGTTAGCAAAGAGCAGCCTATAAGTAGGCTTTTATTTAATAAATTTTTACGAAAATTGAACATCCCTCATTCCTTATTGTTTGGTGATTAAAAACGATATTAATTAAACAAGCTTGCTAATTTTTCTGCAATTGTTTGGTTTATTTTTTGAATTGAACTATCAATCTTTTTGTTGATTGCAGCATCAATTTGATTTAATTGGTTTTCAATTGAAGCGTTAAAGTCACTCGTGAAATCATATTCAACTGTTGTTACTTCCTTTACTTGTACTGAGGCTGTTACAGGAGTAATAGTGTGTGTTTCAATGTCATTCTCTGCTGCGTTTACACTAAATAAAGTTGCTGCAAGCGTACTTGCTAAAACGGTTTTTGTTGCGATTTTAGTAAATGATTTCATGATTTATTCCTTTATTATTTAGTCTGTATTACTACCAATATGTGATGTGGTAAGTAATGTTAAGTTAAAAAATGTTATCGCTAAGCGGTAG
The DNA here is from genome assembly GCF_001298125.1 of Pseudoalteromonas porphyrae. NCBI lineage: Bacteria > Pseudomonadati > Pseudomonadota > Gammaproteobacteria > Alteromonadales > Pseudoalteromonadaceae > Pseudoalteromonas > Pseudoalteromonas porphyrae. The sequence continues at coordinate 248,051 of NZ_LHPH01000002.1, read as the reverse complement.
CGACGAGTGAATATTAAGGGGTGATAGGGAATAAGTCGCTTATCTAGATATGAGCAATTTAATTATAAGGTTTTAGATTTTAAATTGATTTATAATCAATGGCTTATCGTTAAAGGTTATGATGCAAGATAAGGTTTTATTGTGTGTTTTTATCAAGGTTAGTATCGGTAAAAGGATAATATGAACAAAATGAAAAGTTAATTTTGCATCTGCATGATGTTTTCAATCGACAATTAACTGAAAGTTCTTTTTGATTGAGTTAGAATGCGGGCGAATTATCATATTGCTTTTTAGCTACTAAATACAAATGAGTTACTAACCAGATGTTGTTAATGATCGATAACTACGATTCGTTTACCTATAACCTAGTGCAATACTTTCAGCGTTTAGATCAGGATGTGTTAGTAAAGCGTAATGATGAAATCACCGTAAGCCAAATTGCACAGTTGAACCCTCAACATATAGTGTTATCTCCTGGGCCATGTACACCAGATCAGGCTGGTATCTCATTAGATGTTGTTGACAAATTGAAAGGTGATTTTCCTATATTAGGAATATGTTTAGGCCATCAAACAATTGCACAAGCACTGGGTGCTAAAGTGGTAAAAGCAAAACAAGTGATGCACGGTAAAACTTCTGCTATTTGCCATACAGGAGAAGGCGTGTTTAAAGGATTGGCTAATCCACTAACGGTGTGTCGTTATCATTCGTTAGTTGTCGAAAAAAACAGTGTGCCTGCTGAGCTATCGATCACTGCATGGAGTCAGACCAGCGATGGTCAGTTTGATGAGATTATGGGCTTAGTGCATAAAAGCTTAGCGTTAGAAGGGGTACAGTTCCACCCTGAAGCAATATTAACGGAGCAGGGGCTTGAATTACTTGCCAACTTTATAACTCGGTTCTAGGCTTAAACTGGTTTGATTTTACTTAAAGAAAGATATTAATGAATGACTGATGAAATGCGCGAACACAGAACAGCAAAAGTACTTGAACAGCGAGCTCATGATCTGCTGCTTGGTCACAGTTTTGCGCAACGTCAAATCGGCTATATTCATACTTTAGAAATTGATTATGGCGCGCCAATGAAGCAGCGCACTTTACTTGAAGTTGAAATGGCTGCGCAAAAAAAGCGACAAAAATCCAGTACGGCTCATCATAAGTATCGCGCTCAAGCAAGCCAGCAATTACATCAAGTGATCGAAACCGCCATGAATAAACAATTGGCAGATATAGACACGGTATTGCATGAAACAATAGGTATAGAGGATAACGTTCCTGCAATTTTAGAAGTTTTAGCCGTTAAATCTGCGTCGGTAGGGCGTTTAGAGCCCCTAGTAAATGATTTAAGTTGGTTAGGTCGAGAACTGGTCTCTTTTGTGAATCTGCCTTATTACCGTAAGCAGCGTAATAAGCACACATCAGTAAAAGTTGATAACCCATCTTTGGCGCTGCGTTATATTGGCTTAGATAACTTGCAGTTTGTAGTCCCCACCTTTGCGGTACGCCACTGGATGCCACACAGTACTGAACCTTTCCCATTATTAAAGCGTCGCTTACGTGATAACTCGATGGCCTGCGCTATTGCTGCACAAGAGTTGGCTAAGGTAAATGGTATGAATGAAATGCATGCTTTCACGCTGGGGATGCTATTAGATGTGGGTAAAATTGCTTTAGTTAGGCTTTACTTACGAACTTTTGAACTTGTTTGGCAGCGTAAAGTGTCTATCGCGCGCGAAGAGCAACATAAAGACTTACATACGGCTTTACTGGAACTTAAACCAGATCCGTTGTTTTTAAGCACGCTACTCAGCCAGCATGCATTAAAAGTAACTGCAAAAGTGATTGAGAAAATGTCATTTCGTTATTTGCCTTTTAATACAGTAATGGAGCAACTAACGGCACCGCTTCCTAAAGGCGAATCTTTATTGCCATTAACGGTATTAATGCAGAAGGCTCGCTGCTATTCACAATATATCACTCTGGAAGAGCATCAACTGATCGAAGCTGATGAAAAAACTGTTTGGCTAAAACACCTCAACTTTACGCAATCTGAGCTAAATCTACTCGAAAAAACTAATTTTCAACACTTTCATATTAAAATTGACTAGTTTTATAAAATAATTGTTAATTTTTTTTGCGACTATTCATTCATCATTAAGCTCACCAGTAGCGCTGTATTTTAGTTCAATAGCTCTGCTGGGCATGTTATAGGCTGCAATTTAGAACAAATTTACTGTGATTTTCTTTTTCAAATAGTTATTCACTATCTCTGAAATAATATCTCAAACCCTTTATTTACAAGGGCTGTATGAAAGTATTCTAAGAGACAGATGACTAAAATTCTGAAATAATGCGTGTCTGAAAATTGAACCAGAGAGTATTTTTTGGCAATTTAAGCTATGCTCATCTACGCCAAAGAGAATGGTATTTTATACCATCATTTCGATATTCACACTCTCTGTGTGCTCACAATTAAGAGGATATAAAATGACAGTTAATCGCGATTTATTTGATCAAGTAATGGTTCCTAACTACGCACCTTCAAGCATTATTCCAGTTCGTGGCGATGGCTCACGCGTATGGGATCAGCAAGATCGTGAATATATCGATTTTGCCGGTGGTATCGCTGTTAATTGTCTAGGCCATTGTCATCCTGCATTAGTTAAAGCATTAAAAGAGCAGGGTGAGAAGATCTGGCATTTATCAAATGTTATGACGAATGAGCCAGCACTGCGCTTAGCTAAAAAGTTAGTAGATGCGACATTTGCTGAAAAAGTATATTTTGCCAACTCTGGTGCAGAAGCAAACGAAGCTGCCCTTAAACTTGCGCGTCGTTTAGCACTTGAAAACTTTGGTGCCGAAAAATCACAAATCATCGCATTTAACAAAGGCTTCCATGGCCGTACATTTTTTACCGTAACAGTAGGTGGTCAAGCTGCTTATTCTGACGGTTTTGGTCCAAAACCAGGCGATATCGTACATTGTGATTATAATGATTTAGCGGCATTTGAAGCGCTTATCTCAGATAAAACATGCGCAGTAATGATGGAACCTTTGCAAGGCGAAGGCGGCATTATTTCACCAACGGATGAATTTGCTAAAGGCGTTCGTGAGTTATGTACAAAGCACAATGCGTTGCTTATTTTTGATGAAGTACAAACCGGTGTTGGCCGTACTGGTGATTTATACGCATACCAAGGTTTGGATGTAACACCTGATATTTTAACAACAGCTAAAGCGCTTGGTGGCGGTTTTCCAATCGGCGCGATGATCACAACGACTGAAATTGCTAAGCATCTTAAAGTGGGAACTCATGGTTCTACTTATGGCGGCAACCCATTAGCGTGTGCCGTTGGTGAAGCAGCATTTGATACTGTTAACACATCAGAAGTACTTGCCGGCGTGAAAGCGAAAGAAGCGTTATTCCGTGAATTACTAACGGCAATCAACGATAAATACAACGTATTCTCTGAAATTCGTGGTAAAGGTTTGCTTATTGGTGCTGTTGTTAACGAACAATTTAAAGGTCGCGCTAAAGAATTTTTAGTCGCGGGCACAAGTGAAGGCGTAATGTCGTTAGTTGCGGGTGCTGATGTTGTACGTTTTACCCCATCATTAGTAATTCCTGAAGCGGATATTCGCGAAGGTATGGCACGCTTTGAAAAAGCAGTAGCTAAAGTTGTGAACGGTTAATCTAGCGTTCTCATTATTTAAGGGCAAGTAGCAAGCTTGCCCTGATCTTCTATTTTACCGTTATTTATAAGGGAGCAAGCGGACTCATGATGATTCTTCGCCCAATCCAGCAATGTGATTACCCAGCTTTATTGAAAATTGCCCATGAATCAGGGCATGGTTTTACCTCTTTGCCTAATAACGAAGCGTTATTACAAAAGAAAATTGACCATTCAGTAAGCTCATTTGCAAAAAGTGCATCTCAACCGGGTGACGAAGGTTACTTGTTTGTTCTTGAAGATAGCGAAACAGGTGAAGTGGTCGGAACCTCAGCCATTGAAGCCGCAGTTGGTTTAGATGATGCGTTTTATCATTACCATTTAAGCAAAGCAATTCATTCATCGCGTACGCTTAATGTGTATAAAGCGGTTGATATTTTAACGCTATGTAATGATTACACAGGCGCTACTGAGCTTTGCACTTTATTTTTAAAAGATGGCTACCGTAAAAACAACAACGGCAAGCTACTTTCAAAAGCCCGTTTTATGTTTATTAAACAGCATAGAGAGCGCTTTGCTGAAACCGTGATTGCAGAAATGCGCGGTGTATCAAATGAAAATGGCGACAGCCCTTTTTGGCAATGGTTAGAAGAGCATTTTTTCTCTATGGACTTCCCAACTGCCGATTATCTAACCGGTATAGGCCAAAAAGTATTTATTGCTGAGTTAATGCCAAAATACCCAATTTACGTCAATCTTTTAAGTAAAGATGCACAGGCGGTTATTGGTCAAGTACATGATAATACACGCCCCGCAATTTCATTACTTAAAAGTGAAGGCTTTACCTTTAACGGTTACGTTGACATCTTTGATGCAGGTCCGACCGTTGAAGCAAAAGTAGATAATATAGCGACAGTACGTAACGCCAAAAACTTTACCGTTAAAATTGGTGAAAATAGTGGCGAGACATCGGTAATGCTAGCAAACGAAAAACTCAATGATTTTAGAGCAACCGTAGCAGAGCTAACGTTTGATGCGAAAAACCCAGAGATTATCTTGTCACAAGAAATCGCTGACGCATTGCACCTTCAAGCTGGCGATACTGTCACAGCAACAAGTTTATAATTTAGGAGAAAGTATATGACTCATCCTGCACAATTTATTAATGGTCAATGGTCACAAGGCCAAGGCGAAGCATTTAGTTCAGTAAACCCAGCAAATAACACCGTTATTTGGCAAGCAAATTCAGCAACAGCTGAACAAGTTGATACAGCTGTTAATGCTGCACGCGACGCTTTTTACAGCTGGGCTGATAAGACATTCGCAGAGCGCTTAGCTATTGTAAAAACGTTTGCTGAAACACTTAAAGCACACAGTGAAGAATTAGCTGTCGCAATCGCACAAGAAACGGGTAAACCATTATGGGAAACTCGCACTGAAGCGGGTGCTATGGTTGGTAAAATTGCAATTTCTGAAAAAGCCCTTCTAGAACGCACTGGTGATGTTGAAAACCCAATGCCGCAAGGCCGTGCGATGATCCGTCATAAGCCACATGGCGTTGTTGCTGTATTTGGCCCGTATAATTTTCCAGGTCATTTGCCTAATGGTCACATTGTGCCTGCACTTTTAGCTGGTAATACAGTGGTATTTAAGCCATCAGAGCTAACGCCCGCTGTTGCAGAGCTAACACTTAAGCTTTGGGAAAAAGCAGGTTTACCAGCCGGTGTTATTAACCTTGTTCAAGGTGAAGTAGAAACAGGTAAAGCATTAGCCGCGCACAAAGGCATTGATGGCTTATTCTTTACTGGCTCATCACGCACGGGTCATATTTTACATGAGCAGTTTGCAGGTCAGCCAGGTAAGATCCTAGCATTAGAGATGGGGGGTAATAATCCGCTTATCATTACTGATGTTGCAGATACTAAAGCAGTGATCCACGATATTATTCAATCAGCATTTATTTCAAGTGGTCAACGTTGTACGTGTGCACGTAAACTGTTTTTACCTGCAGGCGAGCAAGGCGATATAATTTTAGCCGGTTTAATTACTGCCACTAAAGCGATTAAAGTCGGTAACTACGATGACGCAGACCAGCCATTTATGGGGTCGATGATTTCATCAGTGGCAGCCGCTGGAATGGTTACAGCACAACAGCAGTTAGTTGAACTTGGTGCAAAGATATTAGTTGAGCTTACTCACACTGCCAACACGGGTTTTGTTACTCCAGGCATTATTGAATGTACTGATGTTGCTAACTTCCCAGATGAAGAGCATTTTGGGCCACTGTTAAAAGTATTCCGCTTTACTGACTTTGATCAAGCAATTGATAAAGCTAACGATACAAGCTTTGGTTTATCAGCAGGCTTACTGAGCGATAACGCTGCAGATTACGACCACTTTTTACGTCGTATTCGCGCGGGTATTGTTAACTGGAACCGCCCAATCACAGGTGCATCAAGTGCCGCACCGTTTGGTGGCATTGGCGCATCAGGTAATCACCGCGCAAGTGCATACTATGCGGCAGATTATTGTGCATACCCAGTTGCCTCCGTTGAGCTTGAAAAAGTAGCCATGCCAGCAACATTAAGCCCAGGTTTAAAAATTGACTAATTACTATTAATAAAAATAGCAATAAAGAATTGAAAAAGCAGCCTTGGCTGCTTTTTTTGTATTGCTTCTTGAGCAAAGGTAGCATTTAAATGCGCTTTCTGCTTAAATCAATAGAGTCGTATTTTATTAGGTGAAGAGAATTATGGTTTTAGATAGGCAAGGGTATGATGACCTCATCATGTATCTTACTCAAAACTTAGCTTTATTTGAGAAGCCTGGCGAGATAAAACCAGGTGCACCAACGATTATGGCGTTGATAGAGGATGACATCGCTGAAAATGTGATGCTGATATGCCAACAAAACAAAGCGCTTTCTACAGAGCAACGCAGCCAAATAGTACGTGAAGTGGATGGGATAGTTTACGACCTCCAAGAAGTGCTAAGTAGTGTTACGAGTAATCAAGTTACTATAGAACAACATGCATTTATTGATGAGTTTGCAGCGTTGGTTAAAAACCTATTCGATAGCGCGGTTGCTGAAAAAATTTAACGACCTCAGATTATCGCTTTTAATTTGCAACTGCCTGTGACTTCCTTACAATCAAGAAAATAACTTCTTTGAGAGTAATAAAATGCAAGCGAATGTAAAATGGGTTGAAGGCGATACGTATCTTGGGCGCTCTAATTCTGGGCATAACGTTGTGTTTGACGCAGGCAGTGATAGCGCAGCACCAAGTCCTATGGAAATGGTGCTCATGTCAGTGGGTTGCTGTTCATCAGTAGATGTGGTCAGCATTTTAAAGAAAGCGAAACAAAACTTCTCAGATGTTCAAGTTAAATTGAGCGCAGAACGTGCTGAATCAGCTCCTCGAGTCTTTACTAAGATTAACTTACACTTTGTAGTAACAGGGGATAATGTCTCTGAGAAGCACCTTGCACGCGCAGTTACATTATCAGCTGAAAAGTATTGTTCAGTTGCATTAATGCTTGATAAAACAGTAGAAATTACCCACAGTCACGAAGTTGTGCAAGAACAGGCAAAATAAGGCTTTTTCCTGCGGTGAAATTCGTATAAAATCCGCGAACTTTCATTCTGCTGTGGCAGATTTCACTAGTTTATAGGTTGGTTTATTATGAACAAACCCTTCGATAAAATTAAACTACATGGCTTTAACAACTTAACCAAAAGTTTAAGCTTTAGTATTTACGATATTTGCTACGCAAAGACCGAGCAACAACGTAAAGAATATATTGAATATATCGACGAGCAGTACAACGCGGATCGACTAACCGATATTTTAGGTGAAGTGGTTGATATCATCGGCGCTAATATTTTAAATATCTCGCGTCAAGATTACGAGCCACAAGGTGCCAGTGTTACTATTTTGGTTTCAGAAGAACCAATTGAGCAGCAGCAGACATTTGACGTTGATGAAGCACCAGGGCCGTTACCTGATACCGTAGTTGCACATTTAGATAAAAGTCATATCTGTGTACATACTTACCCTGAAGCGCATCCTGATGATGGTATTTGTACTTTCCGCGCTGATATCGAAGTATCGACCTGTGGTATTATTTCGCCACTTAAAGCGTTGAACTTCCTGATCCACAGTTTGGATTCAGATGTGGTGACAATCGACTACCGCGTACGTGGTTTTACCCGCGACGTAGATGGCGTGAAGCATTATATTGATCATGCGATTAATTCAATTCAGAATTATATGACGGAAGATACCAAAGAAGCGTACCAAATGATGGACGTAAACGTGTATCAAGAAAACTTGTTCCATACAAAGATGATGCTTAAAGAAACAGATCTAAATACATATTTATTTGGTGTGTCTACTGATGACTTATCTGACGATGAAGAAGAAGAAATTCGTTCTAAGTTAACCCGTGAGATGCAAGAAATTTTCTACGGTCGTAACTTACCATATACAGAATAAGCTAACCCAGTTAGGTTGTTTTAAAGCGGCGTGCAATGTAAATTGCGCGCCGTTTTTGTTTGTGGCGCGTAATATGATACTAATCTACATTTTTTTGAAAGTGTTTTACTACCCAACATCTAGGTTTAGTCGTCGTATGGTTAGCTTGTTGTAATTATAATCAACTGTAATGCCCAATAATGCGGTGTAATATCACGTAATATCTTTTTGTAGTTCATTCCTTTATAACACCCCTAGAACTTAATAATAGTAATAGGTTAGACATGTCTACAGCAGTTCAATACGATTTAATCGTTATTGGAGGCGGCCCCGTTGGGTTATCGACCGCTTTTCATGCATCGCAACGAGGCCTTAAAACACTGGTAATCGAAAAACATGGCTATTTTAATGATTTAGGAAGCTCAGCCGGATACTCTAGGCAGTTTCGTTTGCAGTATGATCAACAGCATATGTCTGAGTTATGTTTAGCATCACAGCAGTATTGGCAGCAAATACAGGCATTGTCAGACGAGCCATTAATTGGCGATGAAGGAAGTTTATGGTTTGGTCAAAAAGGCGTTAAAGATGCGCGAGAAGGCGGTATCGACGAGGCTGAAAAAACCATGGATGCGTTAAATATTCCTTATGAGAGACTGGCAGATGCCACCGCAATACAAAGTAAGGCCTGCTTTGAAGGACTCCCTAAAGAGTATTATGGTTTTTTTCAATCAAATGGCGGCACCATTAATATAAAGCAAACAGAGAGAGCATTTTTTAATGCGGGGTTAAACTCTGGGTGTGTGACTTATCGCGAATGGGAAAATGTGCAAACGATTACCTCATTAGCAGATGATATTGTTGAAGTAACGACCCAGCATAGTGCTGCAGAAGACATCACTACTACATGTTATACATGTAAAAAACTAGCGATTACTACGGGTGCATATATCAACGAAACCGTACGTAGTTTAGGGGTGTCAGTGCCTATTATTATTTGGCAAATGGCATCAGCGTATTTTAAGAAAGTTGACCCTGTAGCAACGACCCCATCTTGGTTTGTATTTCAACAAGCAGAGAATGAATCAGACCCACGAACCGCAACTAATTCTCTTTTGTGTGGTTTTCCTGAACTTGAATGGGCAAACCCAGGCTACATTCGTGTTGCGACTAATTTTCCAGACGATGCAATTATTTATGATCCAAATGATCGACAGTTAGCCCCAAGTAAGCAATCATTAGCGATTGCGTCCTCATGGGTTGAACAGTTTATGCCGGGCTTGGAGCCAACCCCGTATTTTACTACAACATGCTTAATAGCATTGTGTGATTCACCATTGAAAAAAGGGCAAAAAAAAGCAGAGTTTTTTCTTGATTACATGCCGGATTATATACCTAATAATAAAAATATAGTGACGTATACCGCAGGTTGGGCGGGTAAATTTATACCTATTTTAGGTGATATGATTTGCCAGATGCTAGAGAACGATGCGCTGACTGAGTTTAATTTTTCCGTTAGCTACAGTACTTTTAGCATCCCAAAAAATCATTTTGCTATAGCGTGGCAAACAGCTAACATTTGATCGGTTAAATAGGTGTTTGCTGGTGAAAATTTACGTAAAGAGTTTTGAGATCATTAGGTAATACTTGCCAATATGGCGCAGCATTAATAGGTGTTACCTGCCAAAAAAGATTCTCAATGATCCCAACATCAATATATTCGCGTATCTCTTTACCTGCAAATTGGAATTGACTGCTGAGATACTCAAATAGGCCAGTATATACGGCTGCATCGGATTTATTATACATCTCATTATTGACGACACTTGCAACGCATTCGAACCATGTGTAAATAAATTCAGGCTCTAACTCTCCCCATTGTTTAATGTAATGTTGATCTGTTTTAAGGGCTATGTCTGGAAACTTCTCTCTAAACTCATTGTAAAAAGACAGTACAATCATTTTGGTTTTATACTCTTTGTGGGTGGATTTGTATTGTTTAGCACCAATGAAAAAACACAGCCCTGTATAAAACCAGACTGAGCTTGCCACAATTTGCCAGGTATCAGCCCCTTGCTCTGTTATAAACATAGGTATCGCGATTAACCCTCGCACTATACCCACTGTAGCAATGACAAATAAAGCCACTGTCGTAAAAGGCAGTTTAGGTAGTATTTTTAAAGCAGACAAGGCAAATGCCGAACATGTAAACATCAACCCCGCAACAACAATCGCCCCCAATGGCGCAAGAAGTGTTCCTTGCTTTGATGACGCAATTAATTGCTCAGGCGCACGGGCAAAAGCAAACCAACTTGGCCCACCCCAAATGCACAATAAGTGCCATACAGCTGCCGCAAAGGCGATAACCGCAGCACTCATTAATAATCTTGATTCAATGCTACGTGACATATGCATCCTATACTTAAGAACAGGAACGGTAAAAAGTGAAGCCATAATATTTAAATAGGATCGGTAAGTATATATGCTAAATATTTTTTAATTCAAAGAGTCAGTACTTAATTATGGCGTTTGCTTTGACCTTTTAGTTAAGTGATAAGTGTTTTTTCTGGGGTGCGTGTTTAATTGCTAAAGTCCTAATGATAATAGGTTGTTAATTTTGTTTATTTAATGTACCTTTATTTGAGTGTTTGTTTCTAAGAAAATAATCTAATTTTTAAAGTGGCGATTTATTTAGTTTAGTTTTTATATGTTTACAGCATTTAGAGTTTAATAGGGTCTAATTTACATTTTAAACAGCATTTTTTAAATTTGACCCTCGTTAGGCTTTTAACCGTTTATGTAGTTGAGGTTTTAAAAAGGAACGGTTTTATAATCATAAAAAGGATATTCTCAATGAAAAAAATATATTTGGCTTTACTCGGTGCTTCTATGTTTAGTGGTGTGGCAATGGCTGATACAGTATCTTGTTATGTTGATACTCAAGCCTATGATGAATATAGGGAAAATCAGTGTTTTGGTGGTGGACCTTTATCTAGCTATAGACAAGGTGCAATTGTATTTAAGGTCAATGCAAGCAAACCTATACAGAGTGTGACATGGGATATTGCATCGTACGGCGCAACCCCTCGACCTAATAGTTGTAATGGTAATGTTTGTATTGTTGATGTTGGCCGTGGAGAGCATGAAGTCGAAGGCTGTGTAGATAAAATTTACTATAAAGATTACACATGGGCAGATGTTAATTGGTGTGCAACTGCGACTGCAAATTATTGGGCGGGCGGTCATTCTCCTTTAGCTGAATCAGAAGGGCAATAAGCATTCAAGGCTGTATTTTTAATGCAGCCTTGTACTATTTATTCAACTGCAACAAATCCCACTTATTACCGTACAAATCTTCAAATACCACCACAGTACCGTAGGCTTCTTCGCGCGGCTGCTCGTTGAATCTAATGCCATTTTTTTGCATCGTTTTATAATCACGCCAAAAATCATTAGTGTGTAAAAATAAAAACACACGGCCACCCGTTTGGTTACCAATAGCTTCTAATTGCTCTGGTGTACTTGCTTTAGCGAGTAATAGGTTAGTGCCATTGGAGTTGGGTGGTGACACTAATACCCAACGCTTACCATTGCCAAGATCAGTATCTTCAACCAAATAAAAACTCAGTTTTTGTGTGTAAAATGCAATCGCGTCATCATAATTTTTTACAACTAAAGCCATACTACCAATGTGCTGTTTTATATTTGTCATCGCGTTACTTTGAAATAATAAAATGCTTAAAAGTGTTTTAACATATAAGGAGACATAACCCGAGGACAAAAGGCTGGTAAGTTAAATGCCATGTGTGATTCACTTGTAGGTCTGACTTTAGTCAGAATGTTTTCGGGATAAATCCTGACTTACAGAAGGGGGAATTATTTTATTTGCTACTTTATTGTTGCTCTTAAAGCTAAAAACCCAGCCGAAGCTGGGTTTTTATAAGCGAGGTGCTTAGGGACTGATTTACATCATGCCGCCCATGCCACCCATTCCGCCCATGCCACCCATATCAGGTGCGCCAGCTTCATCCTTAGGGATTTCAGCTACCATGGCTTCAGTAGTGATCATAAGACCCGCAATCGAGCCTGCAAATTGTAGTGCAGAGCGCGTTACTTTAGTTGGATCTAAGATACCCATTTCAATCATGTCGTTGTATTCGCCAGTGGCTGCGTTGTAACCAAAGTTACCTTCGCCGCCTTTAACTGCGTTAATAACAACAGACGCTTCGTCACCTGCGTTAGTTACGATTTGACGAAGTGGGGCTTCCATAGCACGAAGTGCTACTTTAATACCGTGCGTTTGATCTTCGTTGTCGCCAACTAAATCAATAAGCTTATTTGCTGCACGTACTAGTGCAACACCGCCACCAGGTACTACACCTTCTTCAACCGCAGCGCGAGTTGCATGTAATGCATCTTCAACGCGGTCTTTTTTCTCTTTCATTTCGATTTCAGTCGCTGCGCCTACTTTGATTACTGCAACACCGCCGGCAAGTTTTGCCATGCGCTCTTGTAGCTTCTCTTTGTCGTAGTCAGACGTTGCTTCTTCGATTTGTGCTTTGATTTGTGCAACACGACCTGTGATGCCATCTTCTTCGCCAGCACCATCGATGATTGTTGTGTCATCTTTAGTGATCACAACGCGTTTAGCAGTACCTAGGTCTTCAACCGTGGCTTTTTCAAGCTCTAAGCCGATTTCTTCAGAGATAACTGTTGCGCCAGTTAATACAGCGATGTCTTGTAGCATTGCTTTACGACGGTCGCCAAAGCCTGGTGCTTTAACTGCTGATACTTTAACGATACCACGCATGTTGTTAACAACTAATGTAGCTAGCGCTTCACCTTCAAGGTCTTCAGCAATGATTAGTAGTGGTTTGCTTGCTTTAGCAACCGCTTCTAATGTAGGAAGTAACTCACGGATGTTAGATACTTTTTTGTCTACAAGTAGAATAAACGGATTGTCTAATTCAACAGCGCCTTTTTCTGCGTTGTTGATGAAGTACGGAGAAAGGTAACCACGGTCAAACTGCATGCCTTCAACAACATCTAGTTCGTTTTCAAGTGATTGGCCTTCTTCAACAGTGATTACACCACTGTTACGACCTACTTTTTCCATTGCTTCTGCAATGATGTCGCCAATTTCTTTATCAGAGTTAGCTGAAATAGTACCTACTTGTGCGATTGCTTTTGCATCAGCACATGGAACTGAAAGTTCTTTAAGCTCAGCAACTGCAGCGATGATTGCTTTATCGATACCGCGCTTAAGATCCATTGGGTTCATGCCCGCAGCAACTGCTTTTAAGCCTTCATTTACAATAGACTGTGCAAGCACTGTAGCTGTAGTTGTACCGTCACCGGCTGCATCGTTTGCTTTTGATGCAACTTCTTTAACCATTTGTGCGCCCATGTTTTCAAACTTGTCTTCAAGTTCGATTTCTTTCGCCACTGATACACCATCTTTAGTGATCACTGGTGAGCCAAATGATTTGTCTAGGATTACGTTACGGCCTTTAGGACCTAATGTTACGCGAACTGCGTTTGCTAAGATGTTTACGCCAGCTAGCATTTTAGCGCGTGCGTCACCTGCAAAAAGTACTTCTTTTGCTGCCATGATTAATTTCCTTTAAATTCTAAATGTATGTTAAACGAAAAGTAGGTTTAGCCTACAATGCCTAAAATATTGTCTTCACGCATGATCAGGTACTCTTGACCTTCGATCTTTTCTGCTTTTTCAACATATGAGCCGAATAACACAGTGTCACCGACTTTAACTTCTAATGCTCTCACATCACCGTTATCTAGAGTACGGCCATTACCAACAGCGACAACTTTACCGCGGGTTGATTTCTCAGCCGCAGAACCAGTTAATACAATACCGCCAGCTGATTTAGTTTCTTCTTCTAGGCGCTCAACGATCACGCGATCATGTAAAGGACGAATGTTCATTTTTTAGTTCTCCTAACAGTTTCTGAACAGGACAGAAAAAAGTTGTGTGTGTACCAATTGGCTGGAACCTTATGGTTTAGCGCAATTGGTTTAGTTGTACTCAGTAATGGGGGTGGTGAGTCAAAATCCAAGTGAAAAAATTAAAAAATTTAATCTTTTCTCTCGTATTCACCATCAATCGTGGTTGGCTCACTCATTTTACGCGGTTCTGGCTCTTGTTGAGTCTGTTGTGTAAATGGTGAAGGACCTTGTTGCATGCCTGCACTCATGCGTACAGTTGCTTGACTGGCAAGGCCTGCAGCTAGTTTATTACGAATGACAGGCGTTAGTAATAAAAAGCCAAATACATCGGTCATAATGCCGGGAGTAAGGAGTAAAACGCCAGCGATAATCACACATAAACCGGTAAATAGTTCTTTAGCAGGCATTTGCCCTTGTGCCATTTGCAGTTGTACGTTTTGTAATGCACCCATACCTTGTGTTTTAACTAATTTGGCACCCACAATGGCAGTTATAACAACCAGCGCGATTGTGGCAAAGCCGCCAATCACATCAGCGACTTGAATTAATAATGCGATTTCAATAATCGGCACGAGAATAAATAACAAGAATAAAAATCTAAACATAAAACTCTCTAAATAATGGTCACTCAAGTGAGTGTATGAAATATAAATATGGGTAGTAAGGTCTTTTTTCAAGAGCAGTGATATTGGGTTATGCGCTTGGCTACACTTTGCCTTAGCTATCAGCTACTATGGGTTGGGCAAAGCAATCAATTAAAGGTTCAATATGACGACTCATTTTCGGCTTGTTTTTACCACTTGCGCTAATGCAAGTGAAGCGCGCGCTATGGCAGAGCAACTTGTTCAGCAGAAATTAGCAGCCTGCGTGAGTATTCTTCCAAATGTAGAGTCAGTTTACATGTGGGAAGGTGAAGTTACACATGCAACTGAGTGTAAGTTATTAATTAAAACTAAGTCAGAAAAAATGAACCAAGTGATCCAAACTATAAAAAAATTGCATAGTTATGAGATCCCTGAGATTCAGGTAGTGGACGTATCAACAGGCAATTTGGCCTACTTTAATTGGATGGATGAGGTACTTAATTAATGCGTTGTTTTATTTTATTGCTTTGTGCGCTCTCGCTGATGCCAGCGCAGGCTACAACTAATAATTTATTAAGTGATTTACTGCAACCCGCAGAGCAAACGTTTTTACCTGTTGATCAAGCATTCTCGTTTGATTTTGATCAGCAAGGCAATACACTTTTTATTGGTTGGGATATTGCTCCTGGTTATTATTTGTATAAAAAGAAGCTCGAAATTATTGGCAAAGGCGCAAACATTCAAGTGCCAGAGCTTGGCAAGGGCGTCGTTATTGAAGATGAATTCTTTGGTAAGACTGAAGTATTTTTTGATTCATTAAGTGTAATCAGCAAACTAAGCAATGTTGCTCAAGATGGTATTGTTAAGGTGCGCTATCAAGGCTGCGCAGAAGCAGGGCTATGCTACCCGCCAGAAATTATCTCTATTCCTTTAAGTGTTATTGCAGGGGAAACAGTTGCGATTAAGAATGCGCCGGATTCGGCAACTGCAGGCAATGCACTTACAGCACTTGGTATTGAATCGCCTCATTCTCCAGAAGATGCTGTAGTTCAAGAGGATGATCCTGAAAAAGAATTAAACTTTACTGAAAAACTCGCATCACAAGGTTTGTTGGCTAATTTAGCGATCTTCTTTTTAGTGGGTATTGGCCTTGCCTTCACACCGTGTGTGTTTCCGATGTTTCCGATTCTATCGAGCTTAATTGCCGGGCAAAAAAATCTCTCAACTAAAAAAGCATTTGCGTTGTCTTTTATATATATCCAAGGGATGGCAGTCACGTATGCAGCATTAGGATTGGTGGTTGCATCTTTAGGCGGTCAAGTACAAGGCTATTTGCAACACCCGACAGTATTAATTAGTTTTAGCTTATTGTTTGTTTTACTCGCTATGTCGATGTTTGGCTGGTACGAAATAAAGCTCCCCAGCGGTATGATGAACAAGCTCACGCAGGTTAGTAACAATCAAAAAGGCGGCAATTATATTGGTGTGTTTTTGATGGGCGTATTATCAGGCTTAATTGCATCACCTTGCACAACAGCACCGTTGTCAGCCGCGTTATTATTTGTGGCACAAAGCGGCGACTACCTGGTGGGTGGTTTGACTTTATATGTTTTAAGCTTAGGCATGGGGATTCCATTATTACTACTTGGAACATCTGGTGGTAAGTTGTTACCTAAAGCGGGTGGATGGATGGAGCAAGTTAAAACCCTGTTTGGTTTTATCATGTTAGTAGTGCCACTAATATTGCTAGAGCGCATTGTGGATGCTGACATTATATTACTAATGGCGGGTTTATTAGCGCTAGCAACAGCTTTGTACTTGCATCATTGGCAGAGTGCTCAAACACAAGGTAAATTAAAAACAGCTCTGTGGTTTGCTGCAACGCTATTAGTTGTAGGTGGTGCGAGCTTAACTAAAAATTATATATGGCCAACAGCCCAAGTTGTTAGTACCACAAATGACGAGCAGCAAGAGCGTGGCTTTAAGTTAGTTGCGAACTTAGCTGAACTTAAACAAGCAATTGGTGATGCTAATAACGAGGGCCGATTAGTGATGGTCGACTTATATGCTGAATGGTGTGTTGCGTGTAAAGAATTCGAAAAATACACCTTTCCAGACGCTAAAGTGCAAGCTGAATTTGCTAACTTCGAGTTACTTAAAATTGATTTAACCGAAAGTGACGACATTACAATTGAAGTAATGGAAGAGTTTACGGTATTTGGTTTACCAAGCATTTTATTTTTTGATATGCAAGGCGAAGAGCTTGGCGCACAGCGTGTGACGGGCTTCTTAAACGCAAATGACTTTGCTGAGCATTTGGCAAAGGTAAGTAATAACGTTAAATAAGTACTTTTTTAACGTTATTTTAAACGCCACTTATTATAAGTGGCGTTTTTATTTTTGTTCCTAGCCTTAGTCATTAGACCAGTATTTTGCTGCTATTTACATCGAACTGACTATAATAGGTGGTTAACGTGAGAAATAGTTGCTATTTTAGTTTTCACCCCTTACATTTTATGGGGATTTCTAATCAAAATGGCTTAACTCATTATTTATAGGATTATCGCGTATTATGGCTGCAAAATTTAAACTTTTAGTTGTAAATGGCCCTAACTTAAATATGCTTGGTAAGCGTGAACCAGAAAAGTACGGTTCACAAACACTTAGCGAGATCATGAGCGAACTAACAGTGGTTGCTGATGGTCTAGATGTTGAGTTAACGCATTATCAAAGTAATAGTGAGCAAGCTTTAATAGAGCACATACACAGTGCGTGGCAAACTATCGATTACATTATTATCAACCCAGCGGCATTTACGCATACAAGCGTGGCTTTACGTGATGCTCTACTGAGTGTTGATATTCCGTTTTATGAAGTGCACATAACTAATGTGCACGCGCGGGAAGCGTTTCGTCATCATTCGTATTTTTCTGATGTGGCGCAAGGCGTAATATGTGGATTAGGCGCAATGGGTTATCGTTCAGCACTTGAGGCTGCGGTACATCGGTTGCAAAACTCGAATTAATTTTAAACTAACAAACTAACAGGCGGGTCGTTCATGGATATTCGCAAGATCAAAAAGCTAATTGAACTAGTAGAAGAATCAGGTATTGCTGAATTAGAAATCACCGAAGGTGAAGAGTCAGTACGTATCAATCGTAATAACATGAGCGCAGGTCCTGCTTACGCTCCACAATATGCACCACAGTATGCACCCGCTCCGGCTCCAGTAGCTGCGGCACCAGTTGCAAGCGCAGAAGCGCCAGCACCAGCAGGTCCAACAGGTCATCAAGTATTATCGCCAATGGTTGGTTCATTCTACTCAGCAGCTTCTCCAGAAGCGCCTTTATATGTTGAAGTTGGTTCGCAAGTTAAAGTAGGTGACACGCTTTGTATCATCGAAGCGATGAAAATGATGAACCAAATTGAATCAGATAAAGCGGGTACCGTTAAAGCTATTTTAGTTGAAAATGGCGAGCCAGTAGAATTTGATCAACCTTTATTCATTATTGAATAATAGCGTAACCTAAAAGGCCAACTCTAATGTTAGATAAAGTAGTCATTGCAAACCGAGGTGAAATTGCACTTCGTATATTGCGCGCCTGCAAAGAGCTTGGGATCAAAACGGTTGCTGTTCATTCAACGGCAGATCGCGATCTTAAGCACGTATTGCTTGCAGATGAAACAATTTGTATTGGTAGACCTGCTGCTACTGAAAGTTACTTAGATATTCCGCGCATTATTGCTGCGGCAGAAGTAACAGATGCAGTCGCTATTCACCCAGGTTATGGTTTCCTTGCAGAAAACGCTGATTTTGCTGATCAAGTTGAACAAAGTGGTTTTGTATTTATTGGCCCAACAGGCGATACAATTCGTTTAATGGGCGATAAAGTATCAGCAATCAACGCAATGCGTAAAGCGGGTGTACCGTGTGTTCCTGGTTCTGATGGCCCGGTATCGGATGATAAAGACCGTAATATGCAAATAGCTAAGCGCATTGGTTACCCGGTAATCATCAAAGCTGCTGGTGGCGGTGGTGGTCGTGGTATGCGTGTTGTTCGTAGCGAAGCAGAGTTAATTGACTCAATTGCTTTAACGCAGCAAGAAGCTAAGCAGTTTTTTGGTAATAGTATGGTTTACATGGAGAAATTCCTTGAAAACCCACGTCATATCGAAATTCAAGTTTTAGCTGACGGCCAAGGCAATGCAGTTCACCTAGGTGAACGTGATTGTTCTATGCAACGTCGTCATCAAAAAGTAGTTGAAGAAGCGCCAGCACCAGGTATTACTGCTGAAGTGCGTAAGTTTATCGGTGAGCGTTGTACACGTGCATGTATCGAAATCGGTTATCGTGGTGCGGGTACATTTGAGTTCTTATACGAAAATGGTGAGTTCTACTTCATTGAAATGAACACCCGTATTCAGGTTGAGCACCCAGTAACAGAAATGGTTACTGGCGTTGATTTAATCAAAGAACAATTAAAAATTGCTGCTGGTCAACCGTTATCATTCACGCAAGATGACGTGGTTATTCGTGGTCATGCTATTGAATGTCGTATTAACGCAGAAGACCCTGAAACGTTTATCCCATCACCGGGTAAGATCACGCGTTTCCATCCAGCGGGTGGTTTAGGTATTCGTTGGGACAGCCATATTTATGCTGACTACACAGTACCACCACACTATGATTCAATGATTGGCAAATTGATCACTTACGGTGAAAACCGTGATGTAGCCATTGCCCGTGCACGTAACGCATTGAATGAGCTTGTGATTGACGGTATCAAAACCAATACACCACTGCATAAACGCATTTTAGCCGATGAAAATTTCCAAAATGGTGGTACTAACATCCATTATCTTGAGAAAAAATTAGGTTTGTAATAACGTTTACAGTCGTTATTTAAAAAGTCGGCAACTTTGCCGACTTTTTTGTGTCTGATGATCGCTGATTCGCCTTAAGAAAATAATCTGGTATGATTAATTAAGTAATGATTTATTTGTTTTTCATGGGGTACGGATGACGCACAGTGTTGGTTTTCAACTCGCTGATGAAGCTGCAACGGTAAAAATGGGCAATAAGCTTGCCGAGTTTATAGACCAAGGCGCAGTAATTTATTTACACGGTGATTTAGGAGCGGGTAAAACGACTTTAACGCGTGGTGTGGTGCAAGGTTTTGGCCATCAGGGTAAGGTTAAAAGCCCAACTTACACTTTAGTTGAACCGTATGAACTGGCTGAAGCAAATGTGTATCACTTTGATTTATATCGCCTTGGCGATCCTGAAGAGTTAGAGTATATGGGAATTCGCGACTATTTTTCGCCTACAGCTATTTGTGTGGTGGAATGGCCTGAAAAAGGCGGGGAGTTTATTCCGACTCCTGATTTAGATATTACTTTGCGATATGTAGGCGATGCGCGAGAAATTGAGATTCAAAGCATTAGTACCCGTGGTGCTAATATTATAGATAAGCTCAAAAACCAGATCGAGTAGTTACATTCTTAAACAATAATAAAGGTGTATTGGGTCAAATGAGTCAAACTATCATTAAGTGGATGTGTACTTTACTGTTGCTTGTTGTCAGCAGTCATTTGTATGCGAAAAATACTATCAATAGCGTACGAGTTTGGCCATCACCGGATAGTACTCGGGTAGTATTCGACTTAACGGATAAACCAGAATTTAGTTATTTTATGCTGAAAAATCCATTACGTTTAGTGGTTGATTTAGAAGACACTAATAAAATAAAATATTTGCCCAGCATTCCAAAAAAACACCAAATTGTTAGTAAATTAAGATATTCAAAGGCAAAAAATAAGCACGGTGTTAGGCTTGTATTTGAGCTAACTGGCGCTGTTAAGCCAGTGATATTTGCTTTAGCCCCGACGGGTCCATATAAAAATCGCTTGGTGGTGGATTTATATGATAAAGAGCAAGCACAGCCAAATACATCAAACGGAAATTCTACGGTTAAAAAGCGTGAGCTTAAGCAGCAACGTGATATTGTCATTGCAATTGATGCTGGACATGGCGGAGAAGATCCCGGCTCAATTGGGCCGTCAGGTACTTACGAAAAAACCATTACACTGCAAATTGCTAAACGTTTAGAGCGCATGATTGACGGCGAACGCGGGATGAT
The DNA here is from genome assembly GCF_001298125.1 of Pseudoalteromonas porphyrae. Taxonomy (NCBI): domain Bacteria; kingdom Pseudomonadati; phylum Pseudomonadota; class Gammaproteobacteria; order Alteromonadales; family Pseudoalteromonadaceae; genus Pseudoalteromonas; species Pseudoalteromonas porphyrae. Next base: position 227,217 of record NZ_LHPH01000002.1, on the reverse strand, counting down.
TTCACGCATGGTACGCAGCGGTGATTACTTTGTAAAACTTAATACGCGAACTAGTCGAGCTCGTGCGAAAAAAGCAGATTTTTTTGTTTCTATTCATGCTGATGCATTTACTAGCCCACAGCCAAGCGGTGCCTCTGTTTGGGTGTTATCGTTGCGCAGAGCGAACTCCGAAACGGCTAAATGGATAGAAGATAAAGAAAAACACTCCGAATTGCTCGGTGGTGCTGCTGATGTAATTAAAGACACTGCAAGTGAAAAATATTTAGCGCAAGCGTTGCTTGATATGTCAATGGATCACTCGATGAAGACGGGCTTTAACGTTGCTGAAGAAATGGTGCAAGAGCTAAAAAAAGTGGCCAAGCTACACAAAAAAGAGCCACAAGCTGCCAGTTTGGGAGTGCTTAAGTCGCCAGATATACCGTCAATTTTGGTCGAAACAGGTTTTATATCCAATCCACGCGAAGAAAAACTATTAAAAAGTGCTAACCACCAAGAGCGTTTAGCAAAAGCGATATTTACAGCAATTAAAAGCTATTATTTAAAAAATCCACCGGATGACTCGCTGTTCGCGTCATTAAAATCAAAATACCCTACCAAGCATAAAGTACGCCCTGGTGAGTCCTTGAGTTTGCTAGCGAGCCGTTATGGGGTCTCTATAGGTAAGCTTAAACAGGTGAATAAACTTAAATCAAACACCTTATTTATTGGTCAAGAGCTCGATATTCCACAAAGCTAATAATGATCAGTACAACGTATATAATTAGGTTAAAACACCATGAGCATTGAAATACTTCCAGCGCGGTTAGCTAACCAAATTGCAGCAGGTGAAGTGGTCGAACGGCCAGCATCCGTTGTTAAAGAGCTTGTTGAAAATAGCTTAGATGCAGGTGCGACACGCATTCAAATAGATATTGAACGTGGCGGTCATAAGCTTATTCGTATTCGTGATAATGGTTCGGGTATTAATAAAGACGAGCTAACGCTTGCGCTTTCTCGCCATGCGACCAGTAAATTAAAGTCCCTCGATGATTTAGAGAATATTTGCTCATTGGGTTTTCGTGGTGAAGCATTGGCTTCGATAAGCTCGGTATCGCGGTTAACTTTGAGCTCAAAAACCAAAGAGCAAGAGGCTGCGTGGCAGGCATTTGCTGAAGGTCGTGATATGGCGGTGCAAATAAAGCCAACAGCGCACCCTGACGGCACGACAATTGAAGTGAAAGATTTATTTTTTAATACGCCCGCACGGCGCAAATTTTTACGAACTGAAAAAACCGAATTCAACCATATTGATGAGCTAATTAAACGTATTGCGTTAAGTCGCTTTGATGTATCAATTACGCTTACGCATAACGATAAAGTTGTACGACAATACCGTGCTAAAACTGACCCTGCTCAAGCAATAGCCCGTGTAGCTCAAGTTGCAGGTAAAGCCTTTGCAGAGCAAAGTTTATATATTGAGTCGGGTGATACCGGTTTGCAGTTATATGGCTGGGTGTTGCCTGTGGGCTCCAACAATACGACGCAATATACCTATGTAAACAACCGTATGATGCGCGATAAACTTATTTTACACGCGATACGTCAAGCATTCGAAGAAGTCGCAGGGCAAGAAGAGCTACCCGGTTTTGTAATTTATATTGATATTGACCCGCGTCAGGTTGATGTAAATGTACACCCTGCGAAACACGAAGTGCGTTTTCATCAAGGTCGTTTAGTCCATGACTTTATTTTACAGGCAATCAAACAAGTTGTAGTCCCATTACAAGATGAATTCACAGGTGTTACTCACTCCGTTAATCATCAAGATAATAATCAGCCTCTTCAAACTGAAGAAGCTTCAACTTCACGACTGCACGCTGAAAGTAGTTTATTTGATTATCCTAAGTCAAGCCTTCAGCCTACAGATAGTGTGAGTTACAACGCTAATTCGGCAGCAAAAGGTGGTTCAGGATATAGCACCACAGATAGTAGCCGTGACAGTAAAGCTAGCAGAGCAAATCATCAGGATGTTAGTGCGTTTTACCAAGGTGTAAATGAGCAACATGCAACGCATTTTGATCGAGCTGCAGAAATCACGCCTGCAATTGCAGCTCATTCGCAAGCGCTCAGCGCTCAGCCGTTATTAATTCAAGATGACGGTAGCTGTGTATTTAGTCAGCAGCAACAGCTGTATTGTTCGCATTTTAAATACTTATTAGTAGATGATTGGCTTGAGGTGATTACAGAGCAAGGCCACTTAGAGGGTAAGGCGTTATTATTACCGGTACGGGTTAATATAAGCAAAGAAGACAATGTGAGTTTAACGCAGCAGCAATCATGGTTTACGCTTTTGGGTTTTGACGTGCTCTTGGAAAAACACTTTGTAATGGTTAAAAAGCTCCCTGTATGTTTGTACTTACTCGATGTTAGTAATGCGATTAATATATTACTAGCGGCAGCTAAAGCTAACTTTGAGACTATTGAACAATGGCTTAGTTGGTTGCAGAGCCAAGTACCAGAACGTTTTTTTGCAAGTCAGGCTTTTGCATTGGATATGAAGCGAATGCAAAATAATCCGCAAACAATTCAGCGCTTATCGGCAAAAGCGGTTAAAATAGATTTAAATCATTTTTTAGCACAATTAGATTAAGGTCACCGAGTTGAGTAATTTACCTGTCATTTTTTTAATGGGCCCAACAGCTGCAGGTAAAACTGCGTTAGCAATCGCCTTATGTCAGCATTTAAAAACTGAGATAATCAGCGTCGATTCAGCCTTAGTGTATAAAAATATGAACATTGGTACAGCCAAACCGAACTCGGACGAGCTTGCATTAGCACCACATCATTTAATTGATCTGATAGATCCGAGTGAAAGTTACTCTGTGGCTGATTTTCGCCGTGATGCGATTGAAAAAATTGATCAATTTCATCAGCAAGGTAAAGTACCTGTATTAGTTGGTGGTACAATGATGTACTTTAAAGCCTTAATTGACGGTTTATCACCTTTGCCAGAAGCGTGTCCTATTATACGTGCTGAGCTTGAATCGCAAGCAAATGAGCATGGCTGGCCAACATTATATAAAGAGCTTGAGGCAATTGATCCTCAGGCGGCTCAAAAAATGAGCGAGAATGATTCGCAGCGCATTAACCGTGCGCTTGAAGTGTATCGTTTAACAGGCAAAACTATGACTGAATTGCAAAAATGCAAGCAGCCAAGTCTACCTTATACTTTTCATCAATTTGCTATTGCACCGGATGACCGTGCTGATTTACATCTGCGAATTGAACAAAGGTTTAAAATAATGCTTGATCAGGGGTTTGAAAATGAAGTTTCATCCCTATATCAACGTAAGGATTTACACCCTAATTTGCCTTCTATTCGTTGCGTAGGTTATAGACAAATGTGGGATTACATTGCTGGCGAAACTGACTATGATGAGATGGTATTTCGCGGTATTGCAGCAACACGGCAACTTGCAAAGCGTCAATTGACGTGGTTGAGGAGCTGGCCCGAAGTAACTTGGCTCACTACGGGTGATGAAGAAAACTTGCAACGTGTTGTAAGTTCGCTAAGCTAGTAGTAGTTGAATGTTTTTTAGCTTTGTTAAATGAGTTCAGCCACTTAATTATAATAACACCTAGAACGAAGGAAAATAACATGGCAAAAGGCCAATCGTTACAAGACCCATTTTTGAATGCGTTACGTCGTGAACGTATTCCAGTATCAATATTTTTGGTTAATGGTATCAAGCTGCAAGGTAAGATCCAGTCATTTGATCAATTTGTTATTTTGCTTGAGAATACTGTAAATCAAATGGTGTATAAACACGCCATTTCTACCGTAGTTCCTGCTCGCGCTGTTAACTTCCAAGGTGTACAAGGAAGTGAAGAGGGCGAAGAGCCAGAAGCTGGAAACTTTTAAATTAGGAGCGTAATGTTTGTTTGACCGTTATAAAGCCGGCGAACAGGCAGTTTTAGTTCATATCGACTTTCCTAAAGAGGGAGATCGTGAAGATCTTCATGAATTAGAAATGTTGGTATCTTCTGCTGGTGTTAGCAGTTTGGCGGTTGTGCAAGGCAGCCGTCAATCACCACATCCGAAACTATTCGTCGGTACCGGTAAGGCAGAAGAGATCGCTGAGATTGTCAAAATCCACAATGCAGATGTCGTCATTTTCAATCATCAACTTAGACCATCGCAAGAACGTAATTTAGAACGCGTTTGCCAATGCCGTGTGCTTGATAGAACGACACTTATACTTGATATTTTTGCCCAACGTGCACGTACCCATGAGGGTAAATTGCAGGTTGAGTTAGCACAGCTTCGCCATATGTCCACTCGTTTAATTCGAGGTTGGACTCACCTTGAGCGTCAAAAAGGCGGAATTGGTTTACGTGGCCCGGGTGAAACTCAGCTTGAAACAGATCGTCGCTTGTTAAGAGTGCGAATTCAAAGTATCCGTGCACGCCTAGAGAAAGTTGCAGTACAGCGTGAGCAGGGTAGACGAGCGCGTAATCGCAATGAAATACCTACGGTATCGCTTGTAGGCTATACTAATGCGGGTAAGTCGACCTTATTTAACCGTATCACTAATTCTAATGTATACGCAGCAGATCAATTATTTGCAACGTTAGACCCAACATTACGTAAACTTGAAATAGACGATGTTGGCTCGATAATTTTAGCGGATACAGTCGGATTTATTCGTCACTTACCGCATGATTTAGTCGCCGCATTTAAAGCGACGTTAACGGAAACCCGTGAAGCCGATTTACAATTACATGTTGTAGATGTTGCTGATGAGCGTCGTAAAGAGAATATAGAACAGGTACAATCGGTACTTAAAGAAATTGAAGCTGATGAAGTACCACAATTATTAGTTTATAACAAAATTGATGCGCTAGAAGATGTTTCACCGCGTATTGACCGTGATGACGAAGGTGTGCCGATTCGTGTGTGGTTATCTGCGCACAGTGGTGCAGGCTGTGAGCTGTTATCTGAGGCCATAAGTGAGTTGTTAGCAAAGAAAATGTTTGCTAAAACACTAAAACTAGCACCACAATATGGCCGTTTACGCGCTGCACTGTTTAATTTAAATGCGGTGCATGAAGAGGCGTTTGACGAACAAGGGCAATGGCTACTGACCACTCGTTTACCTGTGGTAGAGTGGAATAAACTCAAAAAAGAGTTTGGTCCTGAAATTGACTCATTTATTTTGTTAAACTAGAAATCTACCGCACACTGTCGTTTTTAGTATGAGAAGTGCGTTATTTTTGTTAGATTTAACGTAATTACCAAGATTATTTTGATAACAATGGAGTATAGCTATGGCCTGGAATGAACCGGGTAATAATGGCAATGACAAAGATCCGTGGAACAAAAAAGGCGGACGTGATCAAGGCCCACCTGATTTAGACGAGGTGTTTCGTAAGTTCAGCAACAAGTTTGGCGGCTTATTTGGCGGTAATAAACCCGGCAAAGAAGGTGGTGGACTTGGCGGTGCAGGGCTTTCATTCATACTAATTATTGCTGTGATTGTTTGGGCTTTGAGCGGTATTTATACTGTCAAAGAAGCTGAACGCGGAATCGTTTTACAATTTGGTAAATTTGAACGCATTGCCGATCCAGGTTTACGCTGGAAAATGACCTTTATTGAAACCGTACTTCCAGTAGATATTGAAGCAGTTCGTTCATTATCGACGTCTGGTTTTATGCTCACTGAAGACGAAAACGTAGTAAGCGTTGAGTTCCAAGTGCAATATCGTGTTATTGACCCATACCTTTATAAATTTAGTGTAACTAATGCTGATTCAAGTTTAGAGGAAGCATTAGAAAGTGCACTACGTTATGTAGTTGGTCATTCAAAAATGGACCAAGTGCTAACGAATGGTCGTGAAATTGTGCGTCAACGTACATGGGATGAATTGAACAAAATTGTTGAACCTTACAATCTTGGTTTAATCGTCACTGACGTAAACTTTAAAGATTCTCGCCCACCGGCAGAGGTTAAAGACGCCTTTGATGATGCTATTGCTGCGCAAGAAGATGAACAGCGCTTTATACGTGAAGCTGAAGCGTATGCCCGTGAAATTGAACCGCGTGCTCGTGGTCAAGTTACGCGTATGACGCAAGAAGCGGAAGGTTATGGCGAGCGTATTATTCTAGAGTCGCAAGGTGAAGTTGCTCGATTTGAGAAATTGTTACCACAATATCAAGCTGCAAAACGTGTAACACGTGAGCGTTTATATATTGATGCGATGGAAGAAGTACTTGGTAGTAGCTCAAAAGTGCTAGTTGATGTAAAAGGCGGCAATAATATGATGTATTTACCGCTTGATAAAATCATGGAAAAGCAAGGAACTGCAACACGTGTTGCGCTGCCTAGCTCAAGTGATATCAACGATTTACGCAATAAAGTTAACACATCACGCAATAGCACTGTGAACTCAAGTTCAGACCGCTTTGGTGCTGATCGCTTTAATGATGGGAGATAAGCGCAATGAAAAACTTTAGTTTAGTTATATTATTAGCGGCCATTGTGTTGTCTTTTTCGTCTGTTTTTGTAGTACCTGAAGGGCAAAAAGCAATTGTAATGCTATTCAGTAAAGTTCAAAAAGACAGTGATGATCAAGCAATCGTTTACAGCCCAGGTTTACAATTCAAAGTGCCTTTCTTTAGTCAAGTACGCCGTATTGATGCGCGTATTCAGACTTTAGATGGTGCGCCGGATCGTTTTGTTACTAGCGAAAAGAAAGACTTAATCGTTGATTCGTTTGTTAAGTGGCGTGTAGATGACTTTAGCGCTTTTTACTTACGTGCTCGGGGCGACAAGCAATACGCTGAAACGCTACTTAAGCAAAAAGTAAATAACGGCCTTCGTACAAACTTTGGTTCGCGTACAATCCGAGAGATTGTCTCAGGTGAACGTAGCGAGTTAATGGCAGAAGCACTAGTTCAAGCATCAGAAAGTGCAAAAGAGCTAGGTATTGAAGTGCTTGATGTACGTGTTAAGCAAATTAACCTGCCACAAGAAGTCAGTAGCTCTATTTACCAACGTATGCGCGCAGAGCGTACTGCAGTGGCAAAAGAGCACCGTTCTGAAGGTCAAGAAAAAGCCGAAACTATTCGTGCTGAAATTGACCGTCGTGTAACGGTAATGCTAGCAGATGCTGAGCGAAATGCGCGAAGTGTTCGTGGTCAAGGTGATGCCCAAGCAGCTGAAATTTATGCTAATGCGTATAACAAAGATCCTGAGTTCTTTAGTTTTGTACGTTCATTAGAGGCTTATAAAAAGACCTTTAAAGATAAGCAAGATGTAATGGTGTTATCACCTGATAGTGACTTCTTTAAATACATGAAAGGCGCGACTGCGCAGTAATTATTTCCTTACATGTAGAATAAATCCAAACCCTGTGTATGCAGGGTTTTTCTTTTAGTGAGACGAATTTTTGTGAGTAACTTAATGTTATTCAACCAGTTAATTTTTGTTGTTGCGGTCAATTAACGATCAAGCAGAAAAAATAACCTAAACGGGGGTGATCTTTACCTTCATTTTCTGGTAAAATCTCGTCCTAATTTTTTCTAAGTGAATTTACAATGGGTAAAAACGTTGTTGTATTAGGCACCCAATGGGGTGACGAAGGTAAGGGTAAGGTAGTTGACCTCCTTACAGACAAAGCATCTTTAGTAGTTCGTTACCAAGGTGGCCACAACGCAGGTCACACTTTGGTTATCGAAGGTGAAAAGACAGTTTTACACCTTATTCCATCGGGTGTATTACGTGACAATGTTAAGTGTGTGATTGGTAATGGTGTAGTTGTATCACCTGAAGCGCTTATGAAAGAGATTGGCATGCTTGAAGAGCGTGGCGTACCAGTACGCGAGCGTTTATTGATCAGCGAAGCATGTCCGCTTATTCTGCCTTTCCACATCGCATTAGATGTAGCCCGTGAAAAAGCACGCGGTAATAAAGCTATTGGTACTACAGGTCGTGGTATTGGTCCAGCTTACGAAGATAAAGTAGCTCGTCGTGGTTTACGTATCGGTGATTTATTTAATCCTGAACTATTTGCAGCGAAGCTTAAAGAAGTATTGGAATACCATAACTTTACTTTAGTAAATTACTACAAAGTAGATGCAGTAGATTTCCAAAAGACATTTGATGATGCAATGGCTGTTGCAGACATCCTTAAAGCAATGGTTGTTGATGTAACAGAGTTACTTGATCAAACGCGTATAGCGGGTGACAACATCTTGTTTGAAGGTGCACAAGGTACATTACTAGATATCGATCATGGTACTTACCCGTACGTTACGTCGTCTAATACTACTGCCGGTGGTGTTGCTACAGGTGCTGGTTTTGGTCCACTAAATCTTGATTACGTGTTAGGTATTATCAAAGCGTATACAACACGTGTAGGTTCAGGTCCTTTCCCGACAGAACTTTACGATGGTGTTGATAAGCAAGATCCAGTTGGTAAACACTTGGGTACTGTTGGTCATGAGTTTGGTGCTACAACTGGTCGACTTCGTCGTACTGGTTGGTTGGATGCTGTGGCAATGCGCCGTGCAGTACAAATCAACTCTATTTCAGGTTTTTGTTTAACTAAACTTGACGTTTTAGATGGTTTAGAAACACTTAAAATCTGTACTGGTTATCAGTTAGAAGATGGCACAATCACGAACGTGACGCCACTTGCAGCTGAAGGTTACGAAAAAGTAACACCAGTATACGAAGAGATGCCAGGTTGGAGCGAAAACACAGTAGGCGCAACTACTGTTGAACAGCTTCCAAAAGCAGCGCTTGATTACATCAAACGTATTGAAGAAATCACAGGTGTACCTGTTGATATTATTTCTACCGGTCCTGATCGTGTAGAAACTATGGTATTACGCAACCCATTTGCATAATTACTAATAGAACTAAAAAAGCTGCCTTGTGCAGCTTTTTTAGTGTCTGTTAATTACGATTGTGATAAATAATCGTGATTAACTTTTATTCTGGAACGATCTTTGTATAAACTTTAATAAGATGGTTTTAAATTTAAAGTGACCTAAATGCGTTTGTTAACTTGTTTATCATTAGTGCCGCTATCGTTATTGCTAGCAAGCCACACCCAAGCCCAAGAACAGCTGGCTGCAGTTCCACTGTACACAGAAACAGAGCTGTTAGCGTTAATTAATAAGAATACACATTTAGCACGCGTCAAGGCAGATGATTGCCAGTTAGTACAGGATATTGAGGCACGAGCCAATAAAATGGCACTGCCATCGTATCAATTTTTATATGGCGATATGCTGGCTTATGCGGTGTGTGTTGATCGCAATGTGGAGTTAGGTGTGTACTACATGCGCCAAGCTGCAGGACAAGGCTTAGCGGCGGCATTAGAGCAATTAGGGCGCTACTACGACATTGGCCGATTGGTACAAAAAGATAAAGCGATGGCGGTGACCTATTTACGAGAAGCATCAGCACAAGGGAATCTAAAAGCGCAATTAAGATTAGTTAAATTATTTAATGATGGGTTCGGCAGCCCGCGTGACTATGAAGATGCTTATCGCTGGTTATTTCATGCCATGGTTGCAGATAAAGCGACTCATCAAAAGATAGAAACAGCGTTAGCCCAACTTGCGCAAAAAATGCCAGACAGTGTTATTGCGCGTGCCCGTTTGCCTATGTAGGAATGAAGTTAGCAAGGCTGAGGTGTTAATTTTAGCGCAGCAAGCTTGGGTTAGGTAGTTTGAAATCCAAAGAAAAAAAGTTTAACAATAAAATTTATTAAAAACAAAAGGGCTAGGTTTTTCACCTAGCCCTTTTATTTATTCTCTAATTTCTTTTGGTTCTTTGTTTTTACCGTTGTTAGGATCTTTTAACACCGACATTTTAGGTGGTAGCATAGCTACAACGCGCTCACCTTCTTGTGGGGGTTTATCCATATTAATAGTAAACGGACGCAGCTTGATTGGTGTATCGTCATCGCTATCTTTATCGCCATTTAGAATGAACAATGGGATAGCTTCGCTGTTCATCTCTAGGTATTGCTCCCAGCTAAATTCTTCAGAAATACGCGTCGCACTGACCTTGCCCCCTTTGGCAATTAGGCTACTTAAACGTGCATATGAACCGCTATCACCAAATAAAATTTGGCGTGATAAGAATGTTGCGCTGTCTTTATTTGCCTTGGCATGAGTGTTCGAAGAGCGTAGAGAAAATACATTCTTCTCATTGAGTAAATGCGAAAAGTACTGCACACCGAGCGCGTTATGATGGCGATTAGGCGACAATGCAATAACACTACGAATAGTTGTTAAGGGTAAATAGCGTTCAGCATGCTCAGACTGCGGGTTACCATAATAACATGCTAGGCCGTCCATGCGCGCCATACGACAGTTTTCCCAAGCAGGATCAGATAAATGCACTGGAATATTTTGCTCTTTCAATCCGCACGCAATCGCTCTTGCGACATGGTTTGCACCAATAATCAAAATTGTATTTGGCGACGGTTGGCGTACACCAAGTAGTTTAGCTACAGGGATTGCTGTTAAGCTTTGCAGTACCACGGTGATAATAATCACGGTGAAGATCAATGGGACTATTTTTTCAGCATCGGCAACACCCGCCTCCATCATACTTAATGCAAACACAGAGCCTACAGCCGCAGCGACGATACCGCGAGGCGCAATCCACGCTAGCACCAATCGTGATTTAACCGGAAGATCTGTACCATATGTAGATATTGCGATACACAATGGGCGCGCAATAAACAATACAATAGCGAGAAAGATAAACACATCACTATCAAGCATCATCAAATCAGATAGTTCTAAACGGGCAGCGAGTAAAATAAACAGTGTAGAAATTAAGATCATAGATAAATCTTCTTTAAACTCTAACACTGAATCTATTTCTAAGTCGTCTTGATTAGCTAACCAAATACCAAATACAGTAACCGCCAATAAGCCTGACTCATGGCTAAGGTAATTTGAGATGCTAAAGCTAATTAACACTAAAGCAAGTATACCAAACTTATGTAATTCAAAAGGTAACCACTCTCTACGAATAAGCTGTGTGGTTAACCATCCAGCAAATACACCAATAGATAAGCCCACGCCTAGAGTCTTAAATAAAGCGACTACAGTATGCAAAAAGACCTCACCTTGACCCACGAGCATAACGGCTTCAAACACTAATACGGCAAATAAAGCACCGATAGGATCAATTACAATGCCTTCCCAGCGTAGGATACGGTCAATATCTTGAGTCGGTCGCATTGAGTTTAATAATGGCGCAATTACCGTTGGGCCAGTAACTACTAATACAGCGCCGAGCACTGCCGCAACGCGCCAGTTGAGCTCTAAAATCCAATAAGCACTTAAACTGATAACGATACAGGTAGCAATCATACCAATAGAGCATAAATTTCGGACCACCTTACCGATACCTTTGAGCTCTCTAAAGTGCAATGTTAATGAGCCTTCAAATAAAATGACTGCAACACTCAGAGAAACCACAGGAAAGAGTAAATCGCCAAGCAGTGCGTCAGGGTCTAATAAACCAGTCGCAGGGCCTAACAGCAACCCTGTAAGTAACAAGAATAAAATAGCAGGGACACGGAAACCCCAGGCTACCCACTGGGCCAAAACCGAGCAAAGGGCGATTCCTGCGATATAAATAGCTGACATAGATGAAGTATTCCTTATTTATAATTAGGGGATATACCCAAACCACCTCAAGATTCGAGCTTCAGTTGGAATTAAAAGCGATTTAGGCAAGGCATTGATTGCAGAGAATGGTTATTCCCTTATTAAAATCGATAACGCAGCATAAATCGCTTTTAAACCAACCCTTAGGGCGTTGCACAGGCACTTATTCCCTGCGTTGCTACTTCTTAAAAGGGATTACCATTCTTACAAAGTAACGCCTTGATACTAAGCTCCTGTGAAACGCTGAATTCTGTATCGTGAGGTGGTTTGGGTATAAGCTTACAAAACGAATAATACAGGGGTATACACGTGTATGTGAACTTTTCCTAATAGAATTTTAGCTGTTTATAAATTTATTTGTGGAAGAAATGATAATTTAGTCGTTTTGAATAAATCTAACGTAATTAACATCAGCTTAACCTATTGAATATGAAGAGTATTTAACCTTTGCTGTGCAGTTAATAAACTATGTGGGCGAAATGTAGCCTTGATCTCTAGGTCGATATTAGCGTATTATAGTTAGTGTTCAAACAATTAGTTATCTAATTAATATTAAGCTTAATATAAGCGAATACATATAGTTATTTTTTACTACTGATTTATTTAGTAGTTTTAATTGAGGTTACTATATTTATATACTTAAAAATCAAGCTTTTAATTCTTTGAACGATGTTTTGTATGTTTAAATTCACTTTTTAATAATAGTTAACCGTAAAGGCTGTTCCATTATTTGGAGGCGAAATACCTTTCGTGTTGAATTGTTATTTCCAATATTTGACACCCATCGTGGTGAGCAAATCTCGGTCCTTGAGTCATCACCCTATCTGTTGGTGTACCAGACTCTAGAGGCTCTATGTATGTTGTTAATAAAAAGGCCTCACACAGTCTTTTACAGCGATGCATAAACAACACTTTTTATTTATTTTATAACAGTTCAGTCTAATGATTGAGCAAAGTTATGCTATACCTGCAATCCACTTTGTTGTAAAACTTAGTGATCGGCTTTTTGCCGAGCGCAGAAAAGTGATAAGTGAAAAATGGAATATACAAAATGCTAACTCGTAACCTAATAAGAAAATTAGGTGATTGTTTTCAGACTGACCCCAAGAGGGTCGTCATAGTTAAAATGGAAAGTTGAACACTTATGCAAAAGTTAAATTGGCGACGTATCGTACTCAAAGTGGGTAGTGCACTAATTGCACCAGACCAAGATGGTTGCCGTTCACGTTATTTATTAACCATCGCACAGTTTATTGTTCGTTGTCGTAGTCAGGGAATCGAAGTGATTTTAGTGTCGTCAGGCTCAGTAGCCGCTGGTGCACACTTATTCCCAGCGACACAAGAGCGTACGGTGAAGATGAAAAAGGCGATGGCCGCAGCAGGCCAAACAGAAATGATGGCGATGTGGGACCGTTTTTTTGATTTTCCATCGGCCCAGATTTTATTAACACATGGTGATTTACGTGACCGTGAGCGCTATCAAAGTATTCGTGAAACAGTATTCACTTTATTAGAGCATGGTGTGCTGCCCATCATGAATGAAAATGACACGGTAACAACAGATGATTTAAAAGTGGGTGATAATGACAATTTATCAGCCATGGTTGCGGCGGCGGCTGATGCCGATGCGCTAATGATTTTTTCAGATGTTGATGGGCTTTATGATAAAAACCCAAATTTACATGATGATGCGGTGTTATTACCTGAAATTAAGTCAATAGATGAGTCAATCTATGCAATGGCAGGATGTGCAACAAGCGCGGTTGGCACAGGTGGGATGAAAACCAAGATTGAAGCGGCTGAAAAGGCGACGTCACACGGCATCGTTACTTATATTATTAATGGGTTTAAAGAGCAGACTTTTACGCAGTTACTTGAAGGTAAAAACCCTGGGACAATTTTCCTACCTTACGAGAAACCAATGCAAGAAGCCGTGCATTGGATGACCCACACCGCAAATGAGCAGGGTGAAGTGGTTGTTGAAGGTTCATATGATGAATCTTTAGAGGGTGAAACTGGTTGCATCCGCGGTGATGAAATCGTTGCCGTTCATGGTGAATTTGCTGTTGGTGATACTATTTTAGTACGTAGTAATGATGGCACTCGCTTAGCTAAAGCGACGGCCAACTACAGTAGTTGTTTATTGAATTTTATAGCGGATAACGAGCAAAGTGAATTTAGCGACAAAATGCAAGATTCAATTGGGCCTGTTATTTCAGAAAAAGATATCGCATTATTGGAGAAGTCATGAGTTTAATTACGGATATTTCACGTCAAGCAGCTAAAGCTGCACATCAGTTAGCTTTACTCGATACCGAGACAAAAAACCATGTTTTATTAGATATGGCAACTGCATTACGTGAACAAAAAGCATTTATCATCAAAGAAAACGAAAGTGACTTGGCTGCGGCGCGTGATAATAATTTAGCAGCGTCGATGATCGACCGTTTAACACTCAACGATGAGCGCATTGAAGCGATGGCTGAGGGGATTGAGGTTATCGTAAGTCTTGATGATCCAGTTGGACAGTTACGTGATATTACTGAGCGACCAAATGGTATCAAAATTCGCAAAATGCGTGTGCCACTGGGTGTGGTATGCATGATTTATGAAGCACGTCCTAATGTCACTGCAGATGCAGGCGCTTTGTGTTTTAAATCAGGTAATAGCGTTATATTGCGTGGCGGTAAAGAAGCATTGAAAAGCTCACAAGCAATAGCAAGTGTTATGCATCAAGTGCTTGAACAGCATAATTTGCCTGCAGCGTTAATTTCAGTTATTCCTGATCCAGACCGTGGTTTACTCATGGAACTTATGCAGCAACGCGACAGCATTGATTTAATAATCCCACGCGGTGGTGAGGGGTTGATCAATTTTGTGACTGACAATAGCACTATTCCCGTGATCCAACATTTTAAAGGTGTGTGTCATTTGTATGTGGATAAGGATGCCGATTTAGAAGTGGCAGTTAACTTATTACTTAATGGTAAAACACAGCGTACAGGTGTATGTAATGCGCTTGAAGGCTTGGTTGTACACCAAGATATTGCTGATGAATTTTTAAACTTATGTGCAGTTGTGTTGCGCCAAGAAGGTGTGAAGATAAATGCCGATAGCCAAGCTGCAAAGTATTTTGATGATGCAACAGTACTTGAAGCAGACCAGTTTGGTGAAGAGTACCTCGATTTAGAAATTGCAATTCGCATTGTATCGGATTTTGCTGGTGCGATTGACCATATTTCACAATTTGGCTCACATCACACAGAAGTTATTTGTACAAAAAATCAAGCTACTGCAGAGTTATTTCAACGTAGCGTTGATGCCTCAGTTGTGATGGTGAATGCATCGTCACGTTTTTCTGATGGTTCGCAGCTAGGCTTAGGCGCTGAAATTGGTATAGCAACTTCAAAGCTGCATGCTTATGGGCCTATGGGCCTAGAATCATTAACAACAGAGAAATACCTTGTTAATGGTGAAGGGCAAGTCCGCGAATAATAGCTGGTGAATAAAACATGCCCTAGTTCAGGGCATGTTTACTAAGTTTTGGTTAAAATATTTACTTTGAATTAAAGTACTAAGCCGATTGTAATTAAATTCAACGCAGTAAGCGTTGAATTTAGCCGGTTAAGATTACTTTATTATTCAGCGTTCGGGTTCGTTAAGCTATAAAACCATGAATCGGCAGGTTCAGGCTTGTGGAGATGATAGCCTTGTAAGATCATATTAGGGTAAGCTTGCAGCATGGTGAAATGTTCCTCGCCTTCAACACCTTCAGCGACAACTTTTAGATCAAATAAATTACCTAAACTGACGATCATATCAATAATCAGTTTGTCATTTTTGTTTGTTGGGGCTTCAAAAACGAATGACTTATCTATTTTAAGCTCGTGGATCGGCAGCTGTTTTAAGTAGGTTAAGCTTGAATAACCAGTACCAAAATCATCAATTGATACCCTAACGCCTAGCTTTTTTAAATGATGAACAGCTGCAATCGCTGCTTCCATATGGTTTAGTAAAGTCCCTTCAATAATCTCAATTGTAAGCGTACTCGGGTTTATTTTACTGCTTTGTATTTGCTTGGTTACAAAGTTCAAAAAACGATTTTCGTGAAAGTGACGACCACTAATGTTAATTGATAACCCGAGTTTTGAATTGAATTGGTTAAGCTTTACAAGTAGCTCTAATGCTCTACATGTTACCCAGCAATCTAAGTCAAAAATTATATCCGACTCTTCAGCGATCGGGATAAACTCAACGGGACTAATAAAGCCTTTTCTAGAATGCTCCCAGCGCAGTAACACTTCAGCGCCTTTGAGTTTATGCTGGCTATCGTATTGTGACTGCAGATAAAGCATTAACTCATTTTGACTAATTGCTTTTCGTAAATCTTGTTCTATTTCAAAACGGCGTTTAGCTTGCTCACCAAAGGAAGTATCAAAAAATGTGATTCGGTTACCGCCCTTTTCTTTGGCTTTATAGCATGCAGCCTCACAATTACGAATTGTCTCAATTGCATTTTCGCGCACATCCATACGCGGAAATATATAGCAGCCAATACTAACGGTTAAAGTGACTTTTTCTTCATCAACAGTAAAAGGTTCGCTTGCAGCGATAAGTAAATTTTGTGCCTTTGTATTAGCGAGCGCTTGGGCTCTATTTCTACCTGTGCCTTTGTTTGTTGCGCACAGAACGGCGAATTCATCACTCCCTAAACGTGCAACGATGTCTTTGCTATCGAGTGTACTATCAATTCGAGCAGCTAACTCTTGGAGAACTTGATCGCCCGCTAATAAACCGAGGCCATCGTTAATGGAATGAAAGCTGTCTATATCAACAATAAAAATATAAGCATAATTCAAATCGATATAAGATTGATTGAGCTGTTGATCTAATAACTTTAAAAAGTTATTTCTATTTGGAAAGCCGGTTAGTTCATCATGCCAGGTTAAATAATCAATACGTTCTTGAGTCACCTTAACACTAGATATATCGCTAAATACACCTATAAAGTTAACGTTCGTATCAATGTCATTTTTCACCATACTCAACGTTAAAAGCTCTGGGTATAGTTCACCATTTTTACGTCGTGTTATTAACTCTCCACTCCAATATCCCGCAGTGCTCGCATGCTGCCAAATGGCATCAAAGTTCATTTCAGGCAGATTATTTTGTTTAATTTTTTTTAGCTGTGTATCAAGTGCTTCATTCTCACTAAAACCGGTGATCCTGCAAAAAGAGGGGTTAACAGCAATAATAATTCCTTTATTATTGGTAATTACAACGCCATCAGCTGTACTTGTAAGCGCTTGATAGAATAATTCTTGTTTAGCGGTTAATTTTTTTAGCTCGGTGTCACGTTTACTAAGCTCAGAGGCGAGGATCTCAATTTCTAGCAGCTTATCGTGTAGATCAAAGTTCTTTTCAATCAATCTATCTAACATGCCTTGTACGGTCATGTGGGTGCGAATGCGGGCTCTTACTAGCGAAAGTTTATAAGGCTTATGAATATAGTCTATTGCGCCTAATTCAAATCCGTGTTCTTCAGATTCTTCCTCCGTCATTGCTGTAACGAAAATGATAGGGATCCCTTTGGTATTTTGATTACTTTTAAGAATCTTACAGACTTCGTAGCCATCCATTTCAGGCATCATAATATCGAGTAAAATTAAATCAGGGCGTGTAATTTCAATAAACTCTAAGGCTTGCGCGCCGCCCGTTGCAATGCGTACATCATAATCAGAAAGCAAGCCTTCTACCAAAATATGTAAATTATTTGGTTCATCATCGACGATGAGTACCAAAGGTTTTTGCTGCCTATTTTTCATCATAACTTTTGATGTAACTTGATTATTTGAGTGCACTAGCAATCCATGTGTAGCTACTTAACTAATTAAAAAATAGTTCATTGTTCTGAGTCTTGTCTAGTTTTTTGGTGGATTTAAATAATTATTAATAGTCCCTATAACTGTTTGATAATTGAATTGATCAATGGCTTCTTTAAGTTGTAGTAATTGAGGGTCATTACCCGAGGCTACAAGGTGTTCATTTAATTGTTGATTAAGGTTTGCCGTTATTGGGCGAGCTTCTTGAGCGAGTACTTTTATCTCGTTCAAATAAAGTTTTTTATCATCGGAGAAAAGTGTAATTTCTTTGGTCGCTTTCAATTGATTCGTAAGTATGTATTGATCGATAGCGCAACACGCCATCGTTAATTGCTGCTCAAATACAGTTAAGTTGATGAGTTGCTGTTGCTTGATTTCCTCTTTGACCTTAAGTGCTGTTGCTCTTAGCTGTTCGAGTCCTAGCGTGCCTGTAAGACCTATAAATGTGTGGAGTGAGCGCCTTAATTCGAGAATATGTTGCTTTGCGTACAGCTCCTTGATTTGGATATTGTAATCATTGTAATCATTTTTAAAGCGTCGATATAAATCAGTAAGCAGTCGATCATTAAAGTCTAGATTCTCAAGTGCGGTGGGTAAGTCTAATAATTGAGGTTGTTCAAGGTTCTGCATAGTAGCGCCTTCGGGGTCGACTAAAGTAAATGAGAGATTAAATGAAAATTTAGTGCCTTCATCAAGTTGGCTGTCAGCTTGAATTTCTCCTCCAAGCAATTTGACTAATTTTTGACTGATTGTTAATCCTAAGCCCGTTCCTCCATGCACTCTACTTGCACTGTTATTACCTTGTGCAAATGAACTGAAAATTTGTTTTATCTCATCAGGTTTTATTCCCGCGCCGGTATCTTGAACTGTAAAGCGTAATGTAATGAGTTGTTGCTGTTGGGAGCAGACCTCAATCAAAACGATCACCTCACCTTGCTTTGTGAATTTAATAGCATTATCAACAAGTGCACCGAGTACTTGTTCGAGTCTTACAGGATCCCCTATGAGCATGGCATCTTTTTTTAAATGGTTAGTCAGTATTAAGTTTAGGCCTTTTTGCTTAGCATTGATTGAAAACCTTTTTTCAATATTTTTAATAATATCGTGCAGTATAAATTGGCTGCTTTCTAATTTTAATCTATTGGTATCAAGCTTGGCAAAATCGAGTAAGTCATTCAATATCTTTAATAATTTACTAGCGCTGGAAAGGGTTTTATTAACATTGCTTTTTTGTTGGTCAGTTAACGGGCTTTCTAACAGCAGCTGTTGCATGCCTAAGATAGCATTCATTGGAGTACGTAACTCATGACTTATATTAGCAACAAAATAGCTCTTAGCTCTGTTGGCTTGCTCAGCTTGATCTTTCGCTAACGATAATGCGGCGTTTATGCTTTGCATTTGGGTATTGAGTGTTTGTGTTTCATGTAATAGGTTTACAGTTTCGTTATTTTTTCTGTAAAGTGAATTTGCTGCAGTTATCACACTACTAAGTTCATTCTTTTTATTCGGCTCAGCCAGTTCTTCATTTTGTGTGCCGTTGTTTAAATTATTCAGAAGCACAATTATCTTGTTCATTGGTAAAATGATTGCAACCACGATAAATACACTAACAATAATACTTAAAAGAAACATAGCCAGAGAGAGAAATTGAGATTCTTTAGCGCTATCAGCCAAATGTAGATTGAGTGTTTCTTGTGACTTAATAAACGTACTTTTCTCGCTGTTATTTATTTGTTTTGTTAGATATAACAGTTCGTTAGCAATGCCGGTTAAAACAACATTAATAGAGTATGTATAGCCTCTAGTTAGTAGTGTTAATTGGTTGTAAGCTCTGCGAATGTTGAGCAACTGAGTTTTAAAGTCTACATTAGGAAGTGCATTATTTAGTAATCCATCCTGCTCAATATGGTTTAGCTGTTGCTGTAAAGTCTGAATGCTTAGTTGCGCTTTTTGAGATGAGTCATATTGTGTGTCGTTTAAGTAAGTCAGTGTGGCATGTTCGATACTTGTTACTGAGCGTAATACCTCAAAGTAGCGGTACTTGTGTTCGTTGCTTGCTTTATCTTTTAAAGCATTAAGGCTTGTTTGCAGTGACGCAATGGCTGGCTTGAACTTCTCTTCAACTAATTTTTGACGATGCTTTTTATTGTCAATAACCTGCTCGAATGTATGGCGATAATTATTTAAATGCTCATTTAAGCGCAATAATAAATCATCATACTGGTGCGGGGTTTTATTTGCATTATGTGTAAAGGAAACTAAATCAGCATTTGCCGCGAGAAAAAAACGCTTAAAATTATCTAAAGCAATGGGTCTGCTTTCTTTTCCAACATAGTCAACAACTTGACCTTGTAATGAGATCACATTATTTTCTAGACTGGTTGCAACTTCACTTTGCGCAAGGGCGTGATATTGCAGCGCAAGTAATGCCCTTAAGTCATGCTGAGATTTGTCAAATAGATAGCTTTGCAGTAAAAGCAGGCTAATTAATATGCTCAACGTAATGGATATTTTTGATTTGATTGAAAGCATAATAGTTATCGGCTTATTAACTCATACCATTTTTGAAGGCTATAGTCGTAAGTTGGCATTACAGTGTTCCACACCGCAACATTACTTAGACGTTTTAAATAGCTTCCCCCACTGCGCATAGCGCCCGTTGTTACGGATATTTTTCCTTGTGGATTAAGTAACGGCTCTATAGCTTGTTGGCCTTGATACCAATATTGCCATTCAGCATCAGATAAAAAAGGTTTTGAGCGTTCAGGGTTACTAATGTAATAACCTTGTCTGGCGATAAATGCACCTGGCCACCCAGATAACCACCAATTCATATACTCATAGGCGGCGCTTTTCGTGTTTTCGTTCACTTGGGATGATAGGCACATCACGCCATGCCAGCCTCGATAACCTTCCTTAGGAGCAGCAAAGCGCACATTGATACCTTGGCTGTTTAAGCTCTCGACAGCGGGTGAAAACATACTTTCAATGATGGCTCTGTCATTACGCATAAAATCAACTGATTCAGGCACAGAATTCCAATAACCGCTAAAGTGACCTTGTTTTTTGTAATTGAGCAAAATACTAAATAGCTTATCGAGCTCTTGGCGAGTCATTGCACCAATATTATTAAATTTAATTAATCCCTTACTTTGCGCGGCAAGCGCTAAATCAAAAATACCAATTGATGGGGCGTTAACTATAGCGACTTTACCGCGGTGTTTTTCATCTAATAACCATGCCCAGCTTTCACTTTCATACGCGGTGCCAAGTGGTATGTGAGCTGTATTGTACCCAAATGAATCAACATTATGGACATAGGGTAAGTAGCTAATAAAATCGGTTTCATTGCTATTTAAAGTACCGTCATCTTGGATGTTTAAAAGTTTATATGGGGCATCGCCAGCACCGATTGATGCATCTGGAGTGAGCTTGCCTGTTTTAGTGAGTGCGTTAATTTCACTAAAGTTATGAATGCGTTTTTTATCAATAGCTTGGATACTGCCAGCGTTCCATAACACATTGATACTATTGGACCACTGTTCGTAAAGGTCAAAAGAGCCGGGAGCCATCGATGCTTTTTGTAGTACCGCAGCACTGCCAGCTGGTTGAAATACAATATCTATACCCAAGTCAGCCATAGCTTGCTTACGAATAGCCTCTTGTAATGTTACGTGGGTTCCTAACACTCTCAGAGTTGTTTTTTTGCGGGCAAAAACATAGGGAGCGTGGGTGATGATACCGGCGCTTATTCCAAGCGCTGCAATTTTTTTTAGCGTAGCCCTTTTAGGCTCATCCATAATTTAGCCAAAATAACGATAGTTAATGTTTAGGTATAGCTAATGACGGACAAAGGCTCAAGCATTGACGATGAATTATTGAGAATAAAGTAGTATAAAGTTTTAGAGGGATTACTTGAAAAAGTAGATGTTATGAACTTAAAAAGAAAAGGTAGGAAAGTGGTGGAGCTAAGCAGGATCGAACTGCTGACCTCCTGCGTGCAAGGCAGGCGCTCTCCCAGCTGAGCTATAGCCCCACATTCCTAAAATTACGAATTTCGTAACCTACTTGATGTTCCCTTTCAAGCGGGACGAACTTTAATGAGATTTATCAATTTGGTCAAGTTTTTTTTATATATTTGGTGAATTTTCACGTAAAGAGTGATTTTTTGATAGACTACCTGCAACTAGGTAATAAAAATGATTTCGTTATGAAGATATGCATATGGATATTAGTTGTTTTATTAAGTGGTTGTGCGAATCAAAGTGATGACCAACTTTTTGAGATTATTAGCAAGCAGTTATATACCAAATTAGATGAGCAAGAGAGTAAAGTCTTTGCTTATATAGTAACCGTTGAAGCAAAAACGCGTAAAAATGTGAAATTAGATAGGCCGCTTACACGCCGTGAGTTTAAAGATTTTGCTAATCAAGAATACTTTGAAGAATCCAATAGTTTAAAACTCAAGCTAGAAGATCAAGCAGTGCAATTATTAAAACAAGAATTAAATAAAAAAGAATATTGCGAGAATAATAAATATGAAATAGAAGAGGTGTCATGGCGAGATCTCAGCGTACGACTAACAGGACGTTGTTTATAAATGTTGGCTGATAAAACTAAATTAGCGGCGTTTTTAGCGCATTTAGATATTCATTATGATGCGATTGAACATCCAGCGTTACATGGCAGCCTCACCGCAGATGAGTTAATGATTGAGCGTCCTGGAACACACCCTAGCTAAGTATCAGGGCTTATCGAGATTAGGGTTTGCTTCTGATGAGCGTTTAGCACGTTATTTAAAAGTCGCACCTGGCTGTGTCTCAATGTTAGCGTTAATGAACGACAAGCAAAATAATGTAACGTTATGGCTTGATCAAGATATTTGGTTTGGTGATCTATTTCATTGTCATCCCTTTAATAATACGCAAACGTGGCTATTAAAAAAAATGGATCTAGATACTTTTTTTACAGCGACAGGGCATCAGCCTAAAGTGGTTTTTTTGCCAGCGAGATAACCTGAACTCACTAACGCTAATCCACATAGGCAGACGAACAGTAGTGATACTATAAACGCGATATGACCAAACTGTTGATAAACCATGCCTGGTACAAAAGAGCCAAGGGCCCCTCCACTGTAATAAAACGATACATATGCGCCGTTAGTAACACTTGCTGGCGCACTGCTTATTTTATTAACCAACGGCGCAGCAGTTGAATGAATAATAAACATTGCACCGCAAAACCCAGTAAAAGCCAATAAAAATACAGCCAGTTGAGAACTCATTAATGCCACTAATGTCACGCTATACAAGGTGAATATTGCGCATAGTAAATACCACGGAGAATGACTTTTTCTTAATAGCCACGGCGTAGCTATAGAAGCTAGCGCACCAATTAAATATCCGCTATAAACTAAGCCAATATCACGCGTGTTGGTGATTAAAAAGGTATCTTGCAGAATAAACGGCAAGTAATTAAGCAGTGCGGCAAAGCAAAAAAACATACAAAATACTGCACCATACAATTTTAATACCGCAGCATCTGCTAGCTGTTTTATATAACTTAATGGCGAAAGTGGATTGCTAACTAATTGCGCTTGATTGCGCGGAATGCATAATGCTAAACCCGTTAGACCCGCAGCGATGATAAAATAGAAACTTTGCCATGCCCATAGATCTGCAAAAACTGCTGCTAATACACGGCCAAAGTAACCGCCGGCAATAGTGCTACCTATATAAAGAGTCATATTTCTTTGTAGGTTATCGGCTTGATAGCGACTGCCTATGTAAGTGGTCATTGCCGTTAATGCGGCCGGTAAGGTCAAACCTTGCAAAAAACGTAACAGCAGTAATAATTCAAAGCTGGGAGCGTATGCAAAAGCGATGCAGGTAAGCGCTAGCACTAACATTGCATAGCGCAAAATTGTTAGAGGGTTACGTTTAGCAAGGAGTAGGCCGTATATTAGCGGCGCAATGGCCAGTGGGATCATAGTGGCAGTCATTAAGCTGCCTGCAATTGCGGGGCTAACAGCAAATTGATCCGCGAATAGACTCAATAATGGCTGCGGGGCATAGAGCACAAAAAAGATAAGCAGTGAGCAAATTAATAAATGACTTAAACGCATTTGTTGCTCCGACTATAAAAATTGTAGCTTAACCTGATTGATATTAAATTCAATTAAGTTAAGTGTTTTTTCTTTAAAATCATCATTCATTGCGCTAAGTCAGGTTATCAATTACTACACTTTGCTAGATTAATGGTCATAACACTATGATTTATGCGCATTGAAGATTAAAATAATCTTAATATCAGTTTTTAATGGAACAAAGCTATGGGTTCATTACAAGACCAATTGCTACAAGCAGGATTAACTACATCACATAAAGCGAAAGTTGCAAAAAGTGAAAAACGTAAGCAACAGAAAAAGCCAAAAAAAGGGGCGACTAGTAACCCTAGTGATCTGCAAAAGCATATTCAGCAAACAAAATTAGAACAGCAAAAAAAAGCAGAAGAGCTAAATCAAGCTCGTCAAGGTGAGTTAAAGCAGCGCGGAGAAGTTGCTCGCGTTAAGCAAATATTAGAGCACCATAATCAAGATACGATTCGTGGCGAACGTACTTTTAATTTTACTTACGAAAATAAAGTAAAAGAGCTGGACGTAAACGAAAAGACTCAAAAAGCACTATCCGGTGGGCGTCTAGCTATTTGTGTTTTAGAAGGGCAATTTTTTGTATTGGAAGATGAGCCTGCTCGTAAAGTCGCTGAAGTCGATGAAAAGTATATTGTTTTCCATGTTGAACCTGAAGATAAAGGGAAAGATGTAGATGATCCATATGCTGACTTTGAAGTCCCAGATGACCTTGTTTGGTAATTAAAAGACTTGTTATTTTTGACAATGTTATGTGATCTTTTGCGTGTATAAATTACGTACAAAGTTAGCATGACATTGAGCATAGTCTACAATTAAGTGAATAGATTTATAAACCGTCATAAAGAAGAGAAAATACAATGAGCAAGATAAAAAAATTACTCTTAGGAGCTGGCCTTGCAATGGCAGCAAGTGTTTCATTTTCATCAATGGCTGCTGATGGTGCAGCGCTTTATACAGCTAAAAACTGTCAAACATGTCACGGCGCTGAAGGTAAATCACCGATCATGGCAATGTACCCTAAGCTAAATGGTCAAAATAAAGAGTATCTACTCGCGCAAATGAAAGATATTAAATCTGGTGCTCGTGCAAATGGTATGAGCATAGCAATGAAAGCAATGGTTGCAACTGTAACTGATGAAGAGCTAGCGGCGATTGCTGACTATTTATCAAAAGTAAAATAATACTTTCTAAGCTAACTACTTTTTAAGTTATTTTATAAATAGCCACGCCATTTTGGTGTGGCTGTTTTGTTTTAAAAGAGATTGATCATCCTCCCGCACTACTTTAGACTTCTATCCATCTACTTCGTGTTTTTCACGTTTGAATAAGGTATTAAAATGTTTGAATTACCTCAACTTGATTTAAAGAATAAAGTTTCTGCCCAAGAGTGGCAGTTACGTGTTGATTTAGCTGCCTGCTATAGGTTAGTTGAACACTTTCGTTGGGGTGATTTGATTTACACGCATTTATCAGCGCGCTTGCCGGGGACGGACTATTATTTAGTAAATGCGTTTGGTTTAACGTTTGATGAAGTGACGGCGTCTAACTTAGTAAAAGTAGATTTAGACGGCAATATTTTGGATGATACGCCGTTTGCAATCAATCCTGCAGGTTTTACTATCCATAGCGCTATTCATGAAGTTCGCGATGATGCGCATTGTGTTATTCACTTACACACAAAAGAAACGATTGCAGTCGCAACTCAAAAAAATGGTTTATTGCCTTTGAGCCAGTATTCAATGTTTTCATTACCATCGTTGTCCTATCATGGTTATGAAGGCTTAGCGGTCAATAATGACGAGAAAAAGCGCTTACAAGATGATTTAGGCGATACCAACCATATGTTATTGGTTAATCATGGTGGCTTAACTGTTGGTCCAACAGTCGGTGATGCTTTTATGCGTTTTTACGATTTACAGCGTGCGTGTGAAATACAGCTTGCATTACAAGCGAGCGGCCAAGCAGTTACACCTGTGCCACAAGTCATAATCGATAATATTTATAATCAAGCGAATGTTGTACACAGTGGTAGCACTGGTGGGCAACTTGCTTGGCCTGCGATGTTACGCAAGGCCTATCGTCTTGATCCTAGTTTTGCAAAATAACCTAAGTTTGGTTAATAAGGAATTTTCATGAAAGTTAATCGCGTTGAAGTATTCGATATCCATTGCCCAGATAGACCTGCATGGACGCCAGTATTCGTTCGTATTCATACTGATGAAGGTATTAGTGGTGTTGGAGAGGCTGGCCTTGCTTATGACTTAGGTCACAGTGCGGCGGCGGCCATGATCAAAGAGATGGCAGATGCTTTCTTAATTGGTCATGACCCATTTCAAACCGAAAAGTTATGGTCGCGTATGTTGCGTGAAAGCTTTTGGGGTTTAGGTGGTGGGCCAGTGGTGTATGCAGCAATGAGCGCGATTGATACAGCCTTATGGGACATTAAAGGAAAAGCGTTAGGTTTACCTGTGTACCAGTTATTAGGCGGCAAAGTAAACGATAAGCTGCGTACTTATGCATCGCAGTTACAGTTCGATTGGGATACAGAATTTAAAGCGTTAGTACATCCACAAGAGTACGCAGAAGCGGCATTAAAAGCCGTGGCACAAGGGTATGACGCAGTAAAAGTTGACCCTATCCAATATGATAAAGATGGTAATACGTATTACGACCGTACCAATATCATTTCACGCGCTGAAATGAAGCTGTACCGTGCGCGTATGCAAGCAATTCGTGAAGCGGTAGGCGATGAAGTCGACATCATTTTTGAATGCCACAGCTTACCGGGTGTAACCTCGGCAATTCAAATTGGTGAAATTGCCAAAGAATTTGATTGTATGTTTTATGAAGAGCCGGTTAACTACTTAAATCATTCTTTACATGCAAAAGTAGCTGATAAAGTGGCAGTACCTATTGCTGGTGGCGAGCGTTTATATAACCGTTGGGGTGTGCGTCCGTATTTAGAAGATCAGAGCATTAATGTACTTCAGCCGGATATTGGTTTATGTGGTGGTTTTACTGAAACTAAAAAAGTATGTGACTATGCTGATATCTTTGATGTGCGCATTCAAGCTCACGTATGTGGTGGCCCTGTGGCAACTGCTGCGTCGTTACATTTAGAAACGGCGATTCCAAATTTCTTGATTCATGAGCATCATACGTATGCAATTAAAAAGTGGAATCGTGAATTATGCTTACAAGATCCACAGCCTAAAAATGGTTTCTTTGAAGTATCTGAAGAGCCTGGTATTGGTATTGAGCTAAATGATGAGATTGTAATGCGTTCACAGCGTGTTGAAATTAAATAAGCTGTTCTTTACATGATTTGAAGAAAAAGCCCGTTCGGGCTTTTTTATGTTTAACCTGAGTGAAAACCATTCACTTTGCATTGTACTTTGGGTAAAGGTTCAGTTGCTTTGCTATCAAGGTGGCGCAAAAAGCATGTGTTATTTTTGATCAGCAACTCAAATCGATCGGGCATGTTAAGTTGCTTCCCCATAATTGGGTTACCCATCCCATCGCTTTTATTTACATTATCAACAACCATTACACTTTGCTGCATAAATACATCATCCGCCACGGCGATAGGATTACTGCGCATTAGCCTTGCCATACCTTGCGCTATTAGCTCACTTTGTGGCTTTATTAATAGTGCGTGCTGTAGTTTGGGCGTGGGTTTATCTGCATAAAAAGCACAACCGGCAAGTAGAAATATAGATAAAGCTGGTAATAGTCGTTTATTAAATAGCATTACTTAACCTCTTTAATACCCTCAATTAGCGACCTAATTTGAGGGTAAAACCTTATTGGTTTCAATTAATGTGGTAGCACGATTATCAAATACGTCAGGTGTATCGCTAACGCTTGATGGTGCAAAGCCTTGTATACTGGCAGTTGAGGTAGCGACAGGGCAGCTACCATTACTTCGATAGCTTAAAGCTGTTTTAAGTAAGGCTTCATTTGGATCGCCTAGTTGGTAACTAAAATCATCAGCCACTGCACAGCCCGCTATGCGCACAGGTAAGCGCTCATTATCTACTGTATTTTGCGGAGCAAAACCATCTGAATATTCACCAAACCCTTTATTATTTTCTCCTGTAAACTGAATACTGAAATAGGTTGTATCGCAGTTATCGGTAGGATAAAAACCGTAAGGTTTACCGCAAGTACCTGAACCAATTTGAATTACTTCTATATCAGCTCCTTGTAAGCCATTAATAATCGCTTCACTGGCTGAGCAAGTGCTACTGGTCGTTAATACATAAACCCGTTTTAAATTAAGACTCGGTAAAGGCGTGCCGGGACTTACCGCTGGATTCTCAGCAAAGCCGATAAACTCGTCAATAAACATAACGGGTGCTAAAGGCTTAGCAGTAACAGGGTTTATAGTTGGGTGTTTGTCGTTAAAAATAGTGCGTTCAAATATTTTGTTATTTGTATTGGCGGCTCCAGCGATCATGTAGCCTATTTGGCTCGCCATTTGTAGAAAGCCCCCCCCGTTGTAACGCATATCAATGATGAGATCAGTTACGTTACTTGCTTTTAGAGAATTAAAAGCATCAAAAAGTGGCTTTTCTGCAATCGCGTTGTGGCTATTAAATTGAAAATAACCCACCGAGTCATTTTCAAAGGTTTTTACATTAGTGACTGGTTGCGATGCAATGCTTTGTGAGATTAGCGTTACTTCACGCGTTTGTTGATTATTGGTATCTTTGAACAAAAAAGTGGTGCTCACACCAGTTTGTTTTGGATATAAACCAGCATTAAGAGTATCTACGTCAGCTTGGCTGGTCGCGTTAATAAAATCGACACCATTGACTTCTAAAATTTCAAACCCTCGGCGAAGATTTTGATTACTGGCGGGAGAGTTCGCTTCAGTATAGCTGATCAGGCCTTTTCGAGGGGCACTTGAGCTAAATAGCTTCACTTTAAAGCCATAACCAAACGTGATACCTGATTGACTTTGTGCTTCCCACTCGGCGGTAGAAAGGCTGGAATGAAAGTTATCTTTGTTGGCACCAGAGTCAGTTTTTTGTTCTGTTTTTAATAAGGTGAAATAGTCACTCACACTTGCTGTTAGTGCAGGATCTCGGTCTATTATTTCGTCATACCATAGGTAAGTTTCGTTACTCCATGAGCGAAGAAAATGCTTTTGATTCAATGCTTGGCATTGTTTATCAAAATTATCTGATGGCTGAAAGACACCTTGAGTCCAGCTAATTGTGTTACCAGTACTGCCGTCACTATCGGTCATGGTACTGCCACCACCGCAACCAGTCAGTACGGCCAAAAAAGTAACGTTAAAAAGGCCTAGTATGAGTTTGTTTTTAGATGAAGTAGTCATAAAAGCGTTCTGTTTTTATACAACAATAAGCTGAATATAGCGGTTTTTAATTAAAGTTGATAGCAGTGACGCGCGTTTTTATAGCTTAATTGTTGCCATAAGCTGTGGGTTTTGCAAAGCGCAAAATTACTTAACCAGCGCTTTTGATAGCTTGAATTGATTTGGCATACGGGAAAATTACTAGCAAACATCACGCGCTGTTGACCAACGCATTGAAGAATAAAGTCAAAACACGCTTGTTGCTGAGTTTGCAGTATAGCTGTAAATAGCTCAAAGCCTGAGAATTTAATCGTGCAGTTGGGTATGTGAGCGAGTCGACGAATTCCCTCTTGCCATAGAGAGAGGTTATTCGGCAAACCAGCATGGTTTATGACTACGTGCAAGTTTGGGAGTTGTTGGCAGTACTTAATTAATTGCTCGGTGATAGCTAGGTTTTCAACATTAAACTGTGCTTCAAACATTAGTTGGCAATCATTCAAAAGCGTTAAATTATCAAGGCAATTAGGGTGAGTTAACCGAGTTGCATCCGCACCTTCGGTTATGTCTCTAATCCCCACCAAACTTGAATGTGATAAAGCGTTTATCGCATTATTAAAGTCCTCAGGTGGACTATCAATGCAAGCAAAACCTACTGCTTTATAGTTTTCCCCGTGCAGATGCTGCGCCAGCCAGTTTAGCTCATTAATTGGGTTTTTATTATCAAACCCTGCTTCAATATGCACCAGCCCTATGATTTCAAATGGACTCGTTTGTTGTAGTTGTGCGGCATTAATAGGGCGTTTAATAGTCTCTAAATTTGGCCAAGAGGGCGGATTACTTCCTTGTAGCCACTCATATTGCCCATCTAGCAAATTAAAAAAATGCACGTGAGGGTCAATAATACGTTCGCTCATTGTGCGGTATAACCGCCATCGATAGTTTGTAAGCTGCCAGTAATAAAACAGGCCTCATCGCTGGCTAAAAAATTGACTAACGCGGCGACTTCATCTGCTCGACCCAGCCTACCTAGCGGTTGCAAAGCACCTTCTTCGGCAACTATGCTGGCTTTATCTGCGCCACTGCGAGCACAGTAAGCATCAATCGCATTATGAAATAAGGGGGTTTCAATGGTGCCGGGGCATACAGCATTAGCACGAATATTAAACTGGGCGTAATCAAGCGCGGTTGTTTTTGCCATTGACGCTAACGCATGTTTGGTGAGGTTATACGCAAACGAGTTTGTTTTAGCTATGATGGCTTGATCTGAGGCAATTAAAATAATCGCCCCATTTTTTTGCGTTTTCATACTTGGTAATACGCTTTGAATTGCTGCGTACGCACCTTTTACATTAAGCGCAAACAAACTGTCGAAGGTTGCTTCATCCGTGTTTTCAATGGTTGCACTTAAATGGCGGCCAGCATTAGATACCAATATATCAATGTGCTTAGTTGTGCTAGCAATGTCAGTAATAACGCTTTTAACCGTATTTACATTACTGACGTCACAGCGGTGCCAAGTACCTAAATCTGAATGTTCGAGATCAAGGTTGTGAACCTGATAACCATTTTTTATAAAACGTGCAACAATAGCTTGGCCTATGCCTTTACTACCGCCTGTAACGATTGCAACCTTTGACATAGAATTTCCCTAGTGGTTGTGACCACAACCGCCTTCGCTGTGAACGTGACCGTGTGATACTTCTTCACTTGTAGCTTCACGTACGCTTAAGACTTGCACATCAAAAGTCAGTGTTTTACCAGCAAAAGGGTGGTTTAAATCACAGTCAGCATTAAAACGACCTACTTTAACAATCGTTACTTGATGACGACCTTGGTTAGAGCTAACCATTGCAGTCATGCCAGCTTTCCACACTTTGGTGTCACCTTGGAGGTGCTTAAGTGGAATACGTTGGATTAGATCATCAACACGCTCACCGTAAGATTCGCTTGGCTCAAGAGTAACACTGAAGCTATCACCAGCGGCTTTGCCTTCAAGGGCTGTTTCTAAACCTGGAAGCATGCCTTCAAGGCCATGAATGTATGTTAATGGTTCATTGCCAGTGCTTGTTTCTATTTGTTCACCGGCTTCACTTAATGTGTAGTGAAACTCAGCCGCTGAGTTTTTGCTGATTTGCATGCCAATCTCTTTAATATTTACTGAATGAAACGCTAATTTTACGCTAAATACGGATGATGTGAAACTGCTGGTTAGTGTGGTTGTTTTAAGGTTTTCTCTAATCCTAACAATAAGCCATCATTTTGTAATTGGGAGATCGGCTTTATTGCTTGTGGCAAGTGTAATACGAGCGTTATACCTGGTTTTAAGATGCTAGAGGCACTGAATTTATTCCACTGTGCGAGGTCTTTATGTGAGACATCATAAAGTTGACTGATATCCCAAATTGTATCCCCAGGCTTGACTTGGTAATTAACAGTAATGGTTGCAGTGGCTACTTGGGTATCATCTAAATAAGGACTGATTTTATAGTCAATTGTCAGTGAGCCTGGCATTGTTTTTGGCTGTCCTGTAAGTAGGCGTTCGCCAATGCCAATGAGGTTGGTCTTTTTATTATTTAACATTTTTAGCTTTTTAACGGGCATATCAAACTTTTTAGCGATGCCGTATAAGGTATCGTTTTTCTTAACAAAGTACTCCCCAGTAAAGTTACTCTTGAAGAACTGACTGCTTAGCAATGCTTGCTGTTGCAATGGAAGAAGTAATGTATGAGGCCCATTTGGTGAACTTTGATTTTTTAAATAACCAGGGTTGAGTTTATGCAATTGGCTGCGCCCCACACCTGATAGGTTAGCAATAACAGAAAAATCAAACTGTTGACCTACATTAAACTCAGTAGTTTGGGCTTTATTCTTAAGCTTAGGGCGTATTAAGCCTAGCTTAGGGTTTTGCAATAAATAGCTTAATGCTAAGAGCTTAGGTACGTAATCTGACGTTTCTTTAGGGAGTTTGAGAGACCAATAGTCGGTGCTTTTACCACGTTTTTTATTATTAGCAATTGCGCGTTGTACTCGACCTTCGCCACTATTATAAGCCGCGAGTGCATGCATCCAGTTACCATCAAAACGTTTATATAAATATTCTAAATACGCCAGAGCAGCATCTGTTGAAGCCAGTACATCTTGACGGCCGTCATACCATTGATCTGACTTAATACCAAAATGATGCGCAGTGGCTGCGACTAACTGCCATACCCCAACAGCTTGAGCAGAGGAACTGATCGTTGGGCGAAAGTCACTCTCAACAAAAGGTAATAATGCCAGTTCCATCGGCAGCTTACGTTGTTCTACTTTATTGACGATATGGTACAAGTAAGGAGCAGCTCGCTCGTTCACTATTTGTAGATATTTAGGTTGGCGGGTATACCATTTAATACGTTTATTGAGTGCCCTATTTAGATAGATTTTAATATGTAAGTTGTCAGCAATATGCTGCCATAAATCAGGGCTTGCGGATCGTGAGTGTGACTTTTCAATTGTAGGTTTATACGGACTCGGTACTGTGTGATTTTTTTTATTGGGTTGCAGTAGTTCAGTCGATATAGTGGTCGTAGGCGGTGTTGCTTGTGCGTTCGAGCTTACCGTAATAGCGTTTTTTGTTGACGGCTTAAAGTGGTTAAAAATAACGGGGGCTTGTTCTACATCAGGCGCTGCAGGTTGCAGCTTTGTAGACTGACAGCCGCTGAGTAATATTGCTATTACGAAAATGAAAAAATAATTCCTGCGCATAAACACCACCGAATCAATATCCCTTTATAAGCTTAGCACAACCTTGTGTAGGGTCTATTTTGACTGTTTCGCGCGCTTAAGTCCAGCTTGTAGAAATAAAGGGTAAGCTTTATAGGCAGCTGTATCAATTTGATAATCTTTAGCAAATTCAGCAGGGAAGCTTTGTTGTAATGTTGTAAGCTCCACATTGGGATTGGTTGATACATGCTTAATAATTTGTTGTAAAAACCTGTATGGCTGACTTAAATCAGTTGCTTTTAAGGGCGCTCCATGGCCAGGTAAAATTATTTTTATCTGTTTGTTATTGCTAAATTGTTTAAGTAGTTCTGCCCATTCAACTAAGTTGCCGTGTCCAGGGTAAGGCAGCCAATCTACAATGTCTCCCCCTAGTAAGATGGTTCCTTGTTCTGCTAGTAATGTCAGATCTCCATTTGTATGTGCTTGATGGGCGTGCAGCGTTATAGGGTAGTCACCTAAATTGAGTGTGAGAGAATCAGAGACTTGCATTGCATTTGGCTGCAAATTAAATTTTCGCCAGCGAAGTAGACGCTGTTTGGCTAATTCTAATTTCTTTCTCCATTGTGGCTGTAAAAAAGCTGGTTGTTCAGCTAATCGTTGATAACTAAGCTCAATACTTTGCTCGTAACTATCAAGTTTATCTTCAAAGGCACGTTGAAAATTTGCAAACTCGCGGGCAATCTGTTTATGAACAATGAGTTTGGCGTTTGGGTAACTGTGTTGCAAAATGGCCATGCCTAATAAGTGGTCATCATGAAAATGGCTCGCAACTAAATAGCAAAGAGGGGTCGTCAAAGTTGACTTTAGTTTTACAATTGTAGCTTCAACGGCTGCAAAATTGCCGCTGGCATCAAACATTAAAGCGCACTCTTTACCTTGGATTAATACTTGGTTGGAATCATAAAAGCGTAGCTTTGGTTGCTGTTGTAAAAATTGAATGTTTGGGCTGATTGTTTGCCACGTTACGGCACTATAGGCGAAAGGTGCTAAGCTGATTAGTAACCCAACAATTAGCAGTTTAAATGTAGTTATTAGTTTGAAAGGACTACTTAGCATGGGTCATATCGATCAATAAAATAGGTCGCTTACAGTAGCTTATTTTATTGGTAATAACAAAAAAAGCGCTAAGTAGCGCTTTTTATTTGGCTGATGAGCTACCTAAGTATGCACTTAGTTTATCAACAAGCTGATCGTGCTGTTGTAGTTCTGCACTTTGCTGTGCTTTTGCTTCAAGCAGTTCGTGACTAATGTTCAAAGCAGCCATTAATAAAGCTTTTTGATCATTGCGAACCGTTGAGCGTTGCTTCATTTGCTCGACTAAATCATTAAGATGTTTAGCGGCAGCAATTAGAGCGTCTTCTTGTCCTACAGGGCAAGCAAATTGCTGCTCTTTACCAAGCAACTCAACGGTGACTCGCTGGTTTTGCAGCTCAGACATTAGTTTGCCTGTTGAGCGCTTTGTAGTTTCTCAAGTAGGCCTGTTAACGTTGTGCTGGTATCTTTTTGTTTTTCTTCGCTTTCAAGTGCTTCAAGTTGAAGAATTTCATTTTCATCGATCAGCTGACTGTTTTTATCTTTAAGTTCATTCACTTCTGTTTGAAGTTGTGAATTTTGGCTAATTAATTGGTCGATCAGTTGTTCTAATTGAGAAAGGGTCTCGTTATTCATAAATGCGCTCATAAAACTGTGATTATTGTCATGCAAATGTAAAGCAAAATTGCTTTATATGCCAGTATTTACGTGTGTTTTAGCTGATTTTTATTCGTCGTTAAGGGATAATTCAGCTAACGGGCTATTTCATTCAGAATTGGTTCACGCTCAGTTGCCAAATGCATAATGTTTATGGTTCACTGGTTTTATAAATAAGCTTATAGCGAAATTAAATTATGCTCAGTTACAGACACTCATTTCATGCGGGTAATCCGGCCGATGTTGTTAAACATTTGGTACTTGCTCAGGTATTAAGTTACCAAACTCTTAAAGATAAACCGTTGGATTATATTGATACGCATTCTGGCGCCGGTTTTTTTGAATTGGCTGGGGCAGATGCCCAAAAGACCCAAGAATACCTCGATGGTATCGCCAAGCTCTATCAACATACGAGTGAACATCAAGAGTTAAATGATTATATTGATCTGATTAAGTCGTTTAATGAAAGTGAGGCGTTAGCGTTTTATCCAGGGTCACCAAAAATTGCAGAGCACTTTTTACGTCGCCAAGACAAAGGTTGGTTCTTTGAGTTGCATCCACGAGACTTGGCATTATTACAAGAAAATATGAGCGGCAAGCGCTCTATACGTGTCCGTGGTGAAAACGGCTTTACAGGCCTAGTCGGGTTATTGCCGCCAGCATCTCGTAGGGCATGTGTATTAATTGATCCACCTTATGAAATTAAAGATGATTACGACACCGTTGTAAAAACATTAACGAAGGCTTATCAGCGTTTTTCTACTGGCACTTATATGATTTGGTATCCAGTTGTAGATAGAGAGCGTATTGAGCGCATGGAAGAGGGCTTAATTGCATCAGGTATGCGTAATATTCAATTATTTGAATTAGCCACAGAAGAAGATACCGAGGTTCATGGCATGACAGCCTCAGGTATGATCGTAATTAACCCACCGTGGAAGTTAAAACAAACAATGGATAATGTATTACCTGAGCTAGTTAGCTTATTGAGTGATTCATCAGGTTTTTATCGCAGCGAACAATTAGTCGAAGAATAAAAGTAAACGCCCAGCATAACTGGGCGTTTAATACTCAGAGAAATCAAAATTAATTAAAATACATGGCTTTAAACGTTGCAAGTTGTTTGCCTTGCAGATCTTTTAAAATCAGTGATTCGCCATTAATATCCCATAGAGCTGTGTTCTCTAGTACTGCCGACATTGCACTTTCTTGTTCCATGCTTTTAAAGCACATCATTTTAGTGCTGGCTTGCGGGCCAAATGTGAGTGATTGCTGGTTGACTTGATAACTGCCAGTAAAGTTATTACATCCTAAAAAGCCATGGCTTTTGTTATTTTTACTAAATTGTATAAACGGCTCTCTGGTTTCAACAGTTACAGGCTTACTATTTAAGGTAATGGCTTTAAAGTAGGTGTTAACTAAACTTACATCGGGTTGTTGTGCGGCAACTTTAGAAACTGTAATGGTAAGAGGTTCACTCTGTTGCGAGTGTGAAAACGGGTTATTATGTGTTGTGCTTACATAAAGTAAATTATCTTGATTAACGATACGTGCGCTAACACTGTAGCGGCTGCGTTCGTTTAATATGCTTGCGTCGTAGGGGAGTGTCACTGTGTATGGCGGCGCACCAGCAATATCAATAGTTTGTTGACTGATAATATCGGCAGCTACATCCATTTTCGACACATCGGCTAAAGTTACCGTTAATTGTGAGCCGGGACGCAGCATGCTGCGATCAAGATAGGTTACTTGTGTTGTTAGCATTGCGACAGTTTCATTTTTAATTGCATGGCTTGCGTTTGTAGCCTGCTGATTTACACAACCAGACAGAATTAACGTGCTGCAAGCTAATATACTAATGTTGGTAATTGATTTTAAAACAGATCGAGGTTTATGTAACAGCATGACTTATTCCTTGAAATAAATTAAGTCAGTAGATAGTGGTTACAGTGTAGTTATTTGCTACTTAATCGCAGCTTAATTTTAAGTATAAAAAGCGCTATTTAGCGCTTTTACTGGATATATGAATAATACTTACTTTTTAACAAATTTAGTTAAAATAACAATTCGTTGACCGTCAACGCGACCTTCAATGTGCTCAGGGTTGCTGGTTAAACCGATATTACGAACTGCTGTTCCACGCTTTGCAGTTAAGCTGCTGCCTTTCACGTCTAAGTCTTTAATTAGCGTGACAGTATCGCCCGCTTGTAATATTACGCCATTACTATCTACATGTTTGATGTCATCGTCTTCAGCAAGTGCTACTTTGGCCCATGCTAACGTATCTTCTTCAAGATAAATCATATCTAACGCATCTTGTGCCCAGCCATTATCAGCAGCTAAACGAGATAGCATTCTATAAGCCACTACTTGGACTGCTGGCACTTGGCTCCACATACTATCGTTTAGACAATGCCAATGTGTTGGAGTGATATCGATATTACTTTCAACTTGGTCTTTACATGTCTGGCAGGTATAAATGCACTTGTCTGAATGGGTTTCTGTAACAGGTGGCACTTCGTATACAGATAAGTTGTCAGTTGCAGAGCACAACTCACATTGGTTACTGCTACGTTCTACTAAGGCTTGTTCAATGCTCATGTCATTAGCTCTTGTGATTTTTTACAAAAAAGTATGGCGCTATTATACCCAACCTCAGCCCTGATGAGAACATATCCATGATAAATGTATGGTTATAGTGCACGGTGTTTTTGTTGTGGGTACGAAAGTTGAGGAATCTGAAATTTCGTACCCACAGCATTGTGTTTAGTTAATGCAAGCTTGCAAAAGTTCACTATACTAAGTCAATACAAAAAGAACAATTTAGCTGGCATGAGTCGCTATAAATTATTAGCAGGAAATAATATGCCGAATACACAAATTACAGCGAACGTACCAAATATGGTCACTCAATATATAGCACGACAGCCAATATTTAATACTGATAAGAGTATTTTTGCTTATGAGTTATTGTACCGAGATTCAAGCGATAATTTTTTCCCTGTAGGGACGACCGACGGACAAGCAACAGGTCGCTTATTTTTTAATGCATTGATGTTGATTGGTATAGATAAATTAACAGCTAACCAGTGTGCATTTATCAATCTTTCAACGGATGCTTTGTTAGATGATTTTCCTAAACTATTACAGCCAAAAAGCGCTGTAATAGAAATTGTTGAAAGAGCTGGCAATATAGAGCAAGTTACTAAAAGGGTACGTTCACTGAAGCAAGATGGTTATGTGTTTGCATTAGATGATTATGACGGTGATGCAAAATGGGAGCCCTTATTAGAGCTGGTAGATTTTATAAAGCTAGAAGTTGAAAACCCAATAATTAAAACGAATATTCAACTTAAAAAGCTTAAAAGACGCTTTCCCGATGTAAAAATTATTGTGGAAAGAATCGAAACTCACGAAGAGTTTACGACTTTAAAAGATGCAGGCTGTGACTACTTTCAAGGCTTCTTTTTTGCGCGACCAGAGATGCTCACTTACCACAATGTTGAGCCTTCAAAACTAGCGGTGTTTGATCTTTTACGGTGTACATCGCGACCGGATATTGATTTTGATGAAGTACATCAAAGAGTTGCCAAAGATGTTGGTTTAACTGCACGTATTCTTAAGCTAGTTAATGCGCGCTCGGGTAACCAAAATTTAGAGATTACTTCTATCTCTCAAGCGGTTATTTATTTAGGCGAAGATTCAATCCGCCAATTCGTAAGGGTGTTAGCACTTAGCGAATTAGGGGTAGATAAACCCAGCGAGCTAACTAAGCTTGGTTTAACACGAGCCCATTTTATGCTGCTGATGCTTGAGCCTGGCGGTAAGGAAATGTCAGAGCGAGGTTACTTAGTTGGCCTGATGTCTGTACTTGACGCTATTTTAAACATGGAATTAGGCGCAATAGCAAAAGAGTTTTGTCTAGGTGATGATTTGTCTAGTGCGTTATTGTGTTTTAACGGCATGTTAGGTGTGACTTTACAATTAACTCGCGCTATAGAAGAAGATAACTGGCTATTGGCAACCAAGTTATTAGAAACCATTAGACCAGCTTCAGAAATTGACATTGTATACAAGGCTATGTTTGTAGCCCGTGAATACGGTGATGAAGTTTTAGCCTCAATTATTGAACAAGCATAATGCCTTGGGTATGATGCGTTATTACAAAGTAATTTTTAAAGACTAGCTATGCGTTTATTATTGCCAATTGCCACTATTTTAATTGCGTTAGCATTGCTTGTACCGGGTGTCACTCAGCCAGTGCTGACGCTAGAAGGTAAAATTGATAAGTCAAAACTAGCTAAAACAGGTATTGAAATGCTTGCTGATGAAGGCGACAGAAATACCAGAAGGATGCTCACAATGGCATCAAGCATGTTTGGTCTTGATAAGCTCGAAGGTGAAGTTAGCGCTTACAAAAAAACGCGGAGCATCTGGGGAACAGTTAACGAACTTGCGAATAACAAAAATTATTTAGTTGCAGGGCTAGTGGCGTTATTTTCAATTGTAGTGCCTACTTTAAAACTGTTAATGCAATTAGTGTATTGTTTAATACCGATGAATAAATTTAAGCATAAACTCGGTCAAGTAATACAAGGTTTAAGTAAATGGAGCATGGTTGACGTATTTGTTATTGCTTTAATCGTGGCGTATCTTGCAGGTAATGCTGATGGCCAAATGGGCGAGCTTATCAACATGCACGCAGAATTTGGCGCAGGTTTTTGGTATTTTACCGGTTATTGTTTATTTGCCATCGCTGCAAGTAACTTAATAAAAATTGCACCAAGAAACAGTTAAACGTTTGTGTTAACTAACAAGTTACCATAAACTTACAGCTTACAGCTTACAGCTTACAGCTTACAGCTTACAGCTTACAGCTTACAGCTTACAGCTTACAGCTTACAGCTTACAGCTTACAGCTTACAGCTTACAGCTTACAGCTTACAGCTTACAGCTTACAGCTTACAGCTTACATTTATTAAAGGCACTTTTTTGCAACGTATTTACCTTAGTATATTGACCGTCGTTTTGTTACTCACTTTAGTGGGTCAAGCGGTTGCGTCAGTAACTATGAGTTGCGAAATGCCACATATGAACCAAACCCATTCACAAGTCACCGATACCAGCGATATGCACCATGACATACCAGCAGGTATGATGAACATGGATTGCTGTGACGATGACGCAACGGCTAATCAAGAATGTGGCTGCCCGATGAGTGCGTGTAGTACTCATTCAATGTTAAGTATGAACGCGCTATTTAGCGTTACGCTAACTCCCCCCGAAAAAGTACAGCTTTACACACCGCAAAATCAACATCGTATAGCCAGTTCGTTATACCGTCCTCCTATGTCTGCTTAATAGCAGGATAGGTGCGTCTAAAATTTACATAAATCACCTTTTCTGCCTCTAAATTTAATCATTTTTTAATTTTAGTGGAGTAAGTGATGAATCACTTCAGAATATTTAAAGTCAGTTTTTTAGCGTTTTTGCTAACAGTTACAATCTCAGCGCATAGCAATGAGCTTAGCCTCGATGACGCGCTTAGCTATGCACTTAATAACGAGCCATGGCTAACAGCCAGTAAATATCAACAAGCCGCAGTACAAGCGCAAAGTTTAGTCGCGGGCACCTTGCCAGATCCAGTATTAACTATCGGGCTAATGAATTTACCTACCGATGGCTTTGCGTTTGACCAAGAAGGGATGACCCAGTTAAAGGTTGGTGTAAGTCAGATGTTTAGTCGCGGCGATAGCGTTGCACTTAAAAAACAGGCATTAGCGCAGTCGGCGCAGCAATATCCATGGTTACGATCTGACCGACTCGCACAGGTTAAAACCATCGTGATCGAATCTTGGCTCAATGCGTATCGTGCGCAGCAAAGCATTGCTTTAATTGAGCAAGATAAAGCATTATTCTCGCAGCTGATTGATATTACAGAATCAAGTTATGCCAGCTCGATAGGTAACACTCGCCAACAAGATATTATCCGCGCACAGTTAGAGTTAACCCGTCTTGAAGATAAACTAATGATGCTTGAACAGCAGTTTGAAAGTGCTAAAAAGCGTTTATCACAATGGTTGCCAATCAATATGTTAACTCAGCCTGTGAGTGCTAAGCGCAGTGACATAATACCACTAGTCGATTTTGCACAACTTGAGTTTACACAGTTAATGCAGCTGCTGATGGCGCATCCTGCAATTGTCGCAATTGACCAAACGGCAGCCGCTAAAAAAACTGAAATTGATATTGCCAAACAAGGTTATAAACCACAGTTTGGGGTAAACATGGGCTATGGGTATCGCGATGGTACGCCAATGGGAGACTCGCGGGCGGATCTGTTTTCGGTAGGATTGAGTGTTGATTTACCGCTATTTACTGATAACCGTCAAGATCAACAAGTAAATGCGGCTATCGCCATAGCGGAAGCCGTAAAAACACAAAAGCTGATCGCACTACAAAAGCTTAAAGGCATGTACTTTAAAGAGTTTAGCCAGTTAGCACGGTTAGCTAAGCGCGGTGGGCTTTATCAAACTAAACTGCTGCCACAAATGGCAGAACAAGCGCAAGCCACATTAAACGCCTACACCCGCGATGATGGTGACTTTTCAGAAGTAATGCGCGCGCGTATTAGTGAGCTCAATGCCAAAATAGATGCGTTAAATATCCAAATCGATCAACAAATTATTATTGCTCGCCTGAATTATTACGCCAGTAGCCAAGATGCTGCTGTGATGGCTGAGCAGTTCGCAGGAGATCAAAGTGAATACTAATATAAAGCTTCTTATCGCAGCACTATTAGGTGCGGGAGTCTCCGTTGGTGCATTGTCTTTGCTGGGGAGCAGTAATGAGCATGTTGCTAACAGTACAGAGAAAAAGCCACTATATTGGGTGGCCCCGATGGATAGCAACTATCGCCGTGATGAACCTGGACTCTCACCGATGGGGATGGATTTAGTGCCTGTTTATGATGAGGGCAGCAGTAATAACCAAGATGGTCCTGGCGCAGTGACGATATCTCCTGCGGTGATTAATAACTTGGGGGTTAGAACCGAGAAAGTACAGTTTAAGGCACTGCAAAGTGAAGTAAACACGGTGGGCTATGTGCAGTATAACCAAGACCAACAGGTGCATATTCACCCGCGGGTTGAAGGTTGGTTAGAAACGCTTTACGTTAAAGCGGCCGGTGCTCAAGTAAAGCAAGGCGAACCACTGTATACCTTGTATTCACCGCAATTGGTTAATGCTCAAGAAGAATTTGTACTGGCCGTTAATCGTAAAAATACGGTGCTTATTCGCGCGGCCAAAGCGCGCTTAAAAGCATTGAATGTGTCGGACGGCTTTGTTGAGCGCTTACAAGCTAATAAAAAAGTGATGCAAAACATTACCTTTTACGCACGTCAAAGTGGGGTGGTTGATGAGCTCAATGTACGCGAAGGTTTTTATGTTAAGCCGGGTACTTCAATGATGAGCATAGCTCAGTTGGATGAAGTATGGGTTGAAGCCGAAGTATTTGAGCGCCAAGCACAGCTAATAGAAATAGGTTTACCCGTTACCATGACCTTAGATTACATTGCAGGACAAAGCTGGCGCGGTAACGTTGATTATATCTACCCAACACTGGATGCTAAAAATCGCACGCTGCGGGTGCGTTTACGCTTTAATAACCAAAATCACCAGTTAAAACCAAATATGTTTGCGCAGGTGAGTATTCACGCTAAAGCAAGTGACAAGCAGCTTATTGTGCCAAAAGAAGCGGTGATCCGTACCGGCAACCAAGACCGTGTTGTGCTGGCATTAGGTGAAGGGCGCTTTAAATCTGTGGCGGTAGAGCTTGGTCGTAGTGATAACAATGACGCAGTGATTTTATCGGGTCTCAAAGCCGATGATCACGTGGTGACTTCAGCCCAATTTTTATTGGATTCTGAATCAAGTAAAAGCTCCGACTTTAAACGTATGCAAGCGCTAGACACTATCACTCACGTGTGGGGTAAAGGCGTTATTAACAGCGTTATGGCGGATCACCGTATGGTGAATATTAGCCATGAACCAATGGACGAACTCGATTGGCCAAGCATGACTATGGATTTTATAGTTACAGAAGATGTTGATTTCAGTGCGTTACAAGTCGGGCAAACACT
Organism: Pseudoalteromonas porphyrae; assembly: GCF_001298125.1. NCBI lineage: Bacteria > Pseudomonadati > Pseudomonadota > Gammaproteobacteria > Alteromonadales > Pseudoalteromonadaceae > Pseudoalteromonas > Pseudoalteromonas porphyrae. The sequence goes on along the minus strand of NZ_LHPH01000002.1, from coordinate 184,586 downwards.
GCATTTTGAGCTAACTAAGCAAGTTGATGATAGCTACTTACTGAGCGGTATTCATATTATGGACTCAACACATGTGATGGTCGAGCCTGCGAATACGGCAACCGTAATAGGTACTATCAACCATATTGATAAAACAACGCGTACCGCCAATATTAGCCGTGGTGAGATTGTAAAATGGAACCGCGAAGCTGCCACATTAGATTTTATGTTAGCAGCAGATGTAGACCTCACTGACTTATCTGCACAGCAGCAAGTGGAGTTTACCTTTAGTTTGCAAGACGGTGAGTTTGTGATCAGTCGTATCAAGACTGCAGCAATCATGCAACCAAATAGCGATAGCACCCTGTCATCGCATAACGGACATTAGGAGGCCTTATGATAGCAGCCATTATTCGTTGGTCTGTGACTAATCGCTTTTTTGTATTGTTACTAACTGCAATACTAATTGGTGGCGGTTTATTTGCCGTTAAAAATACCCCTATAGATGCCTTGCCGGACTTATCTGATGTGCAGGTGATAGTTAAAACGTCATATCCTGGGCAAGCGCCGCAAGTGGTGCAAGATCAAGTTACTTTTCCGCTTACCACCGCGATGCTCTCAGTGCCCGGGGCACAAACGGTCCGTGGTTTTTCATTTTTTGGTGACTCCTACGTGTATGTCATCTTTGATGAAAAAACGGATCTTTATTGGGCGCGTAGTCGAGTGCAAGAGTATTTAAGCCAAGTCGCTAGCCGTTTGCCCGACACTGCAACCGCGGAGCTTGGCCCAGATGCCACCGGTGTAGGTTGGATCTATTTATATGCGCTGGTGGATAAAACCAATCAGCACGATATTAGCCAATTACGTAGCTTACAAGATTGGTTTTTAAAGTTTGAATTACAAACTGTGCCAGGAGTGTCAGAAGTCGCCTCCGTTGGCGGCATGGTGAAACAATATCAAGTCAATGTAGAGCCAGATAAACTGCGTGCTTACGGTATTCCACTGAGCTTAATTCAAACGGCCATTAAGCAAGGTAACCAAGAAATGGGCGCTTCGGTAGTGGAAATGGCCGAAGCCGAATACATGGTAACCAGCACCGGTTATATAAAAAGTGTGGCTGATTTAGAGGCCATTCCGCTGGGGGTGAACGCCAACGGCACACCGCTGCAATTACGCGATGTAGCCGATATTCGCCTTGGCCCACAAATGCGCCGCGGCATTGCTGAACTAAACGGAGAAGGTGAAGTTGCAGGTGGTGTCGTGGTGATGCGCTATGGCGAAAACGCACAAAAAACCATAGAGCTGGTTAAAGAAAAGCTCGAATCACTCAAAAAAGGTCTACCTGAAGGCGTTGAAATAGTGCCTGTGTATGACCGCTCTAATTTAATTAAAAGCGCAGTGGATAACCTAACCAGCAAACTACTTGAAGAGTTAGTGGTGGTCGCACTGATCTGCATCGTGTTTTTGTTTCATGTGCGCTCATCCTTGGTGGCTATTATTACTTTACCGCTGGGAATTTTAACGGCATTTATCATCATGTATTGGCAAGGCATTAACGCTAATATTATGTCGCTCGGCGGTATTGCCATTGCCATTGGTGCGATGACCGATGGTGCGATTGTCATGATCGAAAACATGCATAAACACATGGAAAAAACACCGCTGACTGATGAAAATCGCTGGCAAGTTGTCACCGATGCCGCCAGCGAAGTCGGCCCAGCGCTATTTTTTAGTTTAATGATTATTACTGTGAGCTTTATGCCAGTATTTATTTTAGAGGCGCAAGAAGGGCGCATGTTTGCCCCGCTTGCGTACACTAAAACCTATGCCATGGCGGCATCTGCAGGTTTAGCAATTACCTTAGTGCCAGTACTAATGGGCTATTTTATACGTGGCAAAGTGATTTCAGAGCAGAAAAACCCTGTTAATCGCTTATTAGTTAACGGATATAAGCCATTACTGAATCTCGTTTTACGTTTTCCTAAAATGACCTTGGTGTTGGCTGTAGTGGTCGCTATTGTTGGCTTTTATCCAGTGAACAAAATTGGCAGTGAGTTTATTCCGCCACTGGATGAAGGCGATCTAATGTATATGCCAACTACTTACCCTGGTTTGTCGATTGGTAAAGCGCGAGAGATTTTACAGCAAACAGATAAGCTCATAGCCACAGTGCCCGAGGTGTTAACCGTGTTTGGTAAAGTAGGACGCGCAGAAACCGCTACCGATCCTGCGCCACTGACTATGATTGAAACTTTTATTCAGCTCAAGCCAAAGGATCAATGGCGCGAAGGCATGACCTTAGAAAAATTGAAAAAAGAGCTTGATGGTTTAGTGAAATTTCCAGGTCTTACCAACGCATGGGTGATGCCGATAAAAACCCGTATTGATATGCTAGCAACAGGCATAAAAACCCCTGTAGGTATTAAAGTGGCGGGGCCTAATTTGAGTGAAATTCAAAAAATTGGCCAACAGATTGAGGTCTTGCTTAAAGATGTACCCGGCACTGCTTCCGTTTACTCTGAGCGTGTTGCTGGTGGGCGTTATATCAAGGTGGATATCAACCGTGAAAAAGCCGCTCGTTATAGCTTAAACATTGCCGATGTGCAGCAAGTGGTCGCGACCGCAATTGGTGGTATGAATGTCACCGAAACGGTTGAAGGGCAAGAGCGTTACCCAGTTAACCTACGCTACCCGCAAGATTACCGTGATTCACCCGAAGAGTTGATGCTATTGCCAATAGTTACCCCTACAGGGCAGCGTATTGCGCTTGCCGATGTGGCTGATGTATTTATTGAAGATGGCCCACCGGGTATTAAAAGTGAAAATGCCCGCTTAAATGGCTGGAGCTTTATTGATATTGATGGCATTGATATTGGCAGTTATGTCGATAATGCGCGCCAAGTGCTTGACGAAAAGCTAGTGCTACCTGCAGGTTATTCAATAACGTGGGCAGGGCAATATGAATACATGGAGCGTGCCAAAGAAAAGCTCGCCTATGTATTACCACTAACCTTAGCGATTATAATTGTGTTGTTGTATCTCAACTTTAGAAGCTTTGTTGAAGTGGCAATTATAATGGCCACGTTACCGCTGGCGATGATAGGCGGGATCTGGCTCATGTACTTAGAGGGGTTTAACTTCTCGGTCGCCGTGGGGGTTGGTTTTATTGCCCTTGCCGGTGTCGCAGTGGAAATAGGTGTCATTATGCTGGTGTACTTAAACCAAGCCTACAATGAAAAGTGCGCCCAAGCACAACAAGCAGGTACTACGCTTAATTTTGTAGAGCTTAAACAAGCCATAGTAGAAGGTGCAGGCCTGCGAGTACGCCCAGTGATGATGACAGTCGCGACTATTATAATTGGTTTACTGCCCGTGCTTTATGGCACCGGCACTGGTAGTGAAGTAATGAGCCGCATTGCAGCACCCATGGTCGGCGGCATGTTCAGCGCGATAGTTCTGACCTTATTAGTGTTACCCGCCGTGTATTTATTGTGGAGAAAGCGAGGCCTATAAACTTTACATTTTTTGTGTAACTTATACTAAAAAGAAAAGTATAAGTTGCACCATAATTACCTTTACTGTTGATCTTAATCACTTTTTTATGTGGCACGTTTTACGCATTCGTTAACTTAAATTAAATGAGTAAGGAATGCACATGCAAGTTAAAACAATACACGAAGTGTACGATTGGACTGTACTCTTTCACACGCAAATGGCTGCCAATTTTTTTAGTCTTCGAGATGGTTTAGCTGAGCATAACCGTATGCTCGCAGACTATTTTGTAGAGTACGAAAAAAAGCTAGCTGAAGATTTAGTGGGTTTTAAGGCCATCACTGAAATCAATACACTAGACACGTATTGCTATGAGTACTTTGTTGAAAACCCTGAGCTGATTAATTTTACTGATTTAAACCGTAATACGCGTGTTGATGAGCAAGTGATGCAAGGTTATTTATCAGATCAACACCAAAAGGTAATTAACCTTTATGAGTACTTACTTAGTCGTGCAGAAACACCAGCTGGCAAAGAGAAGCTAGCACAATTGCTAGAGCTTGAGCAGCAAAGTTTAAAGCAGATGATACAAAGTTCTAATCGCCATATGGATATGTAACCATGTGACGAATTGTCGTTTAAATTTAGATAGCTAAGGCTATCCAAATTTAGCTACGTCTGTAAATCATACAAAGTCGATTAAAAAACCCACCTTTTTCAAGTACCTTTGCTCTTGTTGTAAATCGGCATGCAGCAGGGTTTGTTCATTGAGCCAACCTAGTGGAAACTGCAACAGCATGCTGTTGCCTTTTACTGAAACCGCTAGGTCTTGATATTGATCATTAAGGCGCTTTTGGTTCAATAATATGGCCAATCTCAGTAATACAATTAATTGTAATATTTGAAAGTGCGGCACCGAAAGTAAAGTAGGAAATTCTTCTAAGCGAATTTTTTTACGGTAAAAACGTATCATGCAGCTTAATAGCGTTTGTTGCTGTTGAGTAAACCCCGGTAGTTGGCTGTTTTCAACTACATATGCGCTGTGTTTATGTAAACCTGATGAGTTAATACCTAAACCTATCTCATGTAATTGCGCTGCCCACAGGAGCAATTGATGATTATCTAATGAATCTAACTGCCACTCTTTTTGCACTTGCAAGAATAACCAATCAGCGGTATTAGCTACACGTTGTGCGTGTACTTTATCTATTGTATTTCTTTCGCTTAAATTAGTAATGGTATTGGTGCGTATATCTTTGAGTGCCAGCTTTTGTTGCATCTCATGAAGTAGGCCTTCGCGTAGCGAAAAGTCACTGTAGTTCACCTCAGTAATATTAAACAGCTCAAAGATTGCGATTAAAATGGCTAAACCACCACAGATACTCACTTGGCGCTCTGGGCTTAAACCTTCAATCTGTAGGCTATCAACAGTCTTTGCCGCAATGAACTGGGTTTTAAGTTCGAGCAACCGCTCTAAAGTAATATGTTTTTGCTCGGGATCATTTGTGCTGATCATCGCTAAAATTGACTTTATTGTGCCTGACGTGCCAACTACTGATTGCCAGCCAGCGCTAATATAAGTGGCAAAAATAACTTCAAGTTCTTGCTCTGCTTTTATTTGTGCTTTGCTAAAGCGTTTATCGTTAATAATACCATCGGCAAAAAATTGTTTTGTATAACTTACGCAGCCCATATTACGACTTGTTAGCAGCTTATGTTTAAAGTGTTTGCCAATAATGAGCTCTGTACTACCGCCACCAATATCAATCACTAAGCGGTTTTCATCGTGATGAATGTAATGGGCAACGCCTTGATAGATTAAACGTGCTTCTTCTTGCCCTGATATCACATCAATATGATAGGGAAAAACAGTACTTGCTTGAGTTAAAAACGAGTTAATGTTTTTAGCGCGTCTTAATGTGTAGGTTGCAGCAATTTTTACATTGCTGGCAGGGAAGTCTTGTAGCGTTGTTGCAAACTGCTTCAGTATCGCCAGTGCTCTATCAATCGCAGTTTGGCTTAATTGATTTTTGTCGTCTAAGCCATCAGCTAAATATACGCGTTGTTTTTCTTTATGCAAAATTTGTAGATTGCCATCCACTTCTCTTGCTACGACTAAATGAAAGCTGTTTGATCCTAAGTCAACCGCAGCAATTGAGGGATAATTATTCATTATTGTAATTGCCTTCCCATTTTTTTAAGTGATCATAAATAGCAATTTGTGAGCGTATTTTTTTACGATTGCCACGCCTCACATAATTATTTTTTTGCTCACTATCGATAATGCGCGCTTTGGTGCGATCTTTAAATTGTAGCTCAATAATATCTACAATAAGTCGTTTTAGTTGCTCATCGTAAATGGGAACGCCCACTTCAACACGATGGTCAAGGTTACGGGTCATCCAATCAGCAGATGAAATATAGACTTTTTCATCACCATTGTTACCAAAAATCATAACGCGTGGATGCTCTAAAAAGCGATCAACAATACTAATAATACGGATGTTATCGCTAAAGTTATTGAGCCCAGGAACTAATGAGCACATACCGCGGACAATAATACGGATTTTAACGCCTTTTCTGGCTGCTAAATAAAGGCTATCAACTAGCGCTTTATCCACTAGGTTGTTTATTTTTACTGTGATTTTACCACTGTGGCCATTTTCAACATGCGTGATCTCTTGCTGAATTAAATTTAAAAGTACGTCACGGGCGTTAACGGGTGAAATCATTAAGTGTTCAAAGGTGAACGGCTTGTAGCTGCTTTCTATAAATTTAAATACGCTATCACTTTCATCACAGATGCCTGTATGTTTAGTGAATAGGCTAAAGTCGGTATATATTTTTGCTGTTTTTTCGTGAAAATTACCAGTGCCTATATGTGCATACTTTACTATTTGGCCTTTCTCACGACGATGAATGATACACAGCTTACTGTGAACTTTGAGTGCAGGGATCCCAAATATAACTTTAATGCCTGCACCACTGAGTATTTTTGCCCACTCGATGTTGTTTTGCTCATCAAAGCGGGCTTTTAGCTCCACCATTACAGTGACTTTTTTACCATTTTTAGCGGCATTGATCAGTGATGAAATAAGCCGAGATTTACTCGCAACACGATAAATATTTACCTTAATTTGCGTTACTTTTGGATCAAAAGCAGCTTGGCGAACATATTCAAGTAAATGGTTAAAAGTATGATATGGATAATAAAGTAAAATATCTTGTTGGCTAATTGCATCAAATACACTGGCATGATTATTAAAAGCTGTGCATTGCAGCGCGGGGAGTGATTTGTTCTCTAAGTATTGACGACCAATATTAGGAAAGCCGATAAAATCCCTAAAGTTACGATAACGTCCGCCTGGGATAAGTGCATCATGGTGGGTGACCCCTAAGCGTTTTTTCATTACTTTTAGCATAGGTTCAGGCATCGCTTGATCGTAAACTAAGCGCACAGGTTCAGCGTAAATACGCTGTTTTAAACCTTTAGACATTTTATCTAAAATGCCTTCTTCAAGCTCATCATCTAAGTTGTATTCTGCGTCTCGTGTGAGCTTTATTGAGTGACCATGGATTTGAGTAAAGCTAAAGAAACTGCTAAATACATCACTTAAAAAAAACAAAATAATGTCATCTAGCATCACGATAGTCTTGTGACGACGGGTTTTTTCAGAAGGTAAAATAACGAAACGTGGCACTCTATCAGTAGGCACTTCGAGCATCGCGTAGTGGCGTTTGTCGTTAAGCATCTCTACAAATAAGTAAGTCATAGTATCGTTTATATGATCAGAGTAATCTTTGTTTTCATCCAACATAATGGGCGATATGTGCTGCAAAACATTGTCATTAAAAAAATTTTTAAGCCAATCAATGTGAAAATCACTAAGTTTTTCAGGACGCTGAACATGAATGTTATGGCTGTTTAAATCATGAAGAATTTGCTGGTGAATAAGATTAAATTTTTGACCTAATTGCAGTACTTTTTGTTGTATTTGGGTGAGTAGGATCTCATCTTCATCAAAATTTGTATCAGGTAGTTTATTTAGTAAAATACGACGTTTTACATCTGCAACTCTTACCCTGAAAAACTCATCAAGGTTATTCGAAAAAATACCTAAAAAACGCATCCGTTCAATAATTGGATTGCTTTTGTCTTTGGCTTCTTGCAATACGCGTTCATTAAATGACAACCAACTTAATTCTGGAGCAAAATAACTAATTGTTTGAGGCAACTCAGTGCAGGCGTTCATGTTCTATTCCTTTGATAGCAGCAGAATAAAATATAGAACATAAAGATGACAGTATAATGACAAACATGTCATTTTTGTGACATGTTTGTCTGTGTTAATTACTGATTTTTAAAAATTATTTATACATCTTCAATATCAACAATTAAATCGGCGGTTATCGCTTCAAGCGCAGCTACAACTTCATCTTTGTTCATACCAGCAGGTAAAGAGACTGTTGCGACGGCACTAAAAATAGGCACTCCCCAGTTTGGGGCGCTTTGTTGTTTAGAGTTTAAGTGAGTGATGTTTGCGCCCTTGTGGCGAATAACACTAGCAAGTTCTTGCACAATACCAGGGCGATCATTACCAGTGATAACGAAATTAAGCTTGGCGGCACTGTTATCTGTTGTGTCATCATTCCCCGTTTCAATGCGTACTTCTAATTTAGGAAGTGCATGTAATGAATCTTGTAGTTCTTGTAAATGTTCTTCAGGTACTGTCACTTCTAAAATGCCGGCAAAATGCCCTGCTAAATGACTTAAATTACTGCTTAACCAGTTACCGTGGTGGTTTAAAACAGTGGATGATATGTCTTCGACAAGTCCGGGACGATCTTGCCCTAAAATAGTTATAACTAATTGCTTCATAAAGTAAATCCCTTAAAATGCCGTAATTAAGTGATAAATGCTCAGGCATGAGAATAGTTGAATGATTATTATATTTAAAAATGAACCGAATTGAGTATTGACTCGGACCTAGAGTTTGTCCAATTTTTTTGCGCTTTCATTAATTAAAAAACAGTAATATAGTACTAGCGTTATTACCTTTATTGGGTAAATTGCTGTTTCTCAATGATAATTTATTAAGTTGAATTTTTTTCATACAGATAGCTTCCTTAAAACAAAATAACGCTATTATGACGTTTGTAACATTACTGTCATCTTGGTGAAATACACTATTCGCAACGTTAAGATTTAAAGGTGTTTTGATGACTTCCAATCCGAATAAACCGTCTTTTAATACGGATAGAAGCCGTCTATTTAAAGATCGGTTTGCCCAATTTAGTATTACAGCCGGTGGAATAATGGTGTTAATAGCGTTGCTATTGATCTTTTTCTATCTACTTTATGTAGTACAGCCTATTTTTGAATCTGCAAAAGTAGAAACGCGTAACAGCTTTACTTTAAGTAATGCTGAGCAAATTGTTGGCTTAGGTGTTGAAGAGCAAACCGAAGTTGCTTTTTTGCTTGGTAAGCAGGGCAATGTCGATTTTCATAGTGTAGAAAAAGCGACCTTTGGTAAAAAGTTGGCAAGCTTGCCCGTTACACTTGACGGTGGAGTAAGCAGTTTTGCAAAAAGCGCCCCTTTTCAAGGGCTTTATGCTTATGGACTAAAAAACGGTGCGGTGATGATCGTGGCACCAAAGTTTTTAGTTACTTTTCCAAATAATACTCGCAAGCTGACACCTCGCTTGGATTATCCTCTTGGTGAAACACCTTTAGTTGTAGATGATGAAGGCGCTGCATTAACGCAGTTTGCATTTAGCCATTACGAAGAAAAAACGGCAGTAGTTGCGCAAACAGCCGATAAGCGTGTTGTATTTAGTAGTTTTGTGGCTGAAGAAAACATGTTCAGCGGTGAAGTTGAGTGGGTCGTTGAGCGCACCGAACTCGATGTCGATGGTCGTGTTGATCAACTGCTTATGTCGCCTGACACTACGCGTACATTTGTACGTTCAGCTAATCAAATTTATGTTTATGATACGCGTGACCCCAGTGAAGTCGAACTGATTCAAATGCTGGCAGCCAATGAAGAAAATGCCAATCTTGTTTCAGCTCAGTTGCTCGCAGGTGCTAACTCGTTGATGCTAGCAAATGATAATGGTGAAGTATCTCAGTGGTTTGAAATTAATACAGATGAAGGTCGTGAATATCAAAAAATTCGTGCCTTTGAAACATCAAAACAAAGCAAGCTGGATATTTTTACTGAATTTTATCGTCGTACATTTTTTACTACCAGTTCAAATGGTGAGTTAGGTGTGTATTACACCACCAGTGAAGCAAAGTTATGGCAAGGTAAAGTAAGTGAAGGGCCGATTGAAAACTTTGCAATAGCGCCACGTTCAAATGCGGCACTTATTTTGGCAGATAACAAGCTAACCGTTGTTGAAATTCATAATGAGCATCCTGAAGTTACCTGGTCTGCATTATGGCAAGAAGTGTGGTACGAAGGTTACCCTGAGCCAGGTTATATTTGGCAATCAACATCTGCCAGTGATGACTTTGAATCTAAATTCTCGTTAGTACCAATTTCATTCGGAACATTAAAAGCAGCCATGTATGCAATGCTATTTGCTGTGCCGATTGCTTTATCAGCCGCAATCTACACAGCCTACTTTATGTCAGGTTCATTGCGTAAAGTGGTAAAGCCAACGGTAGAAATAATGGAAGCATTACCTACCGTAATCCTAGGTTTCTTAGCTGGTTTATGGCTTGCGCCATTAATTGAAGAGCACCTTCCTGCGATAGTTGGATTATTGATCATGTTACCACTGGGGATTTTGGCCACTGCATTTGGTTGGACGAAATTACCGACCAGTATACGTCATCGCATACCAGAAGGGTCGCATTCAATTTTACTTATCCCAGTTGTGTTATGCATTGGTTGGTTGGCATTTGCCATGAGTGGTGTGATTGAGCAGTGGATGTTTGATGGTAATGTACGCCAATATCTAACCAATGAATTAGGTATGACATTTGACCAACGTAACTCGCTTGTTGTGGGTATTGCAATGGGTTTTGCGGTTATTCCAACTATTTTCTCGATTGCTGAAGATGCGGTATTTAGTGTGCCAAAACACTTATCTAATGGTTCCTTGGCATTAGGTGCAACACAATGGCAAACATTGGTCAGCGTGGTATTGCTAACAGCAAGCCCAGGTATTTTCTCTGCAGTAATGATGGGGTTAGGGCGTGCGGTAGGTGAGACAATGATTGTACTTATGGCGACGGGTAATACACCAATAATGGATTGGAGCATTTTCCAAGGTATGCGTACGCTTGCGGCTAATATTGCAGTAGAAATGCCAGAATCTGAAGTGGGTAGTTCACACTATCGAATTCTTTTCTTAGCAGCCTTTGTATTGTTCATATTCACTTTTATTTTCAACACAATTGCTGAGTTTGTTCGTCAGCAGTTGCGTGATAAATACAGCTCGATGTAAGCGGAGAGACACGACATGGTAAAGCAGTGGTTTAAGTCTGGTTCTCCTTGGATATGGATGACAGGTGGTGCAGTTAGTATCAGCTTGATTTCCGTCTTAGGGTTATTAGCAATGATTGCCTGGAAAGGGTTAAGCTTTTTCTGGCCTTCACAAGTAGTGCAACTTGAGTTGCAAGGTTCAGTGGTAAAGCAAACCGTTATTGGTGAGATTTATGACCGAGAAATGGTACCAAAATCACGCCTAGAGGCAATGGGTGTAGATTTATCTGATTACGATAAAGAAGAGCTTGAGCGCTTATTAATTAAAACCGGTAACCGTGAATATGTTGATTTGGACTTTCGTTGGGTTTTAGAAACAGATATTAACTCTCATACCGCGCCTGCAACATTGGCGGTGTTTGAACGAAGTAAAAACGGTAACTTTTACGGTTATGTTGACCAAGTGATTAAAGATGGGCAAGTCATCACTGACAACAAAGTAGAGGTGCTAGATGAGCTCGTTGAACGCGCGGTAGACTTAAATGATCAAGCGCTTGATTTACAAAATGGCGATATTGGGCATATTAACTTTGAGTTAGAGCGCTTACGTTTAAAAGAAAAATCTTATTTACTTGATGATGCATTAACGGATGAACGCGTTGCAGAGCTTGCGCAACAGCGTGCACAATTAAGGTCAGAATATGGCGTGCTTGAAAAACAATTGTTTGCACTTCGTAAAGAGGCCAAGCGTGACCAAGTAACGGTAAAAGATATGCGCGGCGAAATAGTCACATTGCCTTTGTATCAAGTTTTGGATTTTTGGTTTCCAAATGACATGGGATTCTTTGCTAAGCTTGGCCATTATTTTGTGCAGCTTGGTAAGTTTGTTTCAGATGACCCGCGTGAAGCAAATACCGAAGGCGGTGTATTCCCGGCTATATTTGGTACTGTGTTTATGGTCATGCTAATGGCTGTAATTGTGACTCCTTTTGGCGTTATTGCTGCAATATATTTACATGAGTATGCAGCTAAAAATGCAGTGACAAAGATGATCCGTATCGCGGTAATTAATTTGGCTGGTGTTCCTTCGATTGTTTATGGGGTATTTGGCTTAGGTTTCTTTGTTTATGTGCTCGGGGGGAGTCTGGATCAATTATTTTATCCTGAAGCATCACCAAGCCCTGTATTTGGTACGCCAGGGGTTATGTGGTCAGCACTAACGCTTGCTATCTTAACCTTACCTGTTGTTATTGTATCAACTGAAGAAGGTTTATCTCGTATTCCTAGTACGGTACGTCATGGTTCACTTGCACTTGGTGCAACAAAAGCAGAAACTCTATGGCGTATAATAGTGCCAATGGCAAGTCCGGCAATTATGACAGGCCTAATACTGGCTGTTGCACGTGCTGCTGGTGAAGTTGCACCACTAATGTTAGTAGGTGTTGTAAAAATGGCACCGACTTTACCGCTTGATGGTAACTTTCCGTACTTTCACTTAGATAGAAAGTTCATGCATTTAGGTTTTCACATATATGATGTTGGCTTCCAAAGCCCGAATGTTGAAGCAGCACGACCGTTAGTCTATGCCACTGCATTTTTATTGGTATCAGTGATTATCGCACTGAATATCACTGCAATCGGTATACGTAACCACTTACGTGAAAAATTTAGATCGCTTGATCAATAATTAGTAAAGATTTTAAGGTAATAAACATGATTACAGTCGCTCCACAGGTAACCCAGTCAAACACGAGTTTGAAGTTGGACTTAGAAAATTTAAGCACTGAGCAAACGGCGCTTCAGATCAAAAACTTAGATCTTTACTATGGTGAAAAACAAGCGCTTAGTTCAGTAAGTATGAATATACCAAAAGGCCAAGTAACGGCTTTCATCGGGCCATCGGGCTGTGGTAAGTCGACGCTATTACGCTGTATTAATCGTATGAATGATTTAGTAGATAGTTGCCGTATTGAAGGTGAAATTTTACTGCATGGGCAAAACATCTACGATAAAAAAGTAGATGTTGCGGCGCTTCGTCGAAATGTAGGAATGGTATTCCAACGTCCAAATCCATTTCCAAAATCTATCTACGAAAACGTAGTTTATGGCCTACGCTTACAAGGTATTAAAGAAAAGCGTAAGTTAGATGAAGTAGTTGAACAGTCACTGCGAGGGGCTGCGTTGTGGGATGAAGTAAAAGACAGACTCCACGACAGTGCATTTGGTTTATCAGGTGGTCAGCAACAACGTTTAGTTATTGCTCGTTCAATTGCGATTGAACCAGAAGTATTATTGCTGGATGAGCCAACATCAGCACTTGATCCAATTTCTACATTGGTTATTGAAGAGCTAATCAATGATTTAAAAAATCAGTTTACCGTTGTTATTGTAACGCACAACATGCAACAAGCGGCGCGCGTTTCTGATCAAACCGCATTTATGTACATGGGTGAGTTAATCGAGTACTCAGATACAAATACGTTATTTACTACGCCGAACAAAAAGAAAACAGAAGACTACATTACCGGCCGATATGGTTAGTATAGTGGGCGTACTGTTTAGGTGATGTTAGCGATTCTGATAAGAAGGTAGACAATGGAACACAATATTAATAAGCATATCTCTGGCCGTTTTAATCAAGAGTTAGAGAACGTACGTAATCATGTTTTAAGTATGGGCGGATTAGTTGAGCAGCAACTTAATAGCGCACTTGATGCTGTGAGTAATGGTGATGCTGAATTAGCGCGAAAAGTGCGTGAAAATGATTATAAAGTAAATGCCATGGAAGTGAACATTGACGAAGAATGCACTCGTATTATTGCTCGTCGTCAACCTGCAGCCAGCGATTTACGTTTAGTGGTTGCGATTGCTAAAACCATTGCTGATTTAGAGCGTATTGGTGATGAAGCTGAACGAATAGCTAAAGTTGCCCTCGATTCATTTACTAAAGATCAGCAAGATTTATTGGTAAACATTGAAAACATGGGGCGTCAAGTATCTAAGATGTTGCATGATGTTTTAGATGCTTTTGCACGTATGGATGTACAAAAAGCCTTTGAGGTACATAAGGAAGATGCCAAGGTCGATCGTGAATACGAAGCCATTACACGTCAAATAATGACCTATATGATGGAAGATCCACGTTCAATCCCAAAAATTATGGATTTAGTTTGGTCAGTGCGTTCTTTAGAGCGAATCGGTGATCGCTGTCAAAATATTGCTGAATATATAATCTACTTCGTAAATGGCAAAGATATTCGTCATACATCTCAAGAAGATATAGAAAAATCATTGTGATTTTTTTTGGTGATTTTTTTTTTATTAAAGCGACCAATGGTCGCTTTTCATGTTCTCGTTATAATTAATATTATGTTCAGGCACTAGTGAAGCAATAAAAGCATTCACAATCGTGGTGAATGCTGTAAAATTCACGCCGCAAAGCATACTAATTTGATTTAAGGGTCAGCTATGCCTACAAACGCATTTTTAGGAGTATTCGCAAAATCTCCTATAAAGCCAATGGAAGATCACATCAAGAAGGTACATCAAGCTAGTAAAGCTTTGATCCCTTTTTTCAATCACGTATTTAAAGAAGAGTGGGTACAAGCAGAAGTGATTCGCTTGGAAATTCGTACTTTAGAGCGTGAAGCCGACGACATGAAAAGAGATATACGTTTACAACTGCCGCGTGGATTGTTCATGCCGGTAGAGCGTACAGATCTGCTCGAACTCGTCACCCAGCAAGACAAAATTGCTAATAAAGCAAAAGACATTGCTGGTCGTGTAATTGGTCGTGAGATGACCATTCCAAAAGAGATTCAAGTCAATTTCTTAGCCTATGTAACACGGTGTGTTGATGCGACTAAACAAGCGTCAAATGCAATTAACGAGTTAGATGAGTTATTAGAAACTGGTTTTAAAGGTCGCGAAGTGACCTTGGTAGAAAAAATGCTCGTTGAATTGGATGCAATTGAACAAGACACGGATGATATGCAAATCATTATACGCCGCCAATTGCGCGCCGTTGAGGATGGGCTTAACCCAGTTGATGTTATGTTTTTATATAAAATAATTGAATGGGTTGGCGAGCTTGCGGATATCGCAGAGCGCGTAGGTTCACGTCTTGAGCTGATGTTAGCTCGTTAATTTACACTCAGTTCAATAACGAAAGATTAAGGTTACACAATGGATATCATTGCATCTTATGGCACGGTATTAATTTTAATTGCCGCAGCAGTCGGTTTTTTTATGGCTTATGGTATTGGCGCAAATGACGTTGCCAATGCTATGGGTACTTCAGTAGGGTCTAAAGCGCTTACAATTAAACAAGCAATTTTTATTGCGATGATTTTTGAGTTTGCAGGTGCTTATTTAGCCGGTGGTGAAGTAACATCGACGATACGCAAAGGCATTATTGACTCTGCCCCATTTATGGATATACCTGAATTAATGGTGTTGGGTATGATCTCAGCGTTATTTGCAGCAGGTAGCTGGCTATTAATTGCTTCTTTTCTTGGTTGGCCAGTATCAACTACTCACTCAATTATTGGTGCTATCATCGGATTCGCGTTAGTTGCAGTTGGCAGCGAAGCAATCCAATGGAATAAAGTGGCTGGAATTGTTGGTAGCTGGATAGTAACACCATTAATTTCAGGTTTTATTGCGTACTTAATATTTATGAGTGCACAAAAACTTATATTTGATACCGAGTCACCACTTAAAAATGCTAAACGTTATGTACCTATATACATGGGTCTTGCGGGTTTTATCATGTCTTTGGTTACGATCAAAAAAGGCCTAAAGCACATTGGTATTGATTTAGGTGCAGTAGAAGGCTATGCATTAGCAATTGGTATTGCTGTTGTAGTTGGTATTATTGGTAAAATAGTTATTTCCCGCTTGAAGATAGATCCAAAAGCTGACAAGAACATGCAATTTAATAATGTTGAGAAAGTATTTGCTATCTTAATGGTATTAACAGCATGTTGTATGGCATTTGCACATGGGTCTAATGATGTAGCTAACGCGATTGGTCCTCTTGCTGCTGTTGTTAACATTGTAGAGAATAATGGTGAAATCGCTAAACAAGCTGCTATTGCATGGTGGATTTTACCGCTGGGTGGTTTTGGTATTGTTGCAGGTTTAGCTATTTTAGGTAAAAAAGTAATAAAAACCATTGGTGAAGGTATTACACATTTAACACCTAGCCGTGGTTTTGCTGCTGAATTAGCCGCTGCTTCTACTGTTGTTATCGCATCAGGAACTGGTTTACCTATCTCAACGACACAAACGTTAGTGGGCGCGGTTTTAGGTGTAGGTATGGCGCGTGGTATTGCTGCACTTAACATGGGCGTGATCAGAAACATTGCTGTTTCTTGGGTAATAACATTGCCAGTTGGCGCTGCCCTTGCTATTGTTATTTTCTACATACTAAGATTTGCCTTTGGAGTTTAATTCCTACGGCTTAAGTATTACAGACTTTTAGCTTGAAAAGATCTCAATGCCCATGGTGTTGGGGTCTTTTTATTTGTGGGTAAGAAAAGTTATGACTAATTTACCAAGTATAAAACAACTGCAATACTTATTAGCGGTTCATCAATATCAGCATTTTGGTCGAGCAGCAAGTGCCTGCTTTATTGGTCAATCCACATTAAGTAGTGCAATTCAAACGCTTGAAGAAACTTTGGGATGTCAGCTTATTGAGCGTGAAAATCGTAGCCTCATGTTTACCGCCATTGGTGAAGATGTCGTAGAGCGAGCGCGCAAAATTATAGATGATACTCTCAGTGTTAAAGAGCTTACAAAAAGCCATTTAAGCCCACTTAGCGGCAAGTTAACGCTTGGTGTAATTCCTACTATTGCTAGTTTCATTGCTGCGCCTTTATACGCACTATGCCAACAACAATATGTGGATTTAGAATTAGTACTGGTTGAGGATACAAGTGACAGCTTATTAAATAAGTTAGAGCACGGCCATATAGATATGGCATTACTCGCTTTACCCTATGAGACCGACAAGTTTCATACACAAGTACTTGCACAAGATCATTTTAGCTTAGTGCATCACAAAGATTATTTGCCAGCAACAGGGATAGAAGACTTTAATCTGTTACCGGATGCAAGCGTATTCCTACTTGAACGAGAGCACTGCATGACAGGTCATGCATTGAGTGCTTGTCACTTAAACCGTTCAAGCTGTATTAACCCGTTTGAAGCGGCAAGTTTACACACACTATTGAGTATGGTTGAACATCAGCTCGGGGTGACCTTTTTGCCACAAATGGCAATTAATGCGGGGATTTTAGATAACAAAAACATGTTAGCCACGGCCTCTCAAGGTGATGCTTATCGTGACATTGGTATTTTATGGCGCAAAACCACAGGGCGAATTCGTGATTTTCGTTTATTTAGCCAAATGCTAGAAAATTTTCTAAAACAGCAATGCCGTTTAATACCAATCGACTTAAATATTTAACCATTCTAGCGAGCTAAATGGTCAGTAACTTAACACGATTGGTATGCAGGAATAGCTCATCAAGGTGAGCTATTTATTTTTTAATTTATTTTCATCTTTTCCAAACTATCCTCGCGCTCCTATCGACTAATCTTATAAGTAAAATAACTAAGCATCGAGAATCGTGTTTTTTCAATCAACAGAAACATTAATCGCCAAAGCACAGCAAGGTAATAAGCGAGCCTGGCTTAAGCTGGTTAAACAGCACGAGAGCCGAGTTTATAACCATTGCTTGCGGATGCTCAGTAACCCGGATGATGCCATGGATTTAATGCAAGAGGTGTTTATCTCTGTCTATAAGAGCTTGCCAAGTTTTCGTGGTGAGTCGAGATTTACGTGAGTTAGAACGTGAAAAACGTGACTTAGAGTTTGCTAATCGTCACGATAATAGCGCCGCAGCAAAAGAGCTTGAGCAACGTAAAAAAGCATTAGAAAAAGATATTGCGAAGCTTGAAAAGCAACAAACTACGCTTACTAAGCAGCAACAGCAATTACGCCAAGATATACAGGCAAAGCAGGTTGAACGTGAGAGGCAGCAAGCCGCGGAGCAGCAAAAATTACTCACTCAAGTAAGTACGAGTATCAGCCTTACTCTGTGTGATTACGGCAGTGGGCTACGTAGTTTACCTAATGACGAACATGTTAGCTTTGTTCTGAAAGGGCTCGGTGATAAAAACACCAACTTAATTAAAGTGTTTGATAAATCAGATATTAAAAAATGTGTAGTAGGCGACATAAAAGCCAGCGATTTAGCACTTAAGGCAATTACCTATCAGTTTTAATTTGATAAAAACTTATCCCTGACCAACAAAGCAGTCGTTGTTACAAAGGCTGCTTTTCATTATGTCTTTCATATTCAAATTGTTTATTGAAAGGGGTAATGTCTGGCAAAAATAATAAATACACCCACACCACTAAATTGAAATAGGGTATTAAACCTAAGCACGTAAATGTGCTGATAGGATAACCTTTGATATTAGCATAACGGTGGCATTGGTAAGCTATCCCTAAGTTTACTGCCAACAATAATACAATTAATTGCACCATAACCTTCTCCATAAGTAGACAATAGCATAATAAATAACATATTTGTGTTTATTGGGTATGTTGTCGTAGATTGGTGATGTCTTGTTTATTTTTGTTTATCTTACAAAAATAGTGACATTTAAAATCTGTATGAGCAAAGTATAGATGAGATTTCAGCGGATGGAAGTAAAATTTTCATCGGTAAGCTTCAAAAATCAACCATGTTTACTTAGGTGCTTGTTCGTAAAAAGTTTTGTTCTGAGAAATTTTTTCTAGTTCGTAAGGGATTCTTTCAATTGGTACTGGGCGAGAAATAAAATACCCTTGGCCGTAATCAACACCAATTTCTTTTAGTGCTAAAAAGATCTCTTTATTTTCAACGTATTCAGCTACAGAGCGCTTATCGAGGGAGCGGCTAATATCATTAATAGCTTTAACGAGTGCTAAATCAATTGGATCATTGAGCATATCCCGAACAAATGAGCCATCTATTTTGACATGTTGAGCGGGAAGCTGTTTAAGGTAATTAAAGGTGCTAAAGCCGGTGCCAAAATCATCTATCGAAAAATGACAACCTAGACGGTTAAGCTTTTCAATCATTGCGCGAGTAGCTACTAAGTTGTTAATACTTGCAGATTCGGTTATTTCAAAGATTACTCTCGTTGGCGATACCTTATATTCTTCGAGGCTAGATTCTATGTGTGGTAATAAACGTTCATCTAAAAATGATTGTGCAGATAAGTTAATAGCGACTTGATTAAGCTCTGGGTATTGCGAAATTGCAGCTATAGCATTTCGGATCACGCATTGGTCCATTAAGTACGTATCGTTAAGCAGCTCAAGAGACGGAATAAACTGGTTAGGGTAAATTAAATCATCGTTGAGTTTTAATCGTAATAGCGCTTCAAAATAGGCAATGTTACCTCTCTTAAAGTCCCAGATTGGTTGATAGTGTAATTCAATTTGATCTTGTTGCAGTGCTTGACGAATGCTGTGTCCCCATTCAAGGCCTGCTTGCATAGTGTTGTTATCTGAATCGTCTTTTGAGTAGCAATGGACTAAGTTTCGGCCTAAATTTTTGGCAACATATAACGCGATATCAGCTTGTTTTAAACATTCACTCGGATCGTTATTTGCTGCTGTAATTTGGGTTAGGCCAATAGAGCAACTAATGGAATAGATTTGCTCTTCTGACTGGAACTGATGGCCTTCAATTGCCATACAAATACCTTCAGCAACTAAGTGTGCATCAAGCAAGTTAATATTTTTTAAAATGATCGAAAACTCATCGCCACCAATACGACATATCAAATGCTCATCGCTAATATTGGCAATAAATAATTGCGCCACTTCCTTTAAGACAATATCACCTTGTTGGTGACCTTTACTGTCATTAATAATTTTAAAGTGATCAAGATCGATATAAATAAGTGCATGCTCAATTTCGCCATGAGTGAGCTCCGTTTGGCATATATGATTGAGCTGTTGATCAAAATAATAGCGGTTATGTAAGCCCGTTAAAGTATCATGCAGTGCTAAATGACGAAGTTGTAACTCAGCTTGCTTACGTTCATGAATATTATCAATAGTTGCAGTAATGGTAGTTGCATTACTGCTGTTTTTTATCAATTGTAAGCGGCACTCTACCCAAATTGTTCTGCCATCTTTATGGCTTATTTGAATTTCAATTTGTTGCTGTTCAATACCTGCGTTCAAAATACTGCTAATTGTATCGAGTAATTTGGGTTTATCATCAACATGGCAGTAATCAGTTAATGATTTAGTTAGTGTTTCTTTAATACCGTAGCCTGTTAAGGCTTCCCAAGCTGGGTTGATAAAACGAATACGTCCTTGCTGATCAAATTCAAGTACGACAGTATTTAAATGCAGTAAAATTCGTTGATGTGCTGAAAATAGTTCTTTGTAGCGACTCTGACTTTGGCTTAATTGTTCTACTTTTTGCGCAAATTCAGCATAGCTGACCATAAAATCTTCACGACGAGCAGCATGATCACATACTTTGGTTAAAAAAGATTGCTCATAAGGCGCACGAATAAAGTCAGTCACGCCAGACAGTAGTAGCTGCTCAGCGTAATCAGCATCATGCGTATCTATTATTGTTACTATTGCTTGCTTAGGATTATGCTGCAGTATTTCTTTGACTAGTTGATTTGCAGATGCTGCTTGTGCTGCGGTGGCATCGAGCAACACGATAGAAAACTTTTGCTGCAAGTAAATAGACAGCGCTTGCTTATTATTAATGACATGTGTGCAAGCAAAATTAAGTTGTAAATGTTGCTCAATTTCAGCGGCTCTATTGTCATCAGTCTCTAGAAGTAATAGATTTAATCGACTGCTTTTTTCAAGGTGAGTAGAGAGCACATTAGCCAATACTTGTGGCAACATATCTTGGCGCTCAAAAGGCAATACAGCATCAATACCATAACTACGGGCTGTTGTTTCTGCAATTCGCTCACAATAGATAGGAGGGGTAAGTAATATTGGGGTATTTTTAGGGGTGCTAAGCAGGCCCGAGCGTATCATTCTCGAGAACCGCCAGCCATCAATTTTACCTACATCAAGCCCTGTAATAATGATATCAACAGCTTGATTTTTTAAAATGTCGAGTGCTTGTTGACTGTCATTAACTTCAATGAAAGTAAATACATTGAGTCTATTGAGGGTGGACTTAATGGTTTGACGTTCAGACAAACTAGCGTTTAAGATCAGCAACTTTAGCTGCTTAGCCATAACGTCATACCTCTTTTTCAGTCATGATTAATTCAGTTGATTAGGATAATGCCATTTGCCATGAACCACAAGAGAACATTACAGGGTATTTTTATTCACCTCCTTAGTTGAGCAAATAGCGCGATACAGTTAAACTTGGCGCGACTTTTTTGATGTGGATGTTCCCTCTTATGCGCGTGGCCGATTTTAGCTTTGACCTTCCTGATGAATTAATTGCTCGTTTTCCTAAACAGGATCGAACCAGTAGTCGATTACTCACCTTAGATGGCCCCAGTGGCGACCTAGAACACAAGATATTTAGTGATGTACTTGATCTAGTTAATGAAAATGATTTGCTTGTATTTAATAACACAAAAGTAATCCCTGCGCGTATGTATGGCCAGAAATCCTCTGGTGGTAAAGTTGAAGTATTAGTTGAACGAGTACTCGACGAGCATCGTGTGTTGGCCCATGTGCGAGCCAGTAAATCACCAAAACCTGGGACCACCATCATCCTTGAAGGTAAAGCTGAGGCAACTATGGTGGGTCGTCATGGTGAGTTATTTGAATTGCAATTTACTGATAGCCAAAATGTACTAGAAATATTGAATGACATTGGCCACATGCCATTACCACCTTATATTGACCGCCCAGACACAGACGAAGACCGTAAGCGCTACCAGACTGTTTACGGTGAAAAGCCCGGTGCTGTTGCAGCGCCTACAGCAGGTCTGCATTTTGATGACGCTTTAATGGCGGCTTTAAAAGCAAAGGGTGTGAGTATGGCATTTGTTACATTACACGTAGGCGCAGGTACATTTCAGCCTGTACGTGTAGATTCGGTTGATGATCATATAATGCACTCAGAATACATTGAAGTGCCTGATGATGTTGTCGCTGCTGTAGCCGCAACAAAAGCCAAAGGTGGGCGAGTTATTGCAGTGGGTACAACGTCTGTACGCTCACTTGAATCAGCAGCAAAGATCCATGGTGGCCAATTAGCTACTTACTTTGGTGATACCGATATATTTATTTACCCAGGTTATGAGTTTAATGTAGTTGATGCCATGGTAACTAATTTTCATTTATCAGAATCAACACTGATTATGCTAGTGAGCGCATTTGCGGGGCAAGATAATATTATGGGTGCATATCAAACCGCTATTGAGCAAAAATATCGCTTTTTCAGTTATGGCGATGCAATGTTTTTAACTCGCAAATAGTTTTTATTGTTAAAGTAGATAAAACCCAACTCAGTGTTGGGTTTTTTAGTTTTAGTTTTACACTTTTAATCGCCGCTTTTAGCCCAATTAATGGTATTGCAGTAGTAAGTAATGATAGAATCGAGCGGTTAAATTATAGCTTGTTGGTGTTCGTGACCAACATCAGTAGTTGGACTGTTTTTCCGACATTGAGGTAAATATGAAATTTGAATTAGACCGTACAGATGGTAAAGCCCGCCGCGGCCGCTTGATTTTTGATAGAGGCGTAGTAGAAACGCCTGCATTTATGCCTGTAGGGACTTACGGCACAGTCAAAGGCATGACGCCGGATGAAGTTAAAGATACTGGTGCGCACATTTGCCTTGGTAACACTTTTCACTTAATGCTTCGCCCTGGGACAGAAATCATCAAGCAACATGGTGGTTTACACGGTTTTATGAATTGGGATAAACCAATTTTAACCGATTCAGGTGGTTTCCAAGTATTTAGCTTAGGCGCAATGCGCAAGATCTCTGAAGAAGGTGTTTTATTTAGCTCGCCAGTTAACGGTGAAAAAATTATGTTATCACCTGAAAAAGCGATGCAAGTACAGCGTGATTTAGGCTCAGATATCGTGATGATTTTTGACGAATGTACGCCTTACCCAGCGACTGAAAAAGAAGCGAAAGACTCAATGGAGCTATCACTTCGTTGGGCTAAACGTTCTAAAGAAGGTCATAGTGATAACCCGTCAGCTTTGTTTGGTATTATCCAAGGTGGCATGTATCCAGAGCTACGTGCTCAATCACAAGCTGGTCTTGAAGAGATTGGTTTTGATGGTTATGCGCTAGGTGGTTTATCAGTAGGTGAGCCAAAGGCTGATATGATTAATATTCTTGATCATTGTGCTTATAAAATGCCAGAGAACAAACCTCGCTACCTAATGGGTGTGGGCAAGCCTGAAGATTTAGTCGAAGCGGTACGCCGTGGTATCGATATGTTTGATTGTGTGATGCCAACTCGAAATGCACGTAACGGCCATTTATTTATTACTGGTGGTATTGTCAAAATACGTAACGCAGTACATAAAACAGACACCGGCCCTTTAGATCCAGAATGCGATTGCCATACGTGTAAAAATTACTCTCGCGCTTACTTACATCACCTTGATAAATGTAATGAAATATTAGGTGCGCGACTAAATACTATTCATAACTTACGTTATTACCAGCGTGTTATGGAAGGTTTGCGTAATGCCATTAGTGAAGGCAAATTAGATGAATTCGTAAATGATTTTTATGCACGCCGCGGCCAAGAAGTGCCAGAGCTTGCTGATACAGAAAATTAAAAAATTAAATTTTATAAAAATTAAAGAGGAAGTGTTATGAGTTTATTTATTTCAAACGCCCACGCAAGTGCGGCAGGTGCAGCTCCAGCCGGTGGTGGTTATGAGATGTTGATTATGCTAGCTATTTTTGGCTTAGTATTTTACTTCTTGATTTACCGTCCACAAGCTAAGCGCGTAAAAGAGCATAAAAGCTTAATGAGCGCGATGGCTAAAGGTGACGAAGTACTTACACAAGGTGGTTTAGTCGGTAAAATTGCTAAGATCTCTGAAGATAAAGACTTCATCGTTATCTCATTGAATGACCAAGCAGAAGTCACTGTACAAAAATCAGCAGTGTCAGCTGTGCTGCCTAAAGGCACAATGAAGTCACTATAATAATAAAAATAAGGACGCCCACGTGTTAAACAAGTTTCCATTATGGAAGTATTTACTTGTTCTAGCTGTGATTGCGATTGGCCTTTTATATGCCTCTCCTAATTTGTATGGTCGTGATCCGGCCATACAAATTTCAGGCACTAAAGGCGCTGACGCTGATCTCAGTGTAGTAGATAAAGTAAATTCCATACTTAAAGATCAAAACGTTACTGTAAAATCAGCAAAACTGGAAGACGGTCAAGTATTGATCCGTTTCAAAAATGTTGAAGAGCAGCTTAAAGCGCAAGATTTATTGCGTGATGGATTGAGCGAAGATTACATCTCAGCCATTAATATGGCCCCGGCGCAACCTCATTGGTTAAAAGCCCTTGGCGGTAACCCAATGAAATTGGGCTTGGATTTAAGTGGCGGTGTTCACTTTACGATGGAAATCGACATGGTCACTGCGGTTGATAATGCGCTTGAGCAAATGAACCAAGATTACAAAAGTGACCTACGTGAAGAAAAGTTACGCTATCGCACGGTTCGCCGTGTAGCGGGTACTGAACGTATTCGTGTTGAAATGCGTAACGAAGAAGACAAAGACGCTGCTGAGCGTTTCTTACAATCACGTTACCCTCTACATAACTTCATCGATGATAGCTCTAACGATAATGCGTTTTACGCGAATATTAGTGATCAGAAACTAAAAGAAATTCGTGACTACGCTATCAAGCAAAACGAAACAATTATTCGTAACCGTATCAACCAAATTGGTGTTGCAGAGCCTAATGTACAACGCCAAGGTGCAGAGCGTATTATTGTTCAGCTACCAGGTGTACAAGATACAGCCCGCGCCAAAGAAATTTTAGGTGCAACGGCAACGCTTGAGTTTCGTGAAGTGGATGAAAATGCAGATCCGAGTGCCGCAGCACAAGGGCGCATTCCACCTGGCACCGAAATGATTATGAGCCGTGATGGTTACCCTGTGGTATTAAAAAAACGCATCATTCTTGAAGGTAGCCACATTACTGGCGCGCAATCAGGTGCTGATGAGTATCAACGTCCACAAGTAAGTATCAGCCTTGACAGCAAAGGCGGCGCAAAAATGAATGCCTTTACCAAGCGTGCTATTGGCAAGCGTATGGCAACTGTATTTATTGAATATAAGCCATCAGGTAAAACTGACGAAAACGGCAAAGCATTACCGCCAATTAAAGTGGAAGAAGTAATTAACGTAGCAACCATTCAAGCCCGCCTTGATCGTTCGTTCCGTATTACCGGCATTGATAACCCAGCAGAAGCGCATAACTTAAGTTTATTACTACGTGCGGGTGCACTTGTAGCACCAATTCAAATCGTTGAAGAACGTACAGTAGGACCAAGCTTAGGCCAAGAAAATATAGAAGCTGGTATGACTGCGGTTGCATTAGGCTTTCTTTTCGTACTGATATTCATGTTGGTTTACTACAAAGGCTTTGGTTTAGTCGCTAACCTTGCATTGGCAGCTAACTTAGTACTAATAGTGGGTGTAATGTCGCTGATCCCTGGTGCTGCATTAACACTGCCTGGTATTGCCGGTATCGTATTAACGGTTGGTATGGCGGTCGATGCGAACGTACTAATATTTGAACGTATTCGTGAAGAATTGGCTGATGGACGTAGTCCTCAGCAGGCCGTTCATCATGGTTATGACAGTGCATTTAGTACAATTTTTGATGCTAATATTACAACCTTAATTGCAGCAGTTATCTTATTCGCTGTTGGTACAGGTCCGATCGCAGGTTTTGCAGTAACACTTGCAATTGGTATTCTTACTTCAATGTTTACAGCCATTGTTGGTACCCGTGCGGTGATCAACTTATTCATTGGCGGTAAGCGAATTGATAAGCTGTCAATCTAAGGAGCATATATGCAAATTTTAAAATTAGGTGGCAGAACGTTAGGTTTCATGTCACTTCGCAAAGTTGCTATGAGCATCTCAACGCTACTTATTTTAGCTTCGTTTGCTTCTTTCTTTGTGAAAGGTTTAAACTTTGGCTTAGATTTTACGGGTGGTACAGCCGTTGAAGTCGGTTTTGCACAGCCAGCGGATTTAAAGAAAGTACGCTCAGTATTAGCTGAAAATGGCTTCGCAGATGCATCAGTACAATTATTTGGTTCAAGCCAAGAAATTTTAGTACGTCTTGCCCCTCGTGGTGATGATGTAAAAGCTGAAGTTATTGGTAACCAAGTAATTGACGCGTTAAAAATAGCCGATAGTAGTGTAGTGATGCGCCGTATCGAGTTTGTTGGGCCAAGCGTAGGTGAAGACTTAAAAGAGCAGGGTGGCCTTGCCATGCTTACTGCACTTATTTGTATCTTAATATACGTGGCGTTTCGTTTTGAATGGCGCTTTGCCGTTGGCGCTGTAGCTGCCCTCTTACACGATGTTATTCTTACTTTAGGTTTGTTCTCAGTATTAGGTTTAGAGTTTGACTTAACCATTTTGGCAGCAATACTAGCGGTAATAGGTTATTCACTTAATGATACGATCGTTGTATCTGACCGTATTCGTGAAAACTTCCGTAAAGTGCGTATAGATGACACTGTTGAGATCATTGATATTTCGTTAACGCAAACACTTAACCGTACCTTAGTAACATCAATCACCACTATTTTAGTATTGATTGCTTTGTTTTCTTGGGGCGGGCAAACAATTCACGGTTTTGCAACCGCGCTATTGTTTGGTGTGTTCATTGGTACTTACTCTTCTGTTTATGTTGCCAGCGCCGTTGCTATCGCAATGGGTGTAAGCAAAGAAGATTTAATACCAGAAGTAATCGAAAAAGAAGGCGCAGACTTAGACCCTATGCCGTAGGCTGGTTCTTAATAGAACAACTAAGTTTTCGTTTAAAAACCGCTCATTGAGCGGTTTTTTGTTTTTGGGTATTAAATTTTTAGGGCTGACCCTTACGCCGCGCAAATCAAGCTAAGACCACATACCAAACCTGCGCGAGGTAAACTCCCGCCTACGGGCGTGATTAACTTGGGCGTGTAAAATCTCTTAAATCTCCTATTTCTAAAATGCGATGTATTATATATAATGAGAATCATTATTAAATATGGATGTAATAAAAGTATGTTAAAGCAACTTGTGTTAGTAAGCAGTCTGTTCACACTCGCAGCATGTAATGATTCAGAACCAAAGCAATCAGCGGCGACCGAAAAAGGTCCATTAACTTCGCTTGAGCAGTATGATTTACAAGCCAAGACTTTATTGGCTAACATACGAGCAAAAAAAGATGCAGCAAGTTTAGAGGTTGAATCAGCTGACTTAGTCACGGTTTCACAAGTACTGTTGAGTGAGTTTACGGTTAAGTACCCGCAATGTACTGAGTATTTAAATGCACTTAATGCTGCAGCTAAATTGATCCCAACGTTGCCGATAGAAGAAATTGAAACGGGTTATCATGCTGATGGCAAATTACCAAAATTTGATGACCCAGTTTGCTATCATGCGAAAGACTTACTTGTACACCCTGCAACAGTACAGGCAATTGCACGTTTAGGTTTTGTTGATGAACAAGCATTTCAAGACGCAGAACTTGAAATTGTTGAAGTAATAGCTCATTTTGATCAGGTACAAAAAGCACTGAATAAATAACGGATAATACAAATGAGGGTGGGCTCTGACATGAAATTGTCATACACCCTTGATACTTTAGCCGCTTCCCTATTTAAGTATTGGTCGGTCAAGGTGAATTATCAGCTAGCGATACTCGAAGATATACTACAAAACAGTGCAATAACAACGCTTTTCCAACCCATTTTTGATATTTCAGGACAACAAATTTTAGGCTATGAGGCACTCAGTCGCGGGCCTAAATCGTGCGTGTTAGAGATGCCAAGTGCCTTATTTAGTACCGCCGTATATTTTGAAAAAATCTCCGAGCTAGAGTTACTATGTCGCTCTAAAGCAATTGAAAACTTTGTAAACTTAAAGCTGCAAGGTAAATTATTCTTAAATGTGAGTCCTAAAACACTTTTAGATCCTTGCCATCCAAAAGGGGAAACGTTACATCTTGTTGAACACTTTGGTTTAGCTGCAAATAGAGTTGTTATTGAAGTCACCGAACAAGAAAAGGTGGATGATGGTTTTTTACTCTTAAAAACCATCGGGCATTATCGAAAACTTGGTTTTTCAATTGCTATAGATGACCTAGGTGCGGGCTACTCTGGTTTAAAACAATGGTCAGAACTATGCCCTGATTACGTAAAAATTGATCGTTATTTTATAGATCATTGTGATGAGAGCGTTGTTAAAAAAGAATTTTTAAAATCGATTATTGAACTGGCAAAAGTAACAAATACCGCAGTAATAGCCGAAGGCATTGAACGTGTTGAAGAGCTCAGCTTACTTGAAGGGCTGGGCATTATGCATGCTCAAGGTTTTTTGTTAGAAAGACCCAGTCAATCCCCCAGCACACAGTTTAATTCTAAACAATTACAAGGGTTAAGTTTTACGCCTCCTAGTAATCAATTCGATCAATCATTAGTAATAGGCCGTCTAGCGGTAGAGCATGTACCAATTGATTGGCAAACACGCTGTAAAGATGCACATAATATTTTTGAAAAAAATAAATCCATCATAAGTTTAGCGGTAGTAAATGAAGAGAATGCCCCCATTGGTTTACTGCATAAAGACCAGCTTACTGAGGTATTTGCGGCACCTTATGGACATGCCCTCTATGATAAACGCCCTGTTACTGCGCTAATGCACAAGCAACCTTTAGTTGTTGATGAAAATCAACCACTTGATACCGTAAGCCAACAAATAACAGAAAATGACTTCGACATTCGCCGCCATATTATAATTACTCGTGCAGGTCGGTATCTAGGATTAGCGCCGTTACGTGATATTCTAAAACACATTACAGCAGAGAAAATTCGCCATGCTCAGCATGCAAACCCCCTTACAATGTTACCTGGAAATGTGGCGATTAATGAGGCAATTGAGAGCCGTTTACGTGTGAAAAATGGGTTCTCACTTGCTTATATAGATTTAAACCATTTCAAGCAATTTAATGATCTATATGGTTATGCCAGCGGGGACAGCGTAATAAAATTACTGGCAGATGTAACCGTTCAAGCTTGTAAAGATGTTCCCAGTTTTGTGGGTCATATAGGTGGCGATGATTTTATGGTGGTGTTTGATAATGATCAGGCAGTTGCTGTTTGTAATACCATTATCAGCAACTTTGAGTTGCAATCACGTGCTTTTTTTACGCCGGAGCATATCGCCAGTGGAGGATATTGGGCCTCGAATCGAGAAGGTGAAAAACAGTTTGTACCGTTATTAACATTATCGATAGGTGTTGTAGAACCTGATTTGGATCAATGCATTAATAGTCATCAAGTTGCGGCCTTAGCAACAGATGCGAAAAAAGAAGCTAAGCGATATCGTCATAGCTATTTATTTGTGTGTAATCGACGAGGCCCTGCGCCTGCTGTTGTACGCTTAAGTTCAGATAAACAAGCAGTATAAAGTTTACTTAATAGGTACGTATTTTACTTGAGTATTTACTCATCAAGGTGTAGCTTAAAAAAAACACTAGAATATAACTCTGATGACTAAATATTTTTTCTCGTTAGTTTCACTGTTCGTAATGCTGTATGTAAATAATACGCAGGCTCAACAAGCTATTAATATAGCTCAAGAGCAACGCCCACAATATAAGCGCGATGAATATTTAACAACATTGCTCACTCTCGCGCTCAATGCGGCTGAACAGCCAGCCAAACTCAATACGGTTAATGTGCATCCACACCAGCAGCGTACTCTTATTGCGTTAGATAGCGACGCAATTGACTTGTATTGGAGCATGACTAGTCCAGATCGTGAAACGCTAGCAATCCCTATTAAAGTTCCTTTATTTAAAGGATATATAGGAAAACGCGCCTTGGTTACGCAACAGGCTTTTTTAAATAGATTTGAGAATATAACAACGCTCGATCAATTAGCATCGTTTACAGCAGTGCAAGGGCATGATTGGCCAGATACAAAAATTTTAGCAAGCAATGGCTTATCAGTTCGCCCATTGGCTAACTATGAAGCCATGTTTGGTTTGGTCGCAAATGGCCGTGTCGACTATTTTCCACGTTCTTTTATTGAGGTCAGCTCTGAGCTAATACAAGTTAATAATAAAGCATTAGTGATAGTGCCCAATATATATATTAGTTACCCTAGTGCATTTTATTACTTTGTTACAAAGCGAAAACCAGAGCTTGCTGATGCATTATATAAAGGGCTTGAAATCATGCAAAAAAATGGTTCTTTTGATGCGCTATTTATGAAGTACTTCTCAGTTGATTTAAAAGCATTACCTTTTGAATCAGAGGGGGTCATCGAAATAAAGCTAGATAACCCTTATTTTAAGCCATAAAAAAGGAGCTAAAGCTCCTTTTTTAGTATTAACCAGATTTTAATTCGTTATTAACGAAGTAAAGCTTCAGTTAATACAGGGCGAATCTCACGAATAATTGCTTGCGTAAGTTTAGGTGAGCCGCAGATAATGTTACCGCTGTGGTTATAGTTATTACCACCTGCAAAATCAACAACCATACCGCCAGCTTCTTTAACCATTAATTCACCCGCAGCGCTATGCCATGGTTTTAAACCAATTTCAAAGAAACCATCAACGCGCCCAGCTGCAACATAAGCCATATCTAATGCTGAGCTACCTGCACGGCGAATATCAGCAGTATGTACAAACAATGCTTTGAATGCTTCAGTGTATGCATCAATGTGGTGTTTGTTTTTGTATGGGAAACCAGTGGCAAGTACAGTACCTGACAGTACAGTCGTTTTGCTTACACGAAGACGCTTGCTATTTAGCTGTGCGCCTTGACCACGAGAGGCAGTGAAAAGCTCACCACGAATAGGATCGTAGATAACAGCTTGGTCTAAACGACCTTTTACTTTAAGTGCGATAGAAATCGCATAATGAGGAAGACCTTTGATGAAGTTTGTTGTGCCATCAATAGGATCTACAATCCATTGGTAATCTGCATCCTTGCCTACATGTTCGCCTAACTCTTCACCAACAATAGAGTGAGCAGGGAAAGACTGTAAAATAGTGTCACGTATTACGGCTTCGGCTTCTTTATCAATATTAGTTACTAAATCGTTAGTGCCTTTTTGTTGCACTTCAACTTTTGATAAATCTTCACTTGCGCGAAGTAAAATTTTGCCTGCGTTGCGCGCAGCGCGAACCGCAATGTTTAACATTGGATGCATGGTATACCCTTGGGTTGTAAAAGAACGTTTATATATTTCAGCCGGCATATTCTAGCGATTTTTGACACAAAGTAAACAATAAAGCCTAAATAACTTTGTGTGTTTTTTATACGTTATTGTTTACGATAAGGTTTGTTGGTATTGTTTTCCGTCAGCCGTCAGCCGTCAGCCGTCAGCCGTCAGCCGTCAGCCGTCAGCCCATAAATTTGCATTCTATGGTTTTTGTTCCTATATATTCAACTTGTCGTCTATGGACTGGAAATATAATGAACTTTGAAAATTTAGCTGTATGGAAGCGCTCAGCAAGATTAAGCGCTGATATTTATAAATTTACGGTAGAGCTAACCGATTATGGTTTTAGGAATCAATTAACCAGATCGAGTTTGTCTGTACCTAGTAACATAGCCGACAAAATTGCAGGAGCAAATTTTGAACGCGCTTGCGCGGCCTCGAAGAGGTGAGATAAATGGACTTATCGAATAAGGAATGACTCGCGAAAGTAACAAAGAGCGAGTTAGATTCTTAGATATTTCTAGATCTTCGTTAGCGGAAGCGAGAACACAAATTTATATCGGGATAGACATTAATTATATAAATAAAAATATCGGCGTTCAGTGGATAAATGAAACAATAGAGCTATCAAAAATGTTGACAGCTCTAAAGGAAAAAATCAAAGCTGATAGCTGATAGCTGATAGCTGATAGCTGATAGCTGATAGCTGATAGCTGATAGCTGATAGCTGATAGCTGATAGCTGATAGCTGATAGCTGATAGCTGATAGCTTTTCTCTATGTTATAATCCGCGCAATTTTGGTATGAGTTAAGTGGCATAGTAATGATCTTAGATGACATCCGTATTGTTTTAGTAAACACCTCACATGCTGGTAATATCGGCTCAGCGGCACGCGCAATGAAAACCATGGGTTTATCAAAACTTTATTTAGTTGACCCAGCGTGTGAAGTCGATAGTCATGCCAGTGCATTGGCTGCAGGTGCAACAGATGTACTTGGTAACGCTGTGATTGTTGATACGGTTGCAGATGCAATTGCGGGTTGTGCACTAACGATTGGCACGAGTGCGCGTTCGCGTACATTATCTTGGCCGATGGTAGAGCCACGCGAGTGTGGAGAAAAGTTAGTTGCAGAAGCCGTAAATGGTCCTGTAGCACTTGTCTTTGGTCGTGAAAACAGCGGTCTAAGTAATGAAGAACTGCAAATGTGTAATTATCATGTATGCATTCCCGCTAACCCAGAATACAGTTCACTTAACCTTGCAATGGCCGTTCAAACGCTATGTTATGAAACACGCATGGCATTTTTAAATGAGCAGCCAAAAAAAGTCGAGCAAGATGACGCAGTATACCCAAGTTCAAAGCAAACAGAGTTGTTCTACGATCATTTAGAGTCAACATTGTTGGATACTGGTTTTATTATCAAGCAGCATCCTGGCATGGTGATGACGAAATTACGTCGTTTATTTAACCGTGCTCGCCCAGAGGATGCAGAACTAAATATTCTACGCGGTATTTTAACTTCAATAAATAAGTCTACTAAATAAGCGAAAGTTATAAGGCAATATACCCACTAATACTTGACTAAATTACTCAAGTAATTACAATGAGCACAATACCTGACTAAAACAGTCGGGTATTGAAGAATGTTGAAGGCTCTAAGCTCACGGCTCTATAGCTGATTCGATATAATACTTGATTATTTTACTCTGGTAATTAAAATTTGCACTCTTTAGTAGTGCGGGGGCTCTATGAAGTTAACATCAAAAGGCAGATATGCCGTCACAGCGATGCTAGATGTTGCACTACATACAAGTGTAGGGCCAGTTCCCCTTGCCGATATTTCAGAACGACAAGAAATTTCGTTGTCGTATCTTGAACAATTATTTGCCCGATTACGTAAAAATGGTTTAGTAAGCTCAGTGCGCGGTCCAGGTGGAGGTTATCTACTTGGTCGAGATCCAAGTGCAATCTCGGTGGGCGATGTAATAAGCGCCGTCGACGAATCAGTTGATGTAACGCGCTGTCATGGCGCAACAGGCGGTTGTCAAAGCGGTATGCGTTGTTTGACACACACTTTGTGGTCAGATTTAAGTGCCCGCATAGAAGATTTTTTAAATGGTATTACCCTTGCTGAATTGGTGGAAAAGTCAGATGTGAAAGAAGTCGCATCTCGCCAAGATAACAGCGTTAATAATGCAATTAAGCAATTGGAAAATATTCAAGTAAGCTGTCAACTTTAGGTTGGCGTCCAGCGGAGAAAGAAATGAAGTTACCGATTTATTTAGATTACGCAGCAACCACGCCAGTTGACGAGCGTGTTGCAAAAGAAATGATGCAATGCCTAACAATGGACGGCAATTTTGGTAACCCTGCATCACGTTCACACCGTTTTGGTTGGCAAGCTGAAGAAGCGATCGATCAAGCACGTACTGATATCGCAGATTTAATTAACGCAGACCCACGTGAAATCGTTTTCACGTCGGGTGCGACAGAATCAAACAACCTTGCAATCAAAGGTGCAGCACAGTTTTATAAAAAGAAAGGTAAGCATATTATTACCGCTAAAACTGAGCATAAAGCGGTTATAGATACCTGTCGTGAATTAGAGCGTCAAGGTTTTGAAGTCACTTATATGGACGTTGAAGAAAACGGCCTACTTGATCTGCAAAAACTAGCTGACACAATGCGTGATGACACCGTATTAGTGAGTATTATGCACGTTAACAACGAGCTAGGCGTAATTCAAGATATCGCAACGATTGGCGAAATGTGCCGTGAACGTAAAATTATGTTTCATGTTGATGCAGCGCAAAGTGCAGGTAAAGTATTAATCGATATTCAACAGCTTAAAGTTGATTTCATGTCGTTCTCAGCACATAAAATGTATGGCCCTAAAGGTATTGGCGCATTATATGTACGTCGTAAACCACGTGCACGCCTTGAAGCGCAAATGCACGGTGGCGGCCATGAGCGCGGTATGCGCTCTGGAACTCTAGCGACTCACCAACTTGTTGGCATGGGTGCTGCGTTTAGAATCGCAAAACAAGATTTCGAAAAAGATTACGCCCATATCGCAGCGCTACGTAAGCGTTTGATTGATGGCATTATGGCTGATATGGAAGAAGTGTACTTCAACGGTACACCTGATCAATCAGTACCAGGAATTGTTAACATCAGCTTTAATTTTGTTGAAGGTGAATCGTTATTGATGGCTGTTAAAGATATTGCTGTATCATCAGGTTCTGCCTGTACATCAGCAAGCTTAGAGCCTTCTTATGTATTACGTGCGCTTGGTCGTAACGATGAATTAGCACACAGCTCAATTCGTTTTAGTATTGGCCGTTTTACCACCGAAGAAGAGATTGATTATACCGTCAATTTAATGAAAAACTCTATCGGTCGCTTACGTGAGATGTCGCCTCTTTGGGAAATGCATCAAGAAGGTGTTGATTTGGATTCAGTTGAATGGGCACATCATTAATTGATGTGCACATCCGCTAGCAGGTAGTGAGGATAGTATTATGGCGTATAGTAATAAAGTAATCGATCATGTTGAAAACCCACGTAACGTAGGTGTTTTAGACAAAAATGACCCATCAGTAGCAACGGGTATGGTTGGCGCACCAGCATGTGGTGACGTTATGAAGCTGCAAATTAAAGTATCAGCTGAGGGCGTAATTGAAGACGCTAAATTTAAAACATACGGTTGTGGTAGCGCAATAGCTTCATCATCACTTGTAACAGAGTGGGTTAAAGGTAAGACATTAGATGAAGCATCTATGATCAAAAACACTGATATCAGTGCTGAGCTTGAATTACCACCAGTGAAAATTCACTGTTCAATTTTAGCTGAAGATGCAATCCAAGCGGCAATTGCAGATTACAAAAGTAAACAAGCGAAGTAAGAGATAAATCATGGCAGTGACATTGACAGAAGCGGCAGTAAACCGCGTAGAATCATTTTTAGCAAATCGCGGAAAAGGCCTTGGCTTACGCGTAGGCATTAAAACGACGGGCTGTTCAGGTCTTGCATATGTTCTTGAGTTTGTAGACGAGTTATCTGATGGCGATGAAGTATTTGAATCCCAAGGGGTTAAAGTAATCGTTGATGCTAAAAGCTTAGTTTATATCGATGGTACTGAGCTTGATTACACCAAAGAAGGTTTGAACGAAGGGTTTAAATTTATTAACCCAAATCAAGCTGACGAGTGTGGTTGTGGCGAAAGTTTCACAGTATAAACAATAAAGTGATTGTATTCTTAAGCCCTGCACCTGTAGGGCTTTGTTCTATCTGAATTTTAAGCCAATATGTTAATTTGGCATGGTTGGAATTATGCGCTATTTTGAGTTATTTGCGATACCGGTTGATTACAATGTGGATTTGGTAAAAGTCAGTAAAAATTACCTAGATCTTCAGCGTGCTGTTCACCCTGATCGTCATGCTAATGCCAGCAGCCGTGATAAGTTATTAGCTGTCCAAAATGCCGCAGAAATTAATGACGCACTACAAATTTTAAAGCATCCGGTAAAACGTGCCGAGTACATGCTCAGTGAATTAGGTGTTGATATTCGTGCTGAGCAGCAAACACTGCAAGATCCGCTGTTTTTAATGCAGCAAATGGAATTACGCGAAGAGCTTGAAGAGTTAAGCACAAGTCACGATCCTGATACCGCGATTGCCCATTTTGAACAACAAATAAAACAACTTGATAGCCAATATAGTGCGCAGCTTGCGGAGCAACTAGCAAGTAATGATGAACAGCAATGGCAGCTTGCCGCGGATAACATTCGTAAATTAAAGTTCGTGTATAAATTGCGTGATGAATTAGAACGTATTGAAGACAGTTTATTCGACGATTAATTATCTAACTTACTGAACCATTGGTAAGTCAAACAAGAGTTAAAGAGCATTATGGCATTATTGCAGATTGCTGAGCCGGGGCAGAGCGCGGCACCACATGAACATAAGTTAGCAATAGGTATTGACCTTGGTACGACCAACTCATTAGTTGCGACAGTACAAAGTGGCGAAGCCCGTACATTAACCGATGTTAATGGCGCAGCCATGTTACCGTCTGTTGTACGTTATACCGCTGATGGTATCACAGTGGGCGAACTTGCTGCTCAAGCTGCAACACAAGACCCTGTAAATACTTTAATTTCAGTTAAGCGTTTTTTAGGTAAAACTCAAGCTGAAATAGAGCAAAGCTACGGTCAATTGCCGTATGATTTTTGTCAGCACGATGGCGCATTAGCGATTACCACCGCAGCTGGCAACATCAGCCCAATTACAGCTTCAAGCGACATACTAAAAGCATTAAAGCAACGCGCCGAAGAAAGCTTTGCAGGGCAAGATATTTTAGGTGCGGTGATCACGGTGCCAGCTTATTTTGATGATGCACAGCGCCAAAGCACCAAGGATGCCGCAGAACTTGCTGGCATTAATGTACTGCGATTATTAAATGAACCAACAGCCGCCGCGGTTGCTTATGGTTTAGATTCTGGCCAAGAAGGCATTATCGCTGTTTATGATTTAGGCGGCGGTACGTTTGATATTTCAATCCTGCGTTTAAACCAAGGTGTGTTTGAAGTATTAGCAACGGGTGGAGATTCAAGCCTCGGTGGCGATGATTTTGACTCATTATTAGTCGATCACTTTAAGCGTGAAACCGGTGTGATGACGTTATCTCCATCAGTGTTGCGCTTGTTCATTAATAAAGCAAAAGCCTGTAAAGAAGCGCTCAGTAAATATGCCAAGGTAAATGTTGGGCTAGAGTTTGACGATGAAAAACACATGGTTGAAGTCACTCGCGAAAAGTTTGAAGAACTCGCCATGGTACTGGTTAAAAAAACGCTTCGTTCGTGTCGCAGAGCAGTTAAAGATGCTGGCATTACAAATGATGAAGTACTGCAAGTCGTGATGGTGGGTGGTTCAACCCGTATGCCAATTGTACGCAGTCAAGTTGCCGAGTTTTTTAATAAAGAGCCACTGACTTCTATCGACCCTGATCGCGTAGTTGCACTGGGCGCGGCATTACAAGCTGATGTATTAGTAGGTAATAAGCCTGATTCAGACATGTTATTACTTGATGTATTACCATTGTCCCTTGGCTTAGAAACAATGGGTGGTTTAGTCGAAAAAATCATTCCACGTAATACCACAATTCCTGTGGCGCGCGCGCAAGAGTTCACTACTTTTAAAGATGGTCAAACAGCGATGTCGTTGCATGTATTACAAGGCGAACGTGAGCTGGTTGATGATTGCCGTTCTTTAGCTAAATTTAGCTTAAAAGGTATTCCACCAATGGCAGCCGGTGCTGCGCATATTCGTGTTACCTTCAAAGTAGACGCCGATGGTTTACTTAGCGTATCAGCCATGGAAAAATCAACGGGCGTACAAGCTGAAATTCAAGTTAAACCATCGTTTGGCTTGTCAGATGACCAAGTTGCTAACATGCTTAAAGAGTCAATGACCAATGCTAAAGGTGATATGCAAGCGCGTATGCTTAAAGAGCAGCAAGTTGAAGCATTACGTGTTATTGAAGCACTTTATGCATCATTGGCAACCGATAGCGCTTTACTTGATGAAAAAGAATTAACTAACTTGAATGCTGAAATTGCTAAACTGGTAACAGTTCGTGAGACAGCCATCGAGCCAAATGAAATAAAAGCAGCCATTGAGAAAGTTGATAACGCCAGTAGTAAATTTGCTGAGTTAAGAATGGATGCATCGATTAAAAAAGCACTGCAAGGGCAGTCAGTAGACAACGTTTAAAAGAGGTTAGAATGCCACAAATTATTTTTCTTCCCCATCCGGAATTATGTCCTGACGGCGCTGCAATTGATGCACCAAGTGGTGAAACAGTACTTAATGTTGCACTTAAAAACGGGATCAGTATTCCGCACGCGTGCGAAAAGTCATGCGCATGTACCACTTGCCATTTAGTTATCCGTGAAGGGTTTGACTCACTTGATGAAAGTGACGAGCTTGAAGACGACATGCTAGATAAAGCATGGGGCTTAGAGCCTGAATCACGCTTAGGTTGCCAAGCAATCATCCGTGATGAAGACTTAATAGTTGAAATACCAAAGTACAACCTCAATATTGTTAATGAAGATCATTGATTTTGAGCTCAGCTATAAGCTGTAAGCCTTAAGCTGTATAGAAAACACCGCGCTCAATTTGAACGCGGTGTTTTTGTTTCTAGATATGAAAAACCAGCGCGAGATAAATGCCCGCCTACGGGTTGGTATTGGTGTTTGGACTCGCGTAGGCGGGGCTTTACGCCGCGCGGTTTAGGTCCTTGTAATGCCAAGAGCTGCGCGAGGTGTTGTGGTTAAGTAATTCTGCCCACGGGTTGGCATTGGACGGGATGTTTAACTACTTACAACTTATAACTTATAACTTATAACTCAATTTTTATAGCTAATTACCGGAGAGATTTCTATGTCACATCTACTATTTAACGACTCTTTCATTAACGGTGAATTTTACTCCACCGATAAAAATTTCAGTGTTGATGACCCCGCCACACAGCAAAGCATCATCATGGTGAGTGACGTAGATGATATAGGGGTTCATAAAGCAATTAATACCGCTCACGATGCATTTATTAAACTAAAATTAACCAATGCAACAACGCGTAGCAATGTGCTAATGCGTTGGTATGATCTAGTAATGCAAAATAAACAAACGCTTGCTGAGTTAATGACTAAAGAGCAAGGCAAGCCTCTAAAAGAGGCACTTGGTGAAGTTGACTACGGGGCTGCGTTTATCAAATGGTACGCTGAACAAGCTAAGCGTAGTTATGGAGATGTCATACCTGCAACAGATAATAACCACCGTTTAACCAGCTTTAAGCAACCAGTTGGTGTAGTTGCAGGAATAACACCATGGAACTTCCCGATTGCAATGGTGACACGTAAAGTAGCACCAGCCTACGCAGCTGGTTGTAGCTTTGTTCTAAAACCTTCAGAACACACGCCTTTATGTGCACTCGCATTAGCATATTTAGCTGATCAAGCTGGTTTTGAAAAAGGTGCATTTAATGTATTACTAAGCGAAGATGCGCCGCGTGTTGGTAAAATTCTGACTGAATCAAACATCGTGCGTAAGTTCACTTTTACCGGCTCAACCGGTGTTGGTAAGCAGTTGCTTACTCAGTGCGCCTCTACAGTCAAACGCACATCAATGGAGTTAGGCGGTAATGCACCCTTTATTATTTTTGATAATGCCGATTTAGATGAAGCCGTAACAGGTTTGATGGGTGCTAAATTTAGGAATGGCGGGCAAACCTGCGTCGCCGCTAATCGTATTTTTGTACAGCGCAGCATACTAGATCAAGTAGTCGATAAATTAGCTAAAAAAGTTGCAACATTAAAAGTGGGCAACGGCTTTGGCGAAAATACCGACATTGGCCCACTTATTTACCCTAAAGCCAAACAAAAAGTGCAAGAGTTAGTGGCTGATGCAAAAGCAAAAGGCGCAATTCAAATAAGTGATGATGTGCAGCTAGTGGATAGTTTTCAAGCGCCACTTATTTTAACTGGCGTTAATCCAAAGATGGATATTTATCACCAAGAAGTATTTGGCCCCGTAGTTAGTATTATTGCATTTGATGAAGAGGCTGAAGTGCTCGCACTTGCCAATGATGTTCCTTATGGTCTTGCCGCGTATTTTTATAGTCAAAACATCAAGCAAATTTATCGTGTAAGTGAAGCGCTGGAATACGGAATGGTTGGTATTAACGAAGGGCTAATTTCAAACCCTGTGGCTCCATTTGGTGGTGTAAAGCAGTCAGGCCTTGGGCGTGAAGGGGGGTATCAAGGGTTAGACGAATACCTCGAAGAAAAATATGTGTGCATCAAGCTCTAAGCTGCAATTTACGCTATATTTTTCTGAAGAAAACCTGATTAAGTTAATTATTGATAGCGCTGTCATTGCGGTTTTTATATGATGGTGTTGAATAAATAACAAAAAGAAGGGCTACGCTGGGGACAATACGTAGCCTTAAGGTTTAAACGAGGAGAGAGCAATGGATTTCAAAAAGCGCGCTTTAGCCAGTCTAATCGCTGCACTGCCACTTATGGCCCAGGCCCAGTTTTCACAAAACGACGTTAATAGTTTTGCAAAAGAAACCACACTGACATTTGCAGTGGTTGATAACTTTCACAATAAAGATGCGGGCTTTTTAGGTAAAATCATACTTAATAACCAATCTGATGTTGCACTTGCTGCAGGTGAAAGCGATTGGCAGCTTTATATTCACTCCGTACGTAAAATAAATACTGAGCATGTTGCAGGTTTAAACATTGAACATGTGAATGGTGATTTACACCGCATAGTACCAACCAAAGACTTTAAAGGTTTGCCTGCAGGTAAAAGTTTAGAGATAGAATTTGATGCTCAAGTATGGGTTGTTGCTTATACCGACTTTATGCCGCGTGCCTTTTTTGTGTCAGGTGATCACAAACCGGCTATTTTTGCTAACACAGATAGCGAAGACATGAGCCAGTTTGTAGCTCCGTTTGAGCGTGAAAACCAACTTCGCCGTTATAACGAGCCAAAAGACCGTACAGTACTAATCACGCCAGAAGTGCGTTTTGAACGAAACCAACAAACAACTACAAAAGTATCTCAAGAAGATGCGCTAAAACGCATCATTCCAAAGCCACAAAAAGTTGAGTTTAACCGTG
Source organism: Pseudoalteromonas porphyrae (assembly GCF_001298125.1). NCBI lineage: Bacteria > Pseudomonadati > Pseudomonadota > Gammaproteobacteria > Alteromonadales > Pseudoalteromonadaceae > Pseudoalteromonas > Pseudoalteromonas porphyrae. Next base: position 143,519 of record NZ_LHPH01000002.1, on the reverse strand, counting down.
GTGTTGCCAAGCTGGATAATAGCTGGCAAATACGTTTTCAAGGTCAGTTAAAAAATGAAACCATGGTTTTCATGCAAGACCTACAAAATGATTATGGCTTAACCTTAAAAGCAGAGCCTGATCACATAAAAGCAAATAAAGAAAAGCTGATCAGCCTAAAAGTAAACCCACAATTAGCTAACGGTAAAAGCGAAAGCTATACCTTAGAAATTGATGACGACCGTATTGATATTGTTGGTAGTGACAATGCCGGTGTGTTTTATGCAATGCAAAGCCTGCTTAATTTATTACCAGCAAACAGCCAAGGTGCGGTTGAAGTTCCGCAGCTAGAGCTTGAAGATAGTCCGCGTTATGGCTGGCGTGGTATGCATTACGATAATGGTCGTAACTACCATGGTAAAGACGCAATGTTCAAACTTGTTGAACAAATGGCGCGTTATAAAATGAACAAACTACACTGGCATTTTTCTGAAGATGAAGGCTGGCGTTTAGAAATTCCAGGCCTACCAGAGCTAACAGATATTGGTGGTTATCGCTGTTTTGATCTTGAAGAAAAAGAATGTCTATTAACTCAGCTAGGTACCGGGCCATTTAAATCAGGCTCAGGTAACGGCTACCTTACACGCAGCGAGTTTGTTGAACTGCTCACATTTGCCAGAGACCGTCATATTCAAATCATTCCTGAAATTGAAGGTCCAGGTCATGCGCGTGCATCGATAAAAGCAATGGAAGCGCGTTACCATAAGCTTGCCGATGAAGCTCAAAAAGTAGCTAAAAATAATCTTATTAATAAAAAGAATACTAAAAAAGAAGCGCAGCAAGTTGATATTAGCGCCGCAACGCAGTATTTGCTAAGCGATCCAAACGACACGTCAGTTTATATGACGGTGCAAAACTACAAAGATAACTCAATGAATGTGTGTATGGATTCGACTTACGCATTTTTAGATAAAGTAACCTACGAGCTACAACAAATGTACCGTGAAGCGGGGGTTCAACTTACTAACCTTCACTTTGGTGGTGATGAAGTAGGCGCGGGATCTTGGGTAGATTCACCAATATGCCAAGCGATGTTTGCCGACCCTAACAACGGCGTTGCAGGCGCAGGTGATTTAAAGCCTTACTTTACCCAGCGCGTTGCCAAACTACTTGAAAAGCGCGGTATTTCACCAGGCGCATGGGAAGATGGGTTAATGTATGATCGCACAAACCCATTTAAGCGTGATGAATTTCCAAATAAAACCTTTACAGCAAATGTATGGGATAATATTTGGGAGTGGGGCGTAGCTGATAGAGCCTATCGCCTAGCAAATGCAGGTTACCAAGTGATTTTATCGCACGGTACACACCTATACTTTGATCACCCTTATGAGGCTCATCCAGAAGAGCGTGGTTACTACTGGGCAACGCGTTATACCGATACCAAAAAAGCATTTAACTATATGCCTGATGATGTGTATGCGAATGCCGATTACACACGCACGCGTGAGCCAATTGAAAATCTAGAAGCGTTAGTTGGTCGCCCGTTACCGCAACTTGAAAAACCTGAAAATATTTTAGGTATGCAAGGGCAGGTATGGTCAGAAACCATTCGTACTGAAGATCAAGTATTAGCGATGATCTTCCCACGTATATTGTCTGTGGCTGAACGTGCATGGCATAAAGCACCATGGGAAGGCGAAAAGGTTGATACAAAAACCCAAGAAAAAGATTGGGCGCAGTTTTCTGCCGCTGTTGGTTTGAAAGAGTTAACAAAACTCGTAAATGCGGGTGTTAATGTGAATCTGCCAGTACCCGGTGGGATAGTGAATAACGGTAAGTTACAAGTTAATACCCCGTTTGCTTATTTACAAACAGAATATAGTTTAGATAATGGGGCAACGTGGCTTGCGTATACAGCTCCGATCAGTGTTTCTAAAGAGCAATCTATTGCACTTAGAAGTAGCTTAAACGATAAAAGTAAAAGTAGAATTACGTATATAAATTAATGTTTTAGTAATAAATATGTATTTGAAAGGGCCGCAAGGCCCTTTTTTTGTATGCTTGTAAAGTAAATAGTTACTAGTAATATGGCTACAATTGACGTAATGTTTTATGGCAGCGCTGTCATTTTTGTTGCGATAATGTTATTTTTATCTCGCAAAAGTGTTATACAATACAGCAACGCTAATCGTCGAATTAAGTTAATAATTATAACGATAGATCGCAACAAGAAGATGTTAATGGAAGCCACTGTGTCAAAATCAAATAATCAAAGTAATTTTATACCCATGGCCATTGTCGCCACTCTATTTTTTATATTAGGGTTTGCAACGTGGTTAAATGGCTCTCTTATGCCTTACTTAAAGCAGGTATTGCAGCTAAGCCCATTTCAAGCTTCTCTTATTTTATTCTCATTTTATATAGCGGTCACATTTACAGCTGTACCCTCGGCGATGATCATACGTAAAGTGGGCTACAAAAACGGCATGGCGCTAGGCATGGCGACTATGATGGTTGCAGGTTTATTGTTTATTCCTGCCGCAAAAACACAAGTTTTTGCATTGTTTTTATTAGCACAATTAGTGATGGGTGCTGGCCAAACATTATTACAAACAGCAGTTAATCCATATGTTGTGCGTATAGGGCCTGAAGAATCAGCCGCGGCACGCGTAAGTGTAATGGGTATATTGAATAAAGGTGCAGGCGTTATTGCACCAATCGTATTTACAGCATTAATCCTAAGTGACTTTACTGGTTTAGTAGGCAAAGAGTTAACGCAATTAGAAATTGATGCAATGGCAAATAGCTTAATTTACCCTTATTTAGGTATGGCTTTATTTATAGGTGCATTAGCATTTGCAGTAACAAAAATGCCATTACCTGAGTTACAAGATGATGAAGACCAAGGTGCCAAAGGGCAAGTAAAAGAAGCGCTTTCTCATCCAAGTCTTGCATTAGGTGTCTTAGCATTATTTGTGTATGTTGCGGTAGAAGTGATAGCAGGTGACACAATTGGCACCTTTGCGTTATCACTAGGTATTGAGCAATATAGCATAATGACTTCTTACACTATGGGCTGTATGGTACTAGGCTATATTTTAGGTATTGCACTCATTCCACGATTTATTTCACAACAAGTCGCATTAAGTGTATCAGCGATTTTAGGCTGTATATTAACGCTGGCAGTTGTATTTAGCGATACTAGTTCTGTAGTTGTTGCAACAGCACTTGGTTTAGAAGTACAGTTACCTGATACCTTACTAATGATTGCAGTGTTAGGTTTTGCCAATGCAATAGTTTGGCCTGCAGTTTGGCCGCTAGCCTTGTCAGGTTTAGGTAAGTTAACAAGTGTTGGCTCTGGTTTATTGGTAATGGGTATTGCCGGTGGTGCATTTGGCCCATTATTCTGGGGTTTAGCAAGTGGTGGTGTTGATTCGGCAGAGGCACAACAAGGTGCTTATATTGTAATGCTTCCTTGTTATTTATTTATTCTTTTCTATGCTGTTAAAGGGCATAAAATGAAGAGCTGGAAATAAATGACTTCCTAGGCACTATGAAAGTGTGCAGTGGATATTTAGCTTTACAGAATTGAAGAACCTAGAACCTAATTTTTGAAAAGAATTTCTATAATGTAGAAATAATCCCGTGTGTAATGCCACCGAAAGGTGGCATTTTTTTGCCTGAAATAAAATGGTAAAGCCATAAGTTTAAGTGTAGGAACAGGCTTTAGCCGTGATTGGTTTCATTGAATCACAACAAGGCTCGGGTTATGTACAAAACCACTCGGCGCTAAAGCGCACTCCTACGTGTGGTGCATAGGTAAATTATTTTGTAGGAACAGGCTTTAGCCGTGATTGGCTTCATTGAATCACAACAAGGCTCGGGTTATGTGCAAAAACCAATCGGCGCTAAAGCGCTCTCCTACGTGTGGTGTATAGGTAAATTATTTTGTAGGAACAGGCTTTAGCCGTGATTGGTTTCATTGAATCACAACAAGGCTCGGGTTATGTGCAAAAACCATCGGCGCTAAAGCGCACTCCTACGTGTGGTGTATAGGTAAATTATTTTGTAGGAACAGGCTTTAGCCGTGATTGGCTTCATTGAATCACAACAAGGCTCGGGTTATGTACAAAAACCATTCGGCGCTAAAGCGCTTTCCTACGGGTGGGGTATGTGTTTTTTGTAGGAATCGGCTTTAGCCGTGATTGGTTTCATTGAATCACAACAAGGCTCGGGTTATGTACAAAACCATTCGGCGCTAAAGCGCTCTCCTACGTGTGGTGCATAGGTAAATTATTTTGTAGGAACAGGCTTTAGCCGTGATTGGCTTCATTGAATCACAACAAGGCTCGGGTTATGTGCAAAACCACTCGGCGCTAAAGCGCACTCCTACGAGGACTTTAAACACCAAACCATCACGTAGGAACAGGCTTTAGCCGTGATTGGCTTCATTTAATCACAACAAGGCTCGGGTTATGTGTAAAAAACCATCGGCGTCCTACGTGTAGTGTATAGGTGGCTTGTTTTGTAGGAACAGGCTTTAGCCGTGATTGGCTTCATTGAATCACAACAAGGCTCGGGTTATGTGCAAAAACCATTCGGCGCTAAAGCGCACTCCTACGAGGACTTTAAACACCAAACCATCACGTAGGAACAGGCTTTAGCCGTGATGTTTTACGCCCTGGTAGTGTTAGTTATTCAGAGGGGTCAAATAAATACAATCCCAATGGGGGTAATCACCAAGTTGCTCAACCATTCCCGCTCTAATTGGGTTGGCAGCTATGTATCTTGATTGATGCAATAAATGTTTTTCATGTCTAATTAATGAATCATAGAAACCAGATTGCCAAATTTTCTCACTTTTATTTTTGTGCATTGAAAATGATGTACGTCCTTTTACTTTGGCTACTACTGAAGAGAGTGGAGTGTGCGTTTTAAGTTGAAATAACCAATGCACATGATCGGGCATTACTACAAAGCATATTGTTTTTGTTAAACCATTTAAGTCTGATTTTTTTAGTGAATTTATTAGAGCTCGTGCATTGTTAAATTCTGCAAAATATTTAATCCGTTGATTTGTGCACGTCGTCACAGAGTAATAGTGGTTAATAGTTGACTAGCGATGTTGGCGTAATTTGTATGAATGAGGTTTCATTTTAATCCTTTAAATATAAAACTATTTAATAAAGTATAGATTAAATTATGCATTCGGCGCAAAAGCGCTTTCCTACGGGTGGGGTATGTGTTTTTTGTAGGAATCGGCTTTAGCCGTGATAGGTTTCATTGAATCACAACAAGGCTCGGGTTATGTGCAAAAACCATCGGCGCTAAAGCGTACTCCTACGAGGGCTTTAAACACCAAACCATCACGTAGGAACAGGCTTTAGCCGTGATGTATTATGACGCGGGTTATGTGCAAAAACCATTCGGCGCTAAAGCGCACTCCTACGTGTGGTGTGTAGGTGGCTTGTTTTGTAGGAACAGGCTTTAGCCGTGATTGGCTTCATTGAATCACAACAAGGCTCGGGTTATGTGCAAAAACCATCGGCGCTAAAGCGCTTTCCTACGAGGACTTTAAACACCAAACCATCACGTAGGAACAGGCTTTAGCCGTGATGTTTTATGACGCGGGTTATGTGCAAAAACCATCGGCGCTAAAGCGCACTCCTACAACGGCTTTAAACACCAAACCATCACGTAGGAACAGGCTTCAGCCGTGATGTTTTAAGCTCGGGTTATGTGCAAAAGCCATTCGGCGCTAAAGCGCTCTCCTACGTGTGGTGCATAGGTAAATTATTTTGTAGGAACAGGCTTTAGCCGTGATGTTTTAGGCTCGGGTTATGTGCAAAAACCATTCGGCGCTAAAGCGCACTCCTACGTGTGGTGTATAGGTAAATTATTCTGTAGGAACAGGCTTTAGCCGTGATGTTTTATGACGCGGGTTATGTGCAAAAACCATCGGCGCTAAAGCGCACTCCTACGAGGGCTTTAAACACCAAACCATCATGTAGGAACAGGCTTTAGCCGTGAATGGTTTCATTGAATCACAACAAGGCTCGGGTTGTGTGCAAAAACCACTCGGCGCTAAAGCGCTCTCCTACGAGGGCTTTACACACCAAACCATCATGTAGGAACAGGCTTTAGCCGTGATTGGTTTCATTGAATCACAACAAGGCTCGGGCAATGTACAACAGCCAATCGATGTTAAACATAAAAATGTTCAGCCAAGGAAATTAAAAGATTAAATTGAATCTAAAAGGGTTTTATAAAAAATGAAGGATATACTTTGAAATAAGAAAGGAAAAGATGGGGCGATTGACGGGGCTTGAACCCGCGACAACCGGAATCACAATCCGGGGCTCTACCAACTGAGCTACAACCGCCACAACACACCTTGTTTGGTGTGGCGCGGATAATACATAAAATTATAATAGTTGTGAAGGCCTAGCAGTAAAAAAAATTAAAATAATTACAAAAATCGCTGCATTAGCTTAAAAAACGAGCTCAACTGCTGTTTTTATATAGTTAATTCAGATTATATCGCCAAAGAGCTTTAATCATTAAGGCTCTGTTTTATTTATTACGCTATAAATTAATAAAACAATAATGTTAAATAAGATATAATTTATGCAGCATAGTGCTCAACAATGAATATCAGGAGTGAATATGGATACAATAATTAACTGGCTAAACGAAAACTCAGGGCTAATTTTGCATTACGGCATTCAAGCGGTAATAGCATTAGTAATATTTTTACTGGGTGGTCGTGTAGCTAAATTTTGTTCAAATTTAACAGAAAAAGCATTCGATAAGAAAAAAGTAGATAAAGCGGTTGGTTCGTTTGTATCAAGCATTGTATACGCTATCGTATTCATGGCGACGATCTTAATGGCGCTTTCGCAAATTGGTATCGAAACCACGTCATTTATCGCTATTTTAGGTGCTGCAGGCTTAGCGGTAGGTTTAGCGCTTCAAGGCTCACTGTCTAACTTTGCATCTGGCGTACTAATTATTTTACTTCGCCCATTTAAATCAGGTGATTATGTTGAAGCTGGCGGTAAAGCAGGAACAGTTAAAAAAATTGAAATTTTCTCTACTGAATTTCGCACACCAGACAACAAAGTAATCATCATGCCTAACTCAGCAATCATGTCAGGCCCAATTGTTAACTTCTCTCGTGAGAGCACGCGTCGTATTGATTTAGTGATTGGTGTTGGTTATGACGCAGACTTACGTAAAGCAAAAGAAGTGCTTAAATCAGTGCTAGATAAAGAGCCTCGCTTACTAAAAGATCCAGCGTATACAGTTGCAGTATCTGAGCTTGCCGATTCAAGTGTTAACTTTGTAGTGCGTCCTTGGGTTAACTCTGGTGATTACTGGCCAACGTATTTCGATTTAATGGAAAATATCAAAATCTCATTAGATGAAGCTGATATTACAATACCATTCCCGCAAATGGATGTTCACTTTCACAAGCAAGATTAATCAACCAAACAAGTAGCAAAGGTTATTTTTTAATGAAATTAAAGCTTTTATCAATTTTAGTTGCAGCATCTGCTACAACTAACGCATTCGCTGAAGAAACTAAAACATGGGATGTTACCAGTGAGTTAGGCGCTATTATTACAAGCGGTAACACTGAAACAACCACTTTAAAAGGTGGGATCAAGGCACTCCATAACCTTGAAAGCTGGAACAACGAATATAGAATTGACGGTCTTTATAAAGAAGATGAAGTTGAGAACAGTGCAGGCGTAAAAGAAACACAGCGCACAAACGAAAAATATTCGTTATCAGCACAAGGTAACTATAAATTAAATGAAGATCACGCTCATCTATTTATTTATGGTTCACATGTGTCAGATTACTTTGGTGCGTTTCGCAACGAATCTGTAATTTCAGCAGGTTATGGCCAACGTTTGTTAGATCGTTCAGACATGTGGTTAAACGCAGAGATAGGTCCTGGTTATAAGTATTTTAAATACCCAGCAACAAGTACCGCCGTTGATAGTGATGGCGTATCACTTGCGGGTGAATACGAAGGTGAAGTAATTGCCCTAGGTAAACTTGATTACACCTGGAAAATATCAGACAACGCAAAGTTCACTCAGCTAGTGGGTATGGAATACGGTGATACAAATACCAAAACGCGCTCAGAAACAGCGCTATTAGCTAAAATCAACGGCTCGTTACAAATGAAGGTTGCGTACAACATTACGCACAACTCAGATGTGGCTAATGATAAAGAAAATACAGATACTGAAACCTCATTAACGCTAGTTTACAGCTTTTAATATTGTTTTAGTTAAAGTGTTTTGCATAAAGGGACTTAGGTCCCTTTTTATAAGCGTTAAAAGAACTTTTGTAATAATTTGTAGATGAATTCTTTTGTAACTAATTAAAAGTTATAAAGTAACTAAAAGCGAATGCTTATATGAAAAGTTTTAATGGGGTTTTATATAGACAGTCCCCCGAATCAACGCGTATAATCCCCGAGCTTAAATAGAAGTTGGCAGTTTTTTAAGTTAGTAAGCTAGTGTTTTAGGGATTGATATGGATAGTTGGTACTTATTATTTTGTAAGCCTCGCCAAGAAGCGCGTGCGCAGGTTAACTTACAAAACCAGGGAATGGAAGCGTTCTTCCCCCTATTAAAAACAGAAAAGCTGGTTAAAGGTCGTCGTACTTTTAAAGAATCAGCATTATTTCCTAATTACCTCTTTGTACGCTTAAACTCACAGCAATGCAATTTTTCTGCGGTAAAAAATACCCGCGGCATCAGTGGCTTTGTATCGTACGGATCGTCATACCAGATAGTCCCCGATTTGCTCATCAGCGAACTGCAAAAATTTCAACCTAATATTGATTCTCAAAACCTGCCTAGCTCAGGTGATTTAGTTTATTTAAGTAATGGATCATTTAATGGTGTTCAAGCAATTTACCAAGAACCTGATGGCGATATGCGCAGCATATTACTGGTTAATCTACTCAATCAAAAAATAAAAATGAGCGTAGATAACCGCGATATCAAAAAAGCAGGATAAATTTGCGTAGGCGGAGCTTTACGCCACGCAAATGTAAGGTTGGATAAATGCTAAACCTGCGCGAGGTAAACTCTCGCCTACGGATTAGCATTGGTGTTTAATTTGCGTAGGCGGAGCTTTACGCCGCGCAAATGTAAGGTTGGATAAATGCTAAACCTGCGCGAGGTAAACTCTCGCCTACGGGTTGGTATTGGTGTTTAATTTGCGTAGGCGGGGCTTTACGCCGCGCAAATGTAAGGTTGGATAAATGCTAAACCTGCGCGAGGTAAACTCCCGCCTACGGGTTGGTATTGGTGTTTAATTTACGTAGGCGCCCGCTTTAGCTGCGATTTATTATCTCAGCGCTAAACAATTTAAAATGTACTTATCAGTACGTAGGAACTGCAACCTAGGGGCGGAAGCGTGTCCGAAGTACCATTAAGCATTAAAAGTTAGGTTAACTGTACTATAAGTACCTATTTTAAGTATCGAGTCAGCTTGTTTTCAGGTTTAAGCGTTTATATTAAGTAAGCTATTTTGCGTGATAAAATACCGAATGGGCACTCTTTGTTAATCAAATTACAAAAAAGTTAATTGCACGCGCGATAACTGTACGGCCGACCTTGCGAAGCGGGTAGAGCCATGGTTTAATTAGCCTGCGAAAAATAGCAGCAATTACCTTAAAATACGCTGAAAGTTTTAGAATTTAATAATATTTGGGAATTAATAATGGCGCTAAGCTGTAAAACACTTGTGGCATCGTTCACTTTGCTCACAATGACAGGTTGTACAATCATCCCCGGTAGCCATTTCGAAGGAATCGAATCGGGTGAGAAAACACGAAACCTAGAGCAAGATCTTGAAAAAGTAAATATTCAAATTATTGACTCATCATTAATTTATCAGCAAAAGCAGGCGAGTAAAAAAATCAAGCCACCATCAAACCTCGATGGTATAGATACGCATGATTATGAATATAAACTTGGTGTTGGTGATGTATTAACTATAGGTGTATGGGATCACCCAGAATTAACAATACCAGCAGCGGTACAACGTACAGCAGAATTTGATGGTTTTAGGGTGCAAGCTGATGGCACCATTACCTACGCGTACGCACCAAATATTCCTGCTGCAGGTAAAACAGTTGGCCAAATCCATAAAGAATTAGTAAAACGATTAAGCCGCGTAATAGAAGACCCACAAGTTGATATTAAAGTGGTTGGTTTTAGAAGCCAAAAAACTTACATAACAGGTGAGGTTACTAAACCAGGCGTATACCCAGTAACAGAAATACCACTCACATTAATTGACGCACTTAATCAAGCTGGCGGCTTAACCGAAGCGGCAGACTGGCGCACAGTTACTTTTACCCGCGGCGAGAAAACAGAAGTTATTAAACTTGATGACTTTTATGCGCATGGCGATATTTCACAAAACCGTTTATTACAACATGGCGATATAGTGCATGTTAACCGCAACGATCTACAAAGTGTATTTGTACTTGGCGATGTTAAAGAAGCAGGCTCGGTAGACATAAACAGATACGGTTTAAATTTAGCTGAGGCGCTCAGTGAGTCTGGAGGCTTAAACGAAAATACAGCAAATGCAAACGGTATTTTTGTATTACGCAAACGCGATTTAGAAAAAGACGGCATTATTGCTGATGTATATCAATTGCATGCAAAAAATATTGCTGCGTTAGTATTAGCGGAGCAGTTTGAACTGCAACCGCACGATATTGTATATGTAACCTCGGCACCGTTAGCACGTTGGAACCGCGTAATTAGCTTATTATTACCTTCAGTTGCGGCTATAGAGCAAATTGATGATAGCGTTGCGGTTCTTGAAAAGAGGTATAATTAAAGTGTTTGACTCAGTATTAATAATTTGTGCTGGTAATATATGCCGTAGCCCAACAGCTGAATACGTATTAAAAAGTAAGCTAGCAGGTAAAAATATACATGTTTCGTCGGCAGGGTTAACAGCTCTTGAAGGTAAGCCTGCTGATGCAACGGCAAAGCAAATTGCTGTAAGTCATGGTATTAACATGGATGAACATCAAGGCCGTCAGTTAAGCTCTGCACTAGTGGCACAAAATAGTGTGATTTTAGTGATGGAACAGCGGCATTTAACCGATTTATGTAATCGCTATCCAGAAGCGCGCGGTAAGGCTTTTTTATTGGGTAAGTGGCTAGGCGATAAAGAAATCCCCGACCCTTACAGGCAAAGTCTAGAAGCGTTTGAACACGTATACGAATTAATCGACAGCGCCTGTAGCGCTTGGCAAAAGTATTTATAAGGATAGGCTAGTACATGAATGCTCAGCCCACTGCATTAGCAGCAAACAAACAAAACACAGCACAACAAGCAAGCCAAGAAATAGACCTAATGGCATTATTAGGTGCATTAATTGATCGTAAATATTTTATAATCGCGCTAACAGCCGCCTTTATGTTTATTGGCGTAGTCTATGCCGTACTTTCGACCCCAGTATACCAAGCAACCGCGATGATCCAAGTTGAAGACGGCAGCGGCTCAGTCCCTGGTTTTGACGATATGGCCGGCATGTTTGAAAGCACATCAGCCGCTGTAACTGAGATTGAGCTATTAAAATCACGTTCAATCATTGGTGAAGCAGTTGATAGCTTAAAACTCGATATTATAGTTGTGCCAAAACTTTACCCATTTATTGGGGGACGTGCATTTCGTAAATTTACACCACTAGCTGAGGGGGAGTTAGCTGAACCTAGCTTTGGCGCAAGCTCGTATGCGTGGGGCGGTGAAAGCGTTGATGTATTTAGGTTTGATGTGCCAAATTCGGCGATAGGAAGGGGCTTTACGTTAGTTGCGCAAGTAAATAATGGTGTTGCTTTATTGGATGGTGAAAGTGAGCAAATTTTAGCAGGTAAAGTGGGGCAAGAGCTTACTAATGGTCAATTTAATTTAACCGTACGTAGTTTAAATGCTCGCGAAGGCACAGAGTTTACAATTTTACGTAAAGACCGATTAAATACCATTTTAGACTTGCAAGCAGCAATAGGTGCAAGCGAAAAAGGCAAAGATTCAGGTATTATTAATTTAAGCTTACAAAGTACTAAACCAGCTTATGCTGAAAAAGTACTTGATAAGGTAGCGGGCATATATGTACGCCGTAATGTTGAACGTAACAGCGCTGAGGCTAAAAAATCGCTCGATTTTTTAGAGGTACAACTACCTGAAATTAAAAAGCAACTTGAGTTTGCTGAGCAGCGCTTTAACGATTACCAAATAAAACGCCAGTCAATTAACATTACTTTAGAAACGCAAGGCGTATTAGAGCAAGTAGTAAAGCTTGAAACTAAATTACAAGAGCTAGAGCTTAAACGTTTAGAGATGAGCCGTAAGTTTAAAAGGGACCACCCAACGTATCAAGGTTTAATTGAGCAAATTAGTGCGGTTAATGAGCAGAAAAAGGAATTAGTGGGTGAGGTAGGTAACCTACCAGAAACTCAACAAGAATTGTTACGTTTAAAGCGTGATGTTGAAGTAAGCAACCAAATTTACACATTGCTATTAGGTAAAACACAAGAGCTAGATATTGTACGTGCAGGTACTGTAGGTAACGTACGTATTATTGACTCTGCCGAAGTAAATACATCAAAGCCTGTTAAGCCTAAAAAGGCCTTGATTGTAGTTATGGCAACTATGTTAGGTGGCATGCTTGCAGTCGCGATTGTATTAGTACAAAAAGCCATGCACAAAGGGGTTGAAGACCCTAACGAGATTGAAGCAATTGGCCTGCCAGTATACGCAAGCGTACCGTATTCAGATTATCAAGATAAGCTAACCGGTTTTAGTAAAGCACTTAAAAATAAAGTAAATAAACCTAAGTCAGTATTGGCGCTTGATAACCCTGCAGATTTATCAATAGAAGCCCTGCGTAGTTTACGAACCAGTCTGCACTTTGCGATGATGGAAGCTAAAAATAACATTATTGCAATATCAGGCCCAAGCCCAGGTGTAGGTAAATCATTTATATCAGTAAACTTGGCAGCAGTACTGGCACAAAGTGGCAAAAAAGTACTGATTATAGATGCCGATATGCGTAAAGGCTATTTGCAAACTCAGTTTGGATTAAAGTGGAATGATGGATTAAGTGATTACCTATCAGGTCGCTTAAACTTAACACAAGTAACTAAACCAACAACAGTTGCAGGGTTGAGTGTAATTACGCGTGGGCAAATACCGCCAAACCCATCAGAGTTATTAATGCATAGCAACTTTAGTAAATTGGTTGCGGAAGTGAGTGCTGAGTACGATATTGTTATTATAGATACCCCGCCAATTTTAGCGGTAACTGATCCTGCCATTGTAAGTGCGCACACGGGCACTACATTATTGGTAACACGCTTTGGCCAAAACCATATTAAAGAAATTGAGCTTACGCGTAATCGTTTTGAACAAAACGGTATAGACGTAAAAGGCGTAGTATTTAACGGCGTACTTAAAAAAGCCAGCAATGCGTACGGTTACTACGGCTACTACAACTACGAGTATAAATCGGATAAGTAAGAGAGAGGTGCTAGGATTTAGGTGTTAGGGGAAAGTAACTAGGGCCTAGTTCCTAAAGCATAGCTCCTATGTATTAAACGTAGGAGTCGACTTTAGCCACGAGTTGCTCCTCTATATATCGAAGAGCTTCGGTGACCTCGGTGGTAAAAATGTTTTGTAGGCGGGGCTTTATGCCGCGCACTTGTAATAAATGTAAAATATTAACCACAGAGAACATGTAGGAGTCGGCTTTAGCCACGATGGTTTTCTCTGTATAGCGAAGCGCTTCGGTGACCTCGGTGGTAAAAATGTTTTGTAGGCGGGGCTTTATGCCGCGCACTTGTAATAAAAGTAAAAGATTAACCACAGAGAGCACGTAGGAGTCGGCTTTAGCCACGATGGTTTTTTCTGTATAGCGAAGAACTTCGGTGACCTCAGTGGTAAAAAGTATTTCGTAGGAGCTAGCTTTAGCTGCGAAAGGTTTGACCTTTCATCTTTTACTTTAAAGCTGATTAACCTAGAACCTAGAACCTAGAACCTAGAACCTAGAACCTAGAACCTAGAACCTAGAACCTAGAACCTAGAACCTAGAACCTAGAACCTAGAACCTAGAACCTAGAACCTAGAACCTAGAACTAATTTAAATTTAACATCAAGAGAGTATTAAAATGCACGATTCATTAACGGACCTAAAGATTGGCATCATAGGTTTAGGTTATGTAGGCCTGCCATTAGCAGTTGAGTTTGGTAAAAAGTTCCCTGTATTGGGGTTCGATATAAACCAAGGCCGAATTGCGCAATTACAATCAGGCCATGACTCTACACTTGAAGTAAGTGACGAAGAGTTAAAAGAGTCTCCACATTTAAACTACTCTTATACGGTATCAGACCTTGAAAGTTGCAATATATATATAGTTACTGTACCAACCCCAATTGATGATCATAAACAGCCAGATTTAACACCGCTTATTAAAGCCAGTGAAATGCTAGGTAAGGTGGTTAAAAAAGGCGATATTATTATATATGAATCAACCGTATACCCTGGCGCTACTGAAGAGGCGTGTTTACCAGTAGTAGAGCAGGTATCAGGTCTTAAGTTTAATCAAGATTTTTTTGCTGGCTATTCACCAGAGCGTATAAACCCAGGTGATAAAGAGCGTCGTGTAACTAATATTTTAAAAGTTACGAGTGGTTCTACTCCTGAAATTGCTGAAAAAGTAGATCAACTTTATAAATCTATTATTACCGCAGGTACACATAAAGCAAGTTCAATAAAAGTTGCTGAGGCGTCTAAAGTAATTGAAAATGTTCAGCGTGATGTCAATATCGCTTTAGTGAACGAGTTACATCAAATATTTGAAAAGCTGGGTATTAACACTAGAGAAGTCATTGAGGCAGCAGGAACAAAGTGGAACTTTATGAAGTTACAGCCAGGTTTAGTTGGTGGCCACTGTATTGGTGTTGATCCATATTACTTACTTCATAAATCTCAAACTTCCGGTTACGTTCCAGATCTAATGCGTAAAGCTCGTGAAATTAATGACTTTATGCCAACTTATATTGCGCAGGACTTTTTAAAGCAATTAATTAAGCAGAAAATAAACCCTGTTGATTGCAAAATTGGGTTACTAGGTTTTACTTTTAAAGAAAATTGCCCTGATATAAGAAATACAAAAGTATATGATTTATATATCGCTTTACTCGAACTTGGTTTCAACGTTGAAATTGTCGACCCTTGGGCTGACATTAGTGAAGTTAAAGCAGAGTATAATTTAGATATTATTAATGAGTATAATAATGAAGGTATTAGTGCTTTGTTATTGGCTGTTGGGCATGCTGAGTTGATTGATGTTTGCCATTCAATTAAAAATGATAAGTTTATTTATGATTTTAAAGGATTGTTAGGCTAGATATGAAAATACTAATAACAGGTGGAGCTGGGTTTATAGGTTCAGCTGTAATTCGACATATTATTAACCAGACTAATAATACTGTTATCAATGTCGATAAGCTAACATACGCAGGGAATTTAGAGTCATTACAATCAGTTGATAAAAATGAGCGTTATTGTTTTGAGCAAGTTGATATCTGCAACCGCTGTGAATTAGATCGTGTTTTTTCAACACATAAGCCAGATGCAGTAATGCATTTGGCGGCAGAAAGCCATGTGGATAGATCAATAACGGGTCCAGCAGAGTTTATTCAAACTAATATTGTTGGTACGTACACTCTATTAGAAGCTGCTCGCGAGTATTGGAATTCACTTGAGGAACGCGCAAAACTCGCTTTCAGATTTCATCACATATCTACTGATGAAGTTTATGGTGATTTACCGCACCCAGATGAGCAAGAGGCTAATGGGCAAGATAAAGAGCTGCCTTTATTTACTGAGCAAACATCCTATGCGCCAAGCAGCCCGTATTCGGCAAGTAAAGCATCAAGCGATCATCTTGTTAGAGCCTGGTTAAGAACTTATGGTTTCCCAACAATTATAACTAATTGTTCGAATAACTATGGGCCTTACCATTTTCCTGAAAAACTCATTCCTTTAGTGATTTTAAATGCACTTGAAGGTAAAAAATTACCTATCTATGGTAAAGGTGATCAAATTCGCGATTGGCTTTATGTAGAAGATCATGCGCGAGCTTTATATAAAGTAGTCACTGAAGGTAAAGTTGGTGAGACATATAATATCGGTGGCCATAATGAAAAACAAAATATTGAAGTTGTACAAACAATTTGCAGTATTTTAGATGAATTGGTACCTAAAGAATTAAATTATGCAGAGCAAATTACATTTGTAAATGATAGACCAGGCCATGACAGGCGCTATGCAATAGATTCTTCAAAAATGAGTAAAGAACTAAACTGGACTCCAATTGAGACTTTTGAAACTGGGTTGCGTAAAACCGTGCAATGGTATTTAAGTAATCAAAATTGGTGTCAAAATGTGCAAGACGGTTCATATCAACGTGAACGTCTCGGCGAAATAAACAGTACAACGCAAGGAAAGTAACATGAAAGGAATTATCCTCGCGGGTGGCTCAGGCACTCGCCTTTACCCAATCACAATGGGTGTTTCTAAGCAACTATTGCCAATTTATGATAAACCGATGGTTTATTATCCGCTTTCTGTATTAATGCTTGCTGGTATTCGTGAAGTATTGATTATTACAACGCCTGAAGATATTGATTCATTTAAACGCTTATTAGGTGATGGTTCACAATTTGGAATTGAGCTTAGTTATACGGTGCAACCCAGCCCTGATGGCCTAGCTCAAGCATTTATTCTGGGTGAAGAATTCATTGGCAAGGATGATGTATGCTTAGTGCTCGGTGATAACATTTTTTATGGGCAAGGGTTTACAACTAAATTAAAACATGCTGTGAATAATGCAAAAAATGGAAATGGCAGTACAGTATTTGGCTATCAAGTAAAAGATCCTGAGCGCTTTGGTGTTGTTGAGTTTAATAAAGATAAAAAAGCGATATCAATTGAAGAAAAACCAACTAACCCAAAATCACACTTTGCGGTTACCGGCTTATATTTTTATGATAACTCAGTTGTTGAGTTGGCAAAAAAGGTAGAGCCATCTCACCGAGGAGAGCTTGAAATAACTTGCCTGAATGAAATGTATTTAAAGCAAAATAAACTCAACGTGGAAATTTTAGGGCGTGGTTTTACTTGGTTAGATACAGGCACGCATGAAAGCTTGCTCGAGGCCGCGCAATTTGTAGAAACAATTGAAAGGTGCCAAGGTTATAAAATAGCTTGTTTAGAGGAAGTTGCGTTCAATAATTCTTGGTTAAGTCCTGAGCAAGTTAAAGAGTTAGCTACCCCATTATTAAAGAATGGATATGGTCAATATCTTTTACATTTAATAAAAGACGAAAAAACTCTTGAAATCCCAAACTAAAAGTAGTTTAAAATGGAGTGCAATTGAGCGTTTAGCTGCCCAAGTGGTGCAGCTAGTTATAATGTTATACCTTGCTAAGTTGTTGGGGCCTGAAGCATTTGGTTTGGTAGGTATGCTCGCTATTTTTATTGCCATTTGCCAAGTATTTGTTGATAGCGGCTTTAGTTCTGCGCTTATAAGAAAGTTAGATAGTACAGAAATTGATTATTCTACTGCCTTTTACTTTAACTTTGCAGTCGCTTGTCTTGCTTACTTAGCTCTGTATTCTATCGCTCCTTTGATTGGTGATTTTTATGGTTTACCAGAGTTAGTAGAATTAGCGAGGGTGCTAGGGTGTATAGTTTTAATAACACCTTTTTCGCTTGTCCAAAGGACAAAGCTAACAGTAAAAATGGATTTTAAGGCTCAAGCTAAGGCTTCTTTAACTGCTGTATTTTGTTCTAGTTGTGTTGCTATATACATGGCTTTAAACGATTTTGGGGCTTGGGCTTTAGTTGGGCAAGCAATCACAATGAATATAGTGAATGCTTTAATGTTAAATTTATTGCATCCTTGGCTTCCAAGGCTAAAGTTTTCTAAAAATTCATTATCATATCTGTTTGGCTTTGGTTCTAAGCTGTTACTTTCTGGCCTAATTGATACTGTTTACAAGAATATTTACCAAATTGTTATTGGTAAAAAGTTTGATGCTAACGAGGTTGGTTTGTTTACTCAAGCAAATCAATTGTCTAGCATGCCAGCGAAAACACTAACAACTATAATTCAAAGAGTAACGTATCCTTTATTGAGTAGAATGCAGGAAAATGAACAAAAATTAGAGCAATCTTATTTAATTACTCTAAAGCTTGCAGCGTTAGTTATTTTTCCTCTTATGATTGGGTTAGCTTTTTCCGCGCCAAACTTAGTACCGCTGTTGCTTGGAGATGAATGGCTAAGATCTGCATGGTTTGTCAGTATTTTATGCTTTGGTTTTATGTTACTACCAATACACGCCATCAACCTAAATTTATTGCAGGTAAAAAATCGTACTGATTTATTTTTAAAACTTGAGATTATAAAAAAAATAATCACTACAGTTATCTTATTTATAACTGTACCAATAGGGGTTGAGGCTATTTGTTATGGAATTATAGTTCAATCTTATATATCACTCTTTATTAACACCTATTACACGGGGAAGCTGACGAAATTAACAATTATTAGGCAGTCAAAAGAGCTCCTACCTATATGGGCGGGTGCAATAGTAGCAAATGCAAGTGCTTATTATTTGGCTCAGTTAATTAACGACAATCTAGTATCCCAAGTAGTATTTTTATTTATATTTGCACCTATTTTGTATTTATTATTAATGCTAGCTTTTGAAAAAAGGCTTGTTAAGCAGTTTCTATCTTTAACCATATCACGAAAAAAGTAGATCTTAATGGATAAAATTACAGTAACATCACCCCTACTCCCGCCACTTGAGGAGCTTAGCCCATACCTGGAAGATATTTGGTCTCGCAAATGGTTAACTAACAGCGGTTACTACCATCAAAAATTGGAAGCTGAGCTATGTGATTTTTTGGATGTCCCATTTATTAGCTTGTTTTCTAACGGCACATTGGCATTAATAACTGCACTACAAGCGCTGGAGTTAAAAGGTGAGGTAATCACAACACCATATAGTTTTGTTGCAACAAGCCATGCTATTTTATGGAATAATTTAAAACCTGTCTTCGTAGATATAGATCCTACAACATTTAACATAGATCCAGATAAAATTGAGGCTGCAATCACACAGGAAACATGTGCAATTTTACCTGTACATGTTTACGGAAATCCATGTGATAACGAATCAATAAAAAAAATTGCTGATAAGCATAAGCTTAAAGTAATTTATGATGCAGCACATGCATTTGGAGTCACGCAAGATGATTCGTCTATATTAAATATGGGGGATTTATCTATTTTAAGTTTTCATGCAACAAAAGCTTACTCTACTATAGAGGGGGGGGCAGTTATTTGTCACAGCCAAGAAATGAAAGATAAGTTAGATAAACTGAAAAATTTTGGCTTTGAATCTGAAGTAGATATTAAGTTTGCAGGCATGAATGCGAAATTAAATGAAGTGCAGGCAGCATTTGGCTTAGTAAGCTTAAAGCATGTTGATGCGGCAATTGCAAAAAGAAAAAATATTGCGGATGTATATTACAAAGACCTTGATGGCTTATCTGGTTTATCATTTTTTAAACCAGCAGATAGTTTAAAATGGAATTACTCATATTTCCCAATTATAATTAATGAAAATAAGTTTGGGTCATCTAGAGAACAGCTATTTGAACGCTTAAAGGAAAACGACATTCTTGCAAGAAAATATTTTTCTCCATTAATTACTGAATTTGAATTGTATAAGTTGTTTACAGGGGATTATACTCATTCAGAAAAAGTATCAAAAAATGTTATTTGCCTGCCAATACACGCAGATCTAAGCTTATCTGATGTTAAAAAAATAGTCGAAATTGTAAAACATGATAATAAATAGTTTAACTTCAGAATCGAAAGTAGAGTTCATTGATTTTATAAATGAAGTTGATGCCGACTTTACCCCGCAACTCACTTCTAGAGTTAACATCACTGATTATGCGGATAAGCTTTTTAGTAATGCAATCCTACTTAAAGCCCATAAAGATAATACTATAGCTGCTATTGTTGCTTGTTATGCAAACGATACTGTGAATAAAAGAGCGTATATTCCATTTTTAGCAGTAAGAAAGCAATATAGAGGCTTAGGTTTAGCAAATGAAATCTTATTAAAAATTATAGTGATATTAAGAGAAAGAAAATTTGAGGTACTTTCATTAACAGTAAAGAAGAATTCAGCTGCTTTTCGTTTATATGAAAAATTAGGCTTTTTACTTACAGCTGAATTTCTGTATGAAGGGACCCTAATTGAAGGGTGTGAGATGGAATTAAAGTTATGAGTATTGCAACTCCACTACAAAGAGTATTTGATAGGCATAACCTTTATATTAAAAGAGATGATTTATACCCTATTTCCGGTGGTGGAAATAAAGGCCGGAAGTCACATTATATCCTTGAAAATTGCGTTGAAAAAAAATGTAATGCGGTAGTAACTTGTGGGGGTATTCAATCAAACCATACAAGAGCAACAGCGATTCGTTGCCGTGAATTAGGCATAGCGTGTACTATTGTTATTCATAGTGATGAAGTACAAGAATCACAAGGCAATTTAAAGCTTTTAAAAATGTTGAATGTTCGAGTTGTTTATTGCGAAATGACGAATGTAGCTCGTACTATGGATTTTGAAATGGAGCGTTTTTCATCTCTCGGCTTTTCCCCTTTTTATATTTGGGGAGGAGGGCATTGCTATGAAGGAACTCTTGCTTATTTTGACGCCGTTAAAGAGCTTAAACAGCAGACTAATATGAAGTTTGATGCAGTCTTTGTGGCAAGTGGTACAGGGGCGACACAGGCCGGTTTACACTGTGGTTTTAAGCATTACTTTCCAGATACACAGGTTTTTGGCATCAGTGTAGCTAGGGAAAAGCACCGCGGTGAAGAAGAAATAAAAAAATCAGTACGGGAGTTTATTGATGTTAACAAATTTAATTCAGATTATATTAACGATATAAACTTTGATGACTCTTTCAATTGTGGTGGGTATGAAAACGTTACTAACGAATTAGAAGAGTTAATTAATAAAGTCGCTACTCAAACAGGTATTATTCTCGATCCTACCTATACTGGGAAAGCTTGGTTGGGTATGGAAAAAACTTTAAAGACGCAGCAGTTAAACAAAAATACTAATATTTTGTTTTGGCATACTGGCGGTTTACTAAACTTAATGGCACGTAAATAATCATGAATATTTTGTTAACATCGGTTGGTCGTAGATCTTATTTGGTTAATTATTTTAAAGATGCAGTTAAAGCATATAGCGGAAAGGTATTTGCTGCAAATAGCGTAGAAACTTTTGCGCTAAAACAAGCTGATTTTTATACTCTCACACCACAAATATATTCTGAAGAATATGTAGATTTCCTCATTAATTATTGTTTGAACAATGAAATAAAAGTTATTATTTCATTGTTTGATATTGATTTACCTATTTTAGCTCTGAATAAACAAAAGTTTAAACAGCATGGTATTGATGTAATTATTTCTGATTTTGATGTTATTAATATATGCAATGATAAATGGCTAAGTTATCAATTTTTACTTGATAAAGGGATTCCGACGCCTAAAACTTATATTGACCTTGATTCAGCCAAGCAAGCAATATTAAAAGGTGATTTACAATACCCTATCATTATTAAACCACGCTGGGGAATGGGATCTATTGCTATATATAAAGCAGATAATGAACAAGAACTCGATGTTTTTTATAAAAAAGTTTTACGTGAAATAAACTCTTCATACCTCCGGTTTGAGTCTGGTGCCGATATAAATAAAGCAATATTGATCCAAGAGTGTATTGCCGGTGGTGAATTTGGTATTGAAATATTAAATGACTTGCAAGGCAACCATGTAGCAACATTTTGTAAAGAAAAAGTGGCTATGCGTTCAGGTGAAACTGATATTGCTGTTACGGTTGAGAATAGCGCTTTGAATGATATAGGTAAAAACATATCAACACATCTTAAGCACACTGCACTTGTTGACGTCGACTGCCTTGAGCAAGGAGGAAAATTCTATGTGCTAGAGATTAATGCGCGGTTTGGTGGGCAATATCCATTTTCACATTTGGCTGGGGTTAACGTCCCGAATGTGTTATTAAGCTTATATTCTAACAGTACTGTAAATGAAAAAGATATATCAATTATATATAATGTAGTTGGGTGTAAAGATATTCAGCCAGTAAGGTTGAGCTAAATTAAAAGGTGGTATTGTGAAAAAAAACATTCATCTTTTTGATGCAAAGCAAATAAAGCATTTTCGACGAGTCTATAGCTGGATGCCCCAAGTTGATAGCGGGTGTGAGTTTTATTTAATTGGGGGAGGGAGAGAGTCAAGTGAGGATGTTTACTCGCAGCAAGATATTACCTACATTAGTCTATTTAGCTTTATCAAAAAGCTTTTTTCCTGTGAGCAGAACTATATAGTTCACGGTAATTTATTTAGTATATTTTTATTTAACTCAATGTTATATTTTATGTCACTTGGCTTGATTCAGAGGTGCTCTTGGGTTTGTTGGGGAGCTGGTTTGAATATCAAGGGAACTTATTTTAAACGGCTTTTAGGAACACTCATAAGGTATATCTTATATCGACCTTTGAGTGGTGTTAATTTTCTAATGGCGCCAGATGAAGAGTTGTTTTTAGGTATAGTTCCAAATGCTTACACGCAAGTTACACCTTACCTGACAGAGCCTACAGATGTCGAAAAATTTGATAATGGTTTTTTAAATATATTTATAGGTAATCAATCCTCAGCGCATCACAATCATTTACACTTTATTGAGGAAATATCCCAAATAAATACCCATAAAAACATTAAAGTTCACCTTTTCATGAATTATGGAAATGGAGATGATATTTATAAAGATAAAGTCAAAGATATGTGCTCTTCTTTGCTTCCTAATCGATATGTAATTTATAGTGAAATGATGCCATACAGTGAGTATTTGAAGGTTATTTCTTTATGTGACGTGTGTATTGTAGATACTAAGCATCAAACAGGTTTAGGTTTAATTTATAATAGTATTAAGGTTGGCGCGAGAATATTTTTAAATGTTCAAGGAAGTAATAATAAATGGCTTAATACTATTGGGATTAAAACATATGATTGCCGAGATTTGTCAAGGTTGATAGAGCTGAAAGATAATACGGAAAAAATTAACATGCTTATATTTAATGACTATTTTGATGAGAGTAACCTTAAAGATAAATGGAAAAATTTCACTTCGAATTTAAATAAGAATAGAAATGACTAGATTAAAAGCTTCACTACTATGTATATACATAGTTTCACCAGTTCTAATGTCATTCTTTTTACTATTTTTTAATATAAATATCCCTTTATCACTAATTGCTTTTATTGTTATATCTTTTTTCATTGTGTTTTTTGGTAGTTTTGTGGGTAGTAAAGACTCATTATATTATTTAATCATATTTCTTGTTTTTCTGGGTGGGGTATTCCTTTCTGTTCTTTATACCCCTTCGAGTATATACGTTCATACGAAATTATTCTCAATGGTTAATCTTGTTTTTTGCCTTGTTTTTCTGTTTTATTTTAAATATGAAGATTTTTTAAAGGCTATTTATTGGGCGTCAATTATAATTGTAGTTGTTGGGTTTATATATTTTCCAGTTTACAACTTTTATATATCTGGTGGAGGAGGAACCTATCAGAATTCGGAGGTGTTCAAAGGTTTTTATTTAAACTTTGGTTTGGTTGCGGGCTTGCTTTTTTTGTGTTGCTTTTATCTGCTAGATACTACAAGAAAAACAACTTGCATTTTGTTTTCACTCTTTATTTTTATAGTACTATCAGGCGCTAGGGGACCGTTACTATTTGTAATTCTATTTGTATTACTCAGTTTTATCCTAAGATTTAAAGATAGATTATTTTCAAATGGTTTTATTATATTTTCTTTTATATCTTCGATTACTATATTCATAATTATGTTTGCGGACGTCAATATACCTGCACTGGAGCGCACAATTGCAAGAGTCTCTTTACTTTTCTCAGATGACAAGGGGGGTTCTGTTAATACTCGTTTTAGTTATATATTAGAGACTATGGATTATATAGAAGAAGCTATTTTTTTTGGGCATGGTTTTGGTAGTTTTGGGTTGCTAGTTGTTGGTGAAGATAGCCGGTTTTATCCGCATAATCTAGTTTTGGAAGTGTGGTTTGAACTTGGCTTGTTCGGGCTTGTAGTAACACTTACACTATTGATTTTTCCTGTTTTTCTGTTCATCCGAACATTTGGTTTTAAGAAGTGGGAGTATCTGATTCCCTACTTTTATTTATTTGCAAATTCACTAAAATCAAACTCTTTAACAGATCACAGACTTCTTTTTTTATTTTCTATAATCCCTATATTACATACGTTGGCTTACAATGAAAAATACGATAGTTAATTTCTGCAATTATTATTACGGAAGTAAAGTTTATAAAGAATTGTTTTTTCATCTTAATGCTATAAATTTTAATACATATTCAATAGTTGCGACTAAGAGTGCAGATGTAGTAACTGAGAACTTTGACTTGAAAGTACAAACATATGGTTGTTTGAATTTACTTTCTAGATTGTTTTATTCATATAAGATTTATAGAATTAGCAGACTAATTGATTGTCAGCTTCCCCTAAGCGAGATTAAATTTATACATGCGCATACACTGTATTCTGATGGGATAGTTGCTTTTTTGTTTTCGAGAAAAATAAATAAAGAACTTATAATCACTATTCGAACAACTGATGTAGCTTTAGGATTTAAATTTTACTTTCACTATAAGTGGCTGGCTAAAAAAGCATTAGCTTATGCAAATAAAATTGTATTTGTTGCACCTGCGCACAAAGTTAAATTTCAGCAGTATTTTGGTCATTGTTATGACAATAAAATTATTGTTATTCCTAATGGGATTGATAAGTTTTATCTTGAAAACAAACTTACCTCTGCAGTGCATAAAAATAAAAATCATGTGGCTTTATACGTTGGTACTGTAAATAAAAATAAGAACCTAAAGGCAAGTATCATCGCATTTTTTAATGTAAGTGTTAACAGCGATGATGAATTTAGGGTCGTAGGTGGAACATATAAAGAGTATGTTGATATTTACGGTGAACTGCCCGTTAACTTAATACACAGAGTTAATTTTTTAGGTAAGCTTTCAAAAGAACAAGTTTTGGAGCAAATGAGGGCTTCCACTTTGTTTATTATGGTTTCTCATAGCGAGACTTTTGGCCTTGTTTATATAGAAGCCATATCACAGTGTTTACCGATTGTTTATACTTTAGGTCAAGGTGTTGACGGGTACTTTAATGATGGTGAGTTTGGCTATAGAGCTGACTCTAATGACATTGATTCAATTTCTCATGCAATTTCAAGAACTACCTCTGACTTTCCTCATGGGCTAGGGCCATTTGTTGAGAATCCAGCGAATAATTTTTCTTGGGAAAGTATTGCTACTATTTACAAGGAACAAGTGTACAAATGAAACTGATTTATCTACATCAGTATTTTCGTAAACCATCGATGACTGGTGGAATACGTTCATATGAATTCGCAAAGCGTTTAGCCGACTCAGGGCATAATGTTGTTGTTGTTACATCTGATAATGAAAATGTTTTTAATGGTTGGAAAATAGAGCCTCTAGATGGTTTTGAAGTGCATTGGATCTCAGTTAAATACGATAATAGCTTTGGTTTTATTCGTCGATTATGGTCCTTTTTTAAATTTTTATTTTTAGCAACAGTCCATATTTGCAGGCTAAAAAGTGACAAACTGTTTGCAACGAGTACACCATTAACTGTTGCCATACCTGCTTTAATATATAAGCTTGTTAAACGCAAACCTTTTGTATTTGAGGTGCGGGATGTTTGGCCCGAAGTGCCAGTGTCTTTGGGAGTCATAAAGAATAAAGTATTAATTAAATTTGCGTATTTTTTAGAGAAATTAGCTTATAAACATGCAGAGCATATAGTTTCACTCTCTCCTGATATGCAAAAAAGCGTGCTCGAGCGGTGTGGTGGAACAGCCGTTTCAGTGATACCAAATGCTGCGGATTGTCATTTGTTTAACCTCCCGATCCCTGTTAATGATCCATTTATAAAAAAACTGCAAGCTATTAAAAGCAAACATAAAAAAGTAGTTTTTTATACAGGTGCTTTTGGTATGGTTAATAATTTGCGTAGTATTATAGAGCTAGCTTCATTTTCTGATGGTGATATTGGTTTTGTGATCATAGGTCAAGGCAAAGAGGAGGAAGATCTCAAGAAATTTGCAATGGAGTTAAATGTTTTAGATAACAGACTGCATTTTTTACCGAGTGTAAACAAAAATCAGTTATCAGCAGTACACTCTATTTTTGATATGGCAACTTCCACTGTTTTACCAATAGAGGCTTTATATGCAAACTCTGCAAATAAGGTGTTTGATGCATTTGCTGCAGGCAGCCCTTTATTAATAAACCACGGAGGCTGGCTTTGTGATTTGATTAAGGTGCACAAATGTGGGCTAGTTATTAACAATAGCCCGACTAATGAAGATTATAAAAATGTGCGTACATTTTTGTTAAATGATGATGACTACAGTTTCGCAAGCCGTGCATCTCTTGGTTTAGGACAAACAGAATTTAATAGAGAGTACCTATATACTAAATTGAAAACAATACTGGAAAAGGATGACACTTTATGAATTTGCTTGGTAAGTTAGTTACTCTGCGGTCGATTGAAAAAAAAGATGCTGGCTTCTTATTGGGTCTTGTTAATTCGCCTGAGCTAGAGTATTGGGTTGTTGGTAGCTCTGTTCCAACATCTACAATTCAGCAAGAAAAGTGGATTGATAATATAGGCAACTCGCATACAGATATTCGTCTAATTGTAGAGAATAAAGAGGGGGTTGCTGTAGGCTTTGCTAATCTAGTTCAAATTGATCCTATAAATAGAACTGCAGTTCATGGTGTTAAGTTTGCAAAAGAATTTAGAGGCTGTGGGTACGCAAAAGATACTGTAATAGCTATTATGGAATATGCATTTAATACTCTAAATTTGAATAGGCTAGAGTCAACTATTTTGGAATATAATGATTCATCAATAGGCTTATATACTAAAGCATGTGGATGGACCGTTGAAGGGGTTAAAAAATCAGCTGTATATAAAAATGGAGTCTATAATAACCTTGTTATGATTGGCATTACAAAAGATGATTTTAAACAGCTTTCTTTAAAAAAGTGTAGTTAAGGACGTAACTATGTATCGTATTATTTTTAAGCCCTTTTTAGACTTTATTGTTGCGGCTATCCTTTTAATTCTTTTATTCCCACTAATTTTGATTTCCTTTATTTTTATTAAATTAGAAGACCCTAGTGGACCTGTTTTATTTAAGCAAAAACGTATAGGCAAAGATTCTAAAGAGTTTAGAGTTTTTAAACTCAGAAGTATGAAAGTAAGAACACATGATAAAAGCGGTAAAGAATTAACAGATCATGAGCGTATGCTGCGATTTGGGGAGCTATTTAGAAAGTTAAGTATAGATGAGTTGCCACAATTAATAAATATACTGAGGGGCGAAATGAGCTTTATTGGTCCTCGCCCTTTACCGATAATTTATGGGCCGTATTATAATAAAAATGAAAATCGTAGGCATGAAATTAAACCTGGGATTAGTGGTTGGGCTCAGGTTAATGGTCGAAACAGTATATCTTGGGAAGATAAGTTTAAGCTTGATGTAGAGTATGTTGAGCGTATTGGTTTGGTTTTTGATATAAAAATTGCCTTTTTAACTGTTTATAAAGTTTTTGCTAAGTCAGATGTCGTTGTACGTGGAGAGAGTACTAACATCGATTTTCATACGTATAGGCAAGAGCAAAATAATGGAAAGTAAGTTATGGGAAATTGGCAGTGACTTTAATGCGGTATTAGGTAGCTTATGTGGTCTTGATAGTTGGCCTTCAGAAGCATTATTTTTGGCAAGTGGTCGTTCACCTGTTCTTTTATTAAAGAACCTACTTGCAGAGCGTGTGCTTTATTATCCTGATTATTTTTGTTGGGATGTAATCGAGTTCTGGAAAGCCCATGGAATAAAGACCAAAGCGTACCGTGTCTTTTTTGCAGATAATCAGATAAAAGTCGACTTTAGTAGCGTACCTAATAATGCGGCGGTTCTTGCTGTTAATTTTTTTGGCTGTGACAAGGGAGATTTATGGAAGCGCTTTAAGAGTGATAATGATATTTTACTCATTGAAGACCATTCACACTCGCCAATGTCTGAATGGGCAAAAAGCAGTAATGCTGATTTTGCTTTTTCATCTTTGCGCAAAACATTACCTATTCCGGATGGTTGCATTTTCTGGTCTCCTAATCATAGCGAAGTCCCTGTAGTTGCGATGAAGCCTTTTGACTCAAGTTTGAAGTTAGAGGCTATGAAGCTAAAAAGTGAATATTTTGAAGGGATTGAAGTTGATAAAAATACTTTTTTAGAGCTATTTACTGCTGGTGAACAGCATTTGGCTGAGAGTGAGCCATGCTTTATCTCAGATAATAGCCATAAGAAGATTTTAGGCGGATATCCTATCGAATATATGAATATTCGAAAGAGCAACCAACGGTTGTTTATAGCTAACTTGAGTGTCCTCGTACGTAAAAATGTTGAGCTATTTCATTTTGCCGACTTTGCAGTTCCATTTGGAGCCGTATTAAAATGCTCGACTCCAGAAATAAGAGCTCGGCTGAGAAGCCATTTGATTGCTAATAAAGTTTATTGTCCTGTACATTGGCCGCAGAAGAAGGGCTGTGTATCGCAGGAGAGTCTTTCTTTATCTGAGCAAATTATTACAATCCCTATCGATCAACGTTATTCATTAAAAGATGTTGGATTGGTAGCTCAATTAATTAATAGATTTTTTGAAAATGAATGAATTTAAAGTAATAACAGTAAAAGATGAGTGGTGTAAAGAACTTACTGACTATAGAAGTGATTGGTATCATAGTTGGGATTACCATGAAATGGCATTTAAAAATAATGAAGGTAAACCGATACTTTTTGTTTTAGCTAATGATTCCAATGAGAGTATCGCATTGCCTTTACTGCTTCGTGATATTACAGGCTCCGAACATAAAGATATGACATCAGTTTATGGTTATCCGGGGTTTTTGCTTTCAAGTGATGATGCAATTAATTTATTTGAACAGTTCCTTGAGCACTTACTTGTTTGGTCTAATAATAACTCAGTTGTGTCAATTTTTTCACGCCTTAACTCTTTGCTAGTAGATGCTAATGCATTAAAAGGGTGTTTCCCTAATGGTGAAACAGTGGTTGTTGATCTGAGTAATGATGAGGATGAGCAAAAAAGGCGTTATAGGAAAAATTATCGCAACCTATTAAGGCGATTAGAAAAGGATGGGTTTAAAGCTGACTGGTCAAATTCTCAAGAGAGCATTGATGACTTTAAATCTATTTATCTAGCGACAATGAAAGGTTTGGATGCTGGCGATTATTACTTCTTTGATGACGCATATTATGATGACTTATTGAATAGCACTGGCTTTGAGGTAAGGATTTATAATGTATGGTTAAATGAGATTAAAGTTTGTTCAGGCATGTTTGTATTTTGTGATGATATTGTTCAATATCATCTCAGTGGTACTTTGCAAGAGTATAAAGATTTAGCACCAACACGAATGTTGATAGATCAAGCACGAAAAGATGCTACCGAATTAGGTTTCAAATATTTACATTTAGGTGGTGGTTTAGGTGGTGGTAGAGATAGCCTATTTAATTTTAAGTATGGTTTTTCGAAAGAATCTATTGAGTTTTTTGTTTTTAAAATGATTACGAATATGGATGCGTATAAAGAGTTAAGTAATTTAACTGAGGTTGACGCAGTTCCTGAATCAGGTTACTTCCCATTATATAGAAAGGTTAATGAGTAATGTTAAATACCCCTTTTTCTCCTTGGCCTAGCTTCACTCAAGAAGAGGCCGATGCTGTAAGTCGTGTAGTTTTGTCGAATAAAGTTAATTATTGGACTGGCACTGAAGGCCGTGAATTTGAAAAAGAATTTGCTGCATGGGCTGATAGTAGCTATGCCATAGCCTTAGGTAACGGGACTTTAGCACTTGATATTGCGCTTAAAGTGTTAGGTATTGGAGTTGGTGATGAAGTTATAACCACACCGCGTACTTTTTTAGCATCTGCGTCAAGCATTGTTACAGCGGGTGCTGCTCCTGTGTTTGCTGATGTTGACTTAAACAGCCAAGCAATTACGGTTGAGTCAATTAAGGCGGTGCTTACACCAAACACTAAAGCCGTTATTGCTGTACATTTAGCCGGTATGCCTGCTGAAATGGACGAAATAATGGCACTCAGCAAAGAACATGGTTTTTATGTAATAGAAGACTGTGCACAAGCGCATGGTGCTAAGTATAAAGGCCGTTCTGTGGGCAGTATAGGCCACATTGGCGCGTGGAGTTTTTGCCAAGATAAAATAATGACTACTGGCGGCGAAGGCGGCATGGTAACCACAAACTCTAAAGAGCTATGGTCAGCTATGTGGAGCTATAAAGATCACGGTAAAAGTTTTGATGCAATTTATAATCGTGAACACCCACCAGGGTTTAGATGGTTACACGAAAGCTTTGGTACTAACTGGCGCATGACCGAAATGCAAGCTGTACTTGGTCGTATTCAATTAACCCGCATGACAGAGTGGACAACCAAACGCCAAGCGTATGGTTTGCAGCTAGATCAAGCCGCAGGTGATTTTGACTGTATTCGCTTAGTTTTAGTGCCTGAGTATAGTGAGCACGCTGAATATAAACATTATATGTTTATTAAACCTGAGTGTTTAGCCGAGGGTTGGGATCGTGACCGTATAGTAAACACCATTGTAGAGCACGGCGTACCTTGTTTTCAGGGGAGTTGTTCTGAAGTGTATTTAGAAAAAGCGTTTGATAACACCCCGTGGCGTCCTGAAACTCGCCTACCAAATGCTGTTGAGTTAGGTGAAACGTCAATTATGTTTTTAGTTCACCCAACTTTAACCGAAGCTGAGATAGCAAAAACAACCCAAGTTATGAAAGAAGTGTTTGCATTAGCGAGTAAGTGAAAGGTTGCTAGGGAAGAGGCTAGGTGCTAGAAGAGGCTAGGACCTAGACTCCTAGCAACTAGAATCTATATTTCAAAGGAAGGGGCCTCAATGCAATTTGAAAAACTGGATGTTTGGAAAAGAGCTTCACGGTTAGCTTGTAATATATATAAAGTTACTAAAGATTGTAAAGATTATGGCTTTAAAGATCAGGTAACGCGTTCAGCGGTTTCGATTCCTTCAAATATTGCAGAGGGGCTTGAAAGAGGGAGCACTAATGATGAATCTAGATTTTTATATTACCCTAAAGGTTCTGCTGGTGAATTAGTTACACAACTTTACATTGAAATTGGATTTATAGAAAAAGGTCATGGATTAAAGCTAATATCTGAAGCTAAAGAAGTTGCAGCGATTATTGCGGCGTTAATTAAACGCAGAAAGGGATTTGTGAAAGAGCAATAGTCCAACTATGGTACTGATAGCTCCTAGCTCCTAGCTCCTAGCTCCTAAGATCTAGCTAATTTAGGCTATCTACTCTATAATTCATGAAATTTTAACAAGTAAAAGCACTATTTTGTGTACTTTATTTTTTAAATCAATCAAATACAAGAAAAAGGGAACTTGTTGTGGATAGCTACATCAGATCTATTTTAAATGCATCGCGTGGTACAAAGCGTGTCATCACGTTATTTATAGACTCGCTCTTTATTGCGGCAGCATTTTGGCTAGCTTTAATTGTACGCTTAGATAGCCTTGCCCCTTTTAGCGATCTTGATAATTGGCTGCTTTTAGCTTTATTAATCCCCACTGCATTATTTGCATTTATTAACTTAGGCTTATATCGAGCTGTACTTAGATACATGAATGCACAAGCATTATGGGCAATTGTACTAGGCACCGTTATAACTACTGTTAGTTTAGTGTTATTGTCGTTTTTTGTGGGTATTACTATCCCGCGCACTATGCCATTTATTTTTGCTTGGTTATGCTTATTAACAGTTGGTGGTTCGCGTGTATTGGTACGAGCCATGATTGGTAAAATGGCAACGGCAAATAAAGAGTCGATTATTATTTATGGGGCTGGATCTGCAGGGCGACAATTAGCCACTGCGTTAGGTGCTGGGCCTGAATATTATGTACGCGCATTTATTGATGATGACGAGACAAAGCAAGGTTCAATCATTCAAGGTATACCAGTAATTAATTTTAAAGGTATTTACGAACTAATTAATAAAGGTAAAGCGACTAAAGTTTTACTGGCCTTACCAAGTGCAACTCGAGCAAGGCGTAAAGAAGTGTTAGCGCAATTAGAGCCGTTAACTATTAAAGTGTTATCAATCCCTGGTATGGCCGATGTGGTTGAAGGTAAAGCTAAGCTGTCAGAGTTTCGCGATGTTGAAATTGAAGATTTATTGGGCCGAGACCCAGTAACACCTAAACCTGAATTAATGGCTGCTAATATTACCGGTAAAGTGGTGATGGTTACAGGCGCTGGCGGTTCTATTGGGTCTGAGCTTTGTAGGCAAATAGTTAGGCAGCAACCTAAAAAATTAGTGTTATTTGAAATATCAGAATTTGGTTTATATTCAATAGAAAAAGAGCTAAATGAGTACATTATTAATAACAGCATTGATTTAGAGCTAATACCAATAATGGGCTCTGTGCAGCGCATTAATCGTATTGAAACAGTAATGATGGCATTTGGCGTACAAACGGTTTATCACGCTGCGGCTTACAAGCATGTTCCATTGGTTGAGCACAATGTTGTTGAAGGTGTACGTAATAATGTATTTGGTACATTTTATGCTGCAAAAGCGGCTGCAAATGCGGGTGTTGAAACTTTTGTATTAATTTCGACCGATAAAGCAGTTCGTCCAACAAATGTAATGGGTGCGACTAAGCGCATGGCTGAGCTAGTGCTACAAGGTTTAGCGCAAACGAAAGGTAAAGGCCATCGTACACGTTTTTGCATGGTACGTTTTGGTAATGTACTTGGCTCGTCGGGTTCGGTTGTGCCGCTATTTCGTAGGCAAATTAAAGAAGGCGGACCTATTACGCTTACCCACCAAGATATAACCCGCTTTTTTATGACAATACCAGAAGCAGCGCAGCTTGTAATACAAGCCGGCTCTATGGGCAAAGGTGGTGACGTATTTGTGCTTGATATGGGCGAGCCAGTTAAAATTAAAGATTTAGCAAGTAAGATGATTCGTTTATCTGGCTTTGAAGTAAAAGACAAAACTAACCCACATGGTGATATTGAAATTCAATGCACAGGCCTTCGCCCAGGTGAAAAGCTATATGAAGAGCTATTGATTGGTGACAATGTTGGCCAAACGACTCACGAGCGTATCATGACTGCCAGCGAAGTAATGTTACCTTTACCTGAGTTAAATGTATTTTTAGAGGCACTCGACATAGCTTGCCATAACTTTGATCACCAAGTGATTCGCCAGTTATTGTTAGATGCACCAACAGGGTTTAATCCAACAGACGGTATTTGTGATTTAGTGTGGAATGCTAAGCATGAATCACCTAACGAAGTGACCACTGCCAAGGTAGTCAATTTAAAAAATTGATAGGCGTTTTAATGTGTTGTAACCAAGGACGGTTATGAACCACATATTTATTACGGCTAAAGCCGGTTCCTACGATATACCTACAGGTAGGAGCGCGCTTTAGCGCCGATGTGTTGCGCCTCGCGTTTAAAGCCCGCCATTCGAGTTATTATCAAAATTACTGTTATAGCTATTATAACGACTATCACGGCTAAAGCTTTTTCCTATGGCATATTTACACGTAGGAGCGCGCTTTAGCGCCGATGTGTTGCGCCTCGCGTTTAAAGCCCACCATTCGAGTTATTATCAAAATTACTGTTATAACCACTATCACAGCTAAAGCCTGTTCCTACGGTATATTTACACGTAGGAGTGCGCTTTAGCGCCGATGTGTTGCGCCTCGTGTTTAAAGCCAGTCATTCAAGCTATTATCAAAATTGCGGTTATAACCACTATCATGGCTAAAGCCGGTTCCTACGATATATTCACACGTAGGAGTGCGCTTTAGCGCCGATGTGTTGCGCCTCGCGTTTAAAGCCCACCATTCGAGTTATTATCAAAAATTACTGTTATAACCACTATCACGGCTAAAGCCGGTTCCTACGGTATATTTACACGTAGGAGTGCGCTTTAGCGCCGATGTGTTGCGCCTCGCGTTTAAAGCCCACTATTCGAGTTATTATCAAAGCCGTCACTATAAACATTATCATGGCTAAAGCCGGTTCCTACGATATACCTACAGGTCGGAGTGCGCTTTAGCGCCGATGTGTTGCGCCTCGCGTTTAAAGCCCACTATTCAAGTTATTATCAAAATTACTGTTATAACCACTATCACGGCTAAAGCCTGTTCCTACGGGGTAGGGGGGCGCTTTAGCGTCGGTGGTTTGCGCCGTGTTTAAGCCAGTCATTCAAGCCATTATTGAAATTACTGTTATAGCTATTATAACGACTATCACGGCTAAAGCCGGTTCCTACGGTATATTTACACGTAGGAGAGCGCTTTAGCGCCGATGTGTTGTACCTCGCGTTTAAAGCCAGTCATTCAAGCCATTATCGAAATTACTGTTATAGCTATTATAACCACTATCACGGCTAAAGCCTGTTCCTACTGTGTATTTACACGTAGGAGCGCGCTTTAGCGCAAACTCCATACAAAAAGAGATGCTTTCGGAGTATCTCAAAAATTATATTTTGCACAAATTTGAATCAAATATAACAAAAATATTTGAAAGAGCTATGCTTAAGAAAACGTATTTACCTAATATAAAATGTTTAGATCTGCTTCGCTCTACAATGATTAGAGAAAAAGCAGATAAGAGTCTGCAATTTCTGTATCAGTTACTATTATAAGTACGTGGATTAACGGCTCTGTATTTGGGTATGAATACAAGAAGGTTAAATTTGGAAACTGTAAGCACTGAAGCAATAGGTAAGGTGCTAGGAAGCAATAATTTAGAGATTGAAGGAGTTGAAATGAATGTTGCTGTTGTTGGTACGGGTTATGTTGGTCTATCAAACGCTATGCTACTTGCACAAAATAATAAGGTTGTTGCACTCGATATTGATGAAAATAAAATTTCGTTATTACAAAAGAAGCAATCGCCTATTGATGATGTTGAAATAAATAATTTTTTACAAAATGACAAGCTCAACTTTGTAGCGACTACTGATAAAGATCTTGCTTTGATTGACGCTGAGTTTGTAATTATTGCGACCCCTACAGATTATGACCCAGTAACAAATTACTTTAATACTGGTTCGGTTGAGTCGGTTATTCAGGATGTTATAAAAATTAACCCAACTGCGACCATGATCATTAAATCAACAGTACCTGTTGGATTTACCGAATCAGTAAAACAAAAATTTAATACAAACAACATATTGTTTTCACCTGAGTTTTTACGTGAAGGTAAAGCGTTACATGATAATTTACATCCCTCTCGTATTATTGTGGGGGAGCAAAGTGAGCGAGCAAGAACGTTTGCGAACTTATTGGCGCAAGGTGCAATAAAGCAAGATATAGCTATTTTGTTTACAGAATCAACTGAGGCTGAGGCTATTAAGCTTTTTTCTAACACTTATTTGGCTATGAGAGTTGCTTACTTTAATGAACTAGATAGCTACGCAGAGAGTTTAGGGTTAAGCGCAAAACAAATTATAGAAGGTGTGGGTTTAGATCCACGCATAGGTAATCATTATAATAACCCATCGTTTGGTTATGGCGGTTACTGCTTACCTAAAGATACTAAGCAATTATTGGCAAACTATAAGAACGTACCTAATAACATGATTGCTGCGATTGTTGATGCTAATACTACCCGTAAAGACTTTATTGCGTTTTCAATTATCAACCGCAACCCTAAGATTGTGGGGGTATATCGTTTAGTCATGAAAACTGGCTCTGATAATTTTAGAGCGTCTGCAATTCAGGGGATCATGAAGCGTATAAAAGCGAAAGGTATTAAAATTGTAGTGTATGAGCCGTCCTTACGAGAAGATGCTTTTTTTAATTCGCGGGTAATAAAAGATCTAAGTGAATTTAAAGAAGTGTCAGATGTAATAATTTCAAACCGTATGGTTAAAGAGTTGGACGATGTGGTTGGTAAAGTTTATACGCGCGATTTATTCGGAAGTGATTAAAGTTAAATGAAGGACTAACTATGAAAGCTGTTATCCCAGTTGCAGGCCTTGGTACGCGTATGCTCCCAATGACTAAGGCTATTCCTAAAGAAATGCTCCCATTGGTCAATAAGCCTCTTATTCAATACATTGTTAATGAATGTGTTGCTGCGGGAATAAAAGAAATTGTGTTAGTAACCCATAGCTCAAAAAATGCGATCGAAAACCATTTTGATACAAGTTTTGAGCTTGAAGCTACGTTAGAAAAGCGTGTTAAGCGTAAGCTTTTAGATGAAGTGCGATCAATTTGCCCGTCGGATGTTACCATTTTACATGTACGCCAGGGCGAGGCTAAAGGATTAGGCCATGCAGTGTTATGCGCCAAACCAATTATTGGTGAAGATGATTTTGTTGTGGTATTACCCGATGTAATACTTGATGCCTACACAGCAGATCAAAAAACTGAAAATTTAGCTGCAATGATAGCTCGTTTTAAAGTAACAGCAGCCAGTCAAATTATGCTTGAGCCTGTGCCACTTCAAGATGTTAGTAAGTATGGAATTGCAGATATTGGTGGTGTAGCTATTAGAGCTGGTGAAAGCGCTAAAATAAAAACGATGGTTGAAAAACCGAGTATTGAAGATGCACCATCAAATTTTGCTGTTGTGGGTCGTTATGTTTTATCAAAAACTATTTGGTCGCTATTGGCTAAAACTCCAGTAGGTGCTGGTGGTGAAATACAGTTAACCGATGCAATTGATATGCTTCTGGAAAAAGAAGTTGTAGAGGCATTTCATATGAGTGGTCGTGCTCACGATTGTGGTGACAAACTTGGTTATTTGAAAGCGATTGTTGAGTACAGCATGCGCGATGAAAACTTAGGTGAAGAGTTTTCAAGCTTTATTGCAGGTTTAGTGCAATCAGATAATAAACACTTAAAGGCTATTTAAAATAGCTTTAGACTCGCTGCGTTATAAAAAGATGGCTTATGTCACCGTTTTTGTAAATTATAAAGCAATCACGGCTAAAGCCTGTTCCTACGGGTTACTTACACGTAGGAGAGCGCTTTAGCGCCGATGGTTTACGCTGTATTCAGACGAATTATTATAGCCACAAGTAAGAATTCTCACGGCTAAAGCCTGTTCCTACGGGTTACTTACACGTAGGAGGGCGCTTTAGCGCCGATGGTTTTACTGTATCCAAACGAATTATTATAGCCACAAGTAAGAATTTTCACGGCTAAAGCCTGTTCCTACGGGTTACTTACACGTAGGAGAGTGCTTTAGCGCCGATGGTTTTACGTTGTATTCAAACGAATTATCATAGCCACAAATAACCATTTCACGGCTAAAGCCTGTTCCTACGGGTTACTTACACGTAGGAGAGCGCTTTAGCGCCGATGGTTTACGCTGTATTCAGACGAATTATTATAGCCACAAGTAAGAATTCTCACGGCTAAAGCCTGTTCCTACGGGTTACTTACACGTAGGAGGGCGCTTTAGCGCCGATGGTTTACGCTGTATTCAGACGAATTATCATAGCCAAAATAACCATTCTCAGGGCTGAAGCCTGTTCCTACGGGTTACTTACACGTAGGAGAGCGCTTTAGCGCCGATGGTTTACGCTATATTCAAACGAATTATCATAGCCAAAAATAAGCATTTTCACGGCTAAAGCCTGTTCCTACGGGTTATTTACACGTAGGAGGGGGCTTTAGCGCCGATGGTTTTACTGTATTCAGGCGAATTATCATAGCCAAAAATAAGCATTTTCACGGCTAAAGCCTGTTCCTACGGTATTACTTACACGTAGGAGGGTGCTTTAGCGCCGATGGTTTTACGCTGTATTCAAACGAATTATCATAGCCAAAAATAAGCATTTTCACGGCTAAAGCCTGTTCCTACGGTATTACTTACACGTAGGAGGGTGCTTTAGCGCCGATGGTTTTACTGTATTCAAACGAATTATCATAGCCAAAAATAAGCATTTTCACGGCTAAAGCGTTCCTACGGGTTACTTACACGTAGGAGCGCGCTTTAGCGCCGATGGTTTTACGCTGTATTCAAACGAATTATCATAGCTACAAATAGGAATTCCACGGCTGGAGCCTGTTCCTACGATATACCTACAAGTAGGAGCGCGCTTTAGCGCCGATGGTTTACGCTGTATTCAGGCGAATTATCATAGCCAAAAATAAGCATTTTTACGGCTAAAGCCTGTTCCTACGGTATTACTTACACGTAGGAGGGCGCTTTAGCGCCGATGGTTTTACTGTATTCAAACGAATTATCATAGCCAAAAATAAGCATTTTCACGGCTAAAGCCTGTTCCTACAACTACTTTTGTTTGGGCAATAAAAAGCCACCTATTTTAAGGTGGCTTTTTTGATCGTAAGAATGGTGATGCTAATTCTATTGAAACATTACTACTCTAACGAGCTAAATAACTTACAGTGTAATCAGTATTACCAGATCTTTACGCGATCTTCTGGTTTGATATACATTTTATCGCCTTCTTTTACGTCGTATGCTTTATAAAATTCAGGCATGTTCGATAAAATACCAATTACACGGTAATGGCTTGGCGAATGCGAATCTGTCATTAGGCGATTACGTAACTCTTCGTCACGATATTTACGACGCCAAATTTGTGACCAACCCATAAAGAAGCGCTGGTCGCCAGTGTAGCCATCAATAATCGGTGCTTTATCATTTCCTAAAGATAGCTGGTACGCAGTGTGGGCAACGGTTAGGCCGCCTAAATCACCGATGTTTTCGCCTAATGTAAGCTCACCATTAACGTTCGCATCTTCAAATGGCTTATATTCGTTATATTGTGCGACTAACTGACCTGTACGCTCACCAAATTGCTTAAGGTCTGACTCACTCCACCAGTTACGTAAATTGCCGTCACCATCGTATTTAGCGCCTTGATCATCAAAGCCATGACCAAGTTCGTGGCCAATTACAGCGCCAATTGCGCCATAATTTACTGCATCATCAGCGTCTAAGTTAAAAAATGGTGGTTGTAAAATCGCGGCTGGAAATACAATTTCATTATTAACCGGGTTGTAGTAGGCATTAACGGTTTGTGGTGTCATGTGCCATTCAGAACGATCTACTGGCTTACCTAACTTTGCAATCATATCTGCGTATGACCATTCGCTATGGCGAATATAGTTACCTACTAACTCATCAGCATTAATACTTAGCGCTGAGTAGTCTTTCCAGTTGTCAGGGTAGCCAATTTTTGGTGTGAATTTATCGAGCTTTTCTTTTGCAGCAAGTTTAGTTTCTGGGCTCATCCATTCAAGGTTTTCAATTGCTACGCCATAGCCTTTGATCACGTTATCAACGAGTTCTTCCATACGCGCTTTAGCTTCAGGCGGGAAGTTTTCTTTAACGTAGACTTTGCCTAAAATTTCACCTAGCACACCATTTGACGCATCAACAGCTTGCTTCCAAAGTGGGGCTTGTTCTTCTACGCCGCGTAATGTTGTGCTGTAAAAGTTAAAGTTTAAGTCAACAAGGTCTTTATTTAGTAGGCCTGCATAGTTGCTTACAAAGTGAAACTTAAGGTAATTTTGCCATGTTGTTACATCGGTTTTTGCGTAAATATCGGCAAATTTTTCAAAGTAACTTGGTTGACCCACTATGATATCAGTAGTATTCACGCCAGATGCTTTAAAATATTCAACAAGGTCAAAGCTTCCTGTTAATTTACTGGCATCAGCTACACTCATTTTATTGTATGTTTTAGTTGCATCACGCTGCTCTACACGACTCCATTGCGCTTGTGCAATATTGGTTTCAAGTGCAACAATAGCTTTTGCTTGTTGCTCTGGTTTTTGTACACCAGCACGCTTTAATACTTCAGTTACGTAGGTATTATAAGCCGCGCGGATTTTAGTGAATTTTTCATCGTCTTTTAAGTAATAATCACGATCAGGTAAGCCTAAACCTGATTGATAAGCATACAGGGCATATTCGCTTGAATTTTTTGCGTCATTATTTACATACCAACCAAATGGAGCGCTGCCGCCTTGCATGCGAAGTTGCGCCATTAATGTAACGAGGTCAGACTTGTTTTTTACTGCGTCAATCGTATTTAGCTGTGTCATTAGCGGTGAAATGTTAAGTTCTTCACGCGCATTTTCGTCCATGTAGCTTTTAAAGAAAGCGCCAAGTTTGTACTCATCACTGCCTGGTTTTGCTGTTGTACTTGCCGCTGCTTTTTCAAGTACTGTTTTCATGGCTTTTTGTGATTCGTCATATAGCTGTGAAAATGAGCCGTAGTTAGATTTATCCCCCGGGATTTCTGTCGTTGCTAGCCATTGGCCGTTTACGTGGTAGTAAAAATCATCCTGAGCACGGACTGATTTATCCATGTTCGCTAATTCAATGCCTGAATTTAATTGTTCAACCGGTGCGCTAACCGCCGCTGTTTCTGGGGCTTTTGTTTGTTCTTGTTTATCGCCACAGCCGACTAGTCCCAAAGCAAGTGCAATACTTGCTGCAGTAAGAGTTACTTTTTTCATGAGAGTCTCGTTTGTTAGTTGTTGTATGAATAATCAGTTAACCGAATAAATAAAGTATTTCGATAGAATATTCTCTGACCCCATCTTAAACCTGTTCGTAACAACAATAAACCAGTTACACGCAACGATAGTAGCTAATATGTAACAAAGTTTATCGAAGAGCAGAATCAAAGCTGTTCAAGCCGATGTAGGCGGGAGTTTACCTCGCGCAGTTTGGTGTTTTTGTTAATTTGCGCGGCGTAAAGCCCAGCCTACGGCAAATTTAAGAATGGATGTTTGGTTTATTTGTAGGCGGGAGTTATCTCCACAGTTTGGTTTTTTGTTAATTTGCGCGGCGTAAAGCCCCGCCTACGGCAAATTTAAGAATGGGTGTTTGGTTTATTTGTAGGCGGGAGTTTACCTCGCGCGGTTTGGTATTTTTGTTAATTTGCGCGGCGTAAAGCCCCGCCTACGGCAAATTTAAGCACTGGTATTTTGTGTATTTGTAGGCGGGGGGTTACCTCGCGCGGTTGGTTTTTTTGTTAATTTGCGCGGCGTAAAGCCCCGCCTACGGCAAATTTAAGAATGGGTGTTTGGTTTATTGGTAGGCGGGAGTTTACCTCGCGCGGTTTGGTGTTTTTTTAATTTACGCGGCGTAAAGCCCCGCCTACGGCAAATTTAAGCAATGGGTGTTTGGTTTATTTGTAGGCGGGAGTTTACCTCGCGCTGTTTGGTGTTTTTTGTTAATTTGTGCGGCGTAAAGCCCCGCCTACGGCAAATTTAAGCACTAGTATTTTGTGTATTTGTAGGCGGGAGTTATCTCCACAGTTTGGTTTTAATTTTTATCTGCTATGTTTAAATAAACACTAAATCGCATTCACAATGAAAAACTCTCATAACTTAAGAAAAGGCCGTATATCTTTAGCTAATCATTATTATT
Source organism: Pseudoalteromonas porphyrae (assembly GCF_001298125.1). Classification (NCBI taxonomy): domain Bacteria; kingdom Pseudomonadati; phylum Pseudomonadota; class Gammaproteobacteria; order Alteromonadales; family Pseudoalteromonadaceae; genus Pseudoalteromonas; species Pseudoalteromonas porphyrae. Next base: position 101,684 of record NZ_LHPH01000002.1, on the reverse strand, counting down.
GTGTAACTATTGTGACCTACCATAGAGAGGCGCTACTGATGGATTTATATCTAAATAGAGCCTTTATATGTGAAATGAAAAGACTAGAAGAAGAGGGTGCAGCAAAAACAATTGCATTTGTTTTTATGCCAGATCATATTCACTGGCTTTTTCAGTTGCAATTAAAAATGGAATTAAGTGGGGTTATTCGAACGTTTAAAGGACGAACAACTAAAATTGCCAGAATGAATGCTCAACTTAATAAGTTTTGGCAGCCTGACTATTATGATCATTTAATAAGAAATGAAAGCGATTTAATCAATTATGCGCGTTACATAGTCGCTAACCCGCTAAGAGGGGAGTTAGTAAAAAATGTATCGCTATACCCTTATTGGGATTGCATTTATATCAATTAATTTGCGCGGCATAAAGCCCCGCCTACGGCAAATGTTAGCACTGGTCTTTTGTGTATTTGTAGGTGGGGGGTTACCTCGCGCGGTTTGGTGTTTTTGTTAATTGCGCGGCGTAAAGCCCCGCCTACGGCAAATTTAAGAATGGGTGTTTGGTTTATTTGTAGGCGGGAGTTTACCTCGCGCGGTTTGGTATTTTTGTTAATTTGCGCGGCGTAAAGCCCCGCCTACGGCAAATGTTAGCACTGGTATTTTGTGTATTTGTAGGCGGGAGTTTACCTCGCGCAGTTTGGTGTTTTTGTTAATTTGCGCGGCGTAAAGCCCAGCCTACGGCAAATTTAAGAATGGATGTTTGGTTTATTTGTAGGCGGGAGTTATCTCCACAGTTTGGTTTTTTGTTAATTTGCGCGGCGTAAAGCCCCGCCTACGGCAAATTTAAGCACTGGTATTTTGTGTATTTGTAGGCGGGAGTTTACCTCGCGCAGTTTGGTTTTAATGCGCGAGGTGGAGTTTAAAATTGTGTTTTTATTTTTTCGATGATTTCTACATTGGCGGCGGGGAAGTTGTATTCGCTTAGCTTATCAATTGCTACCCATGCGCTTAATTGGCCTTCGGCGCCATGTGCATCGCCGCTGAAGTCGGTGACAACATGCACGTCTAGTTTTACACATTTATCGCCATAATCATGTTCTATGACCATTAGCTGGCTTGAGCTGTGAATCGTTAATGCTACTTCTTCAATAAGTTCGCGTTTTAGTGCCTCAAATACGGTTTCGCCGCTTTCTACTTTCCCACCCGGAAACTCCCATAAACCGCCTTGGTGTTTATCGTCTGGGCGTTTGCAAATAAATAATGTGTTGCCAGCTTTGATAACGCCAACGGCTACGTGGATTATTTTTTTTGTCATATTTTAATCTCTATTTTTAATTAATCTGCGCGGCGTAAAGCCCCGCCTACGGTAAATATAAACGCCAAAGCCAGCTTATATCGGTTATTGTCACCTAATTATTTTCATAAAAAAAGCGACGCAGGCGTCGCTTTTTAATTATTACTTAACAATATATGGTTACTTTAATTTACCGCAACACTGTTTAAATTTTTGACCTGATTTACAAGGGCATGGTTCGTTACGGCCAACTTTTGGCTCCGCACGAGCTGCGACTACGGCACCTTGTGGTGTTTCGCCGCCAACGTGCTCAACTTCTTCGTGTTGATATTCGCGAGGTGCGCTTTCGCTTTTGCGATGTTGCTCTTCGATTTTTTCAACGTCTTCTTCAGCGCGCACTTGTACTTTACTTAAAATACTTACTACGTCGATTTTAAGGTTTTCAAGCATCTCTGAGAACAATTCAAACGATTCACGCTTGTATTCTTGCTTAGGGTTCTTTTGTGCATAACCGCGTAAGTGAATACCTTGGCGTAAATGGTCCATTGCAGCAAGGTGATCTTTCCAATGTTGATCAAGGCTTTGCAGCATAATTGCTTTTTCAAACTGGCGAAGTACTGGTTCGCCAACTTGCTCTTCTTTTTGCTTGTATGCGGTATTGATCTCTTCTTCGATTCGTTCACGCAGCTTTTCTTCGTAAAGCTTGTTGTCGTCTGCTAGCCATTGTGTGATTGGTAGCTCGATCAAGAAATCTTGTTTTAAGCGTTCTTCTAGGCCTGGGATATCCCACATTTCAGCAAGGCTTTGCGGTGCAATATATTGGTCAATTGTGTTACCAAGTACATCGCCACGAATAACCGTGATGGTTTCTGAAATATCGCCTTCAACAAGTAACTCATTACGTTGTGCGTATACAACACGACGTTGGTCGTTTGCTACGTCATCGTATTCTAGTAATTGTTTACGAACGTCAAAGTTACGTGCTTCTACTTTGCGTTGTGCGTTTTCAATTGCGCGGTTAACCCATGGGTGCTCGATGGCTTCGCCGCGTTGCATGCCGAGTTTACGCATCATATTAGTCATGCGTTCACCAGCAAATATACGCATTAATGCGTCATCCATTGATAAGTAAAAACGGCTTGACCCAGCATCACCCTGACGACCAGAACGACCACGAAGCTGATTATCAATACGGCGAGATTCATGACGCTCGGTACCAATAATATGTAAACCGCCAGCTGTAATTACTGCATCGTGACGTATTTGCCATGCCGCTTTGATTTCAGCTATTTTTTCATCACTTGGGTTATCAAGTTTTTCAAGTTCGCTATTCCAGTTACCACCTAACACAATATCAGTACCACGACCGGCCATGTTAGTTGCAATGGTTACTGTTCCAGGTAAACCTGCATCAGCAACGATGTCAGCTTCTTGGGCATGGAACTTAGCATTAAGTACGTTGTGCTTAATTTTTTCTTTACGTAAAAATTGCGATAAGTACTCAGAGCTTTCAATCGAAATTGTACCCACCAATACTGGTTGGCCGCGCTCTTGGCAATCTTTAATATCGACTAAAATTGCTTCGTATTTTTCTTCTTGCGTTAAGTAAACTAGGTCAGCACGGTCATCGCGGATCATTGGCTTATTAGTTGGCATAACAACAGTATCAAGGCCGTAGATTGACTGGAACTCAAATGCTTCAGTGTCGGCAGTACCTGTCATACCTGCAAGGGTTTCGTAAATACGGAAGTAGTTTTGGAATGTGATTGATGCCAACGTTTGGTTTTCGTTTTGAATTTTTACACCTTCTTTAGCTTCAACAGCTTGGTGTAAACCTTCAGACCAACGACGCCCTTCCATTGAACGGCCTGTATGCTCATCGATTATGATAACTTCGTTTTCTTTTACAACGTAATCAACATCTTTTTGATAGAGCTTGTGAGCGCGCAATGCAGCATAAACATGGCTTAGTAAAGTGATACTACCTGCAGAATAAAGCGAATCGCCTTCTGCTATTAAACCGCGCTCGGTTAGTAATTCTTCAACTTTAATTTGGCCGCGTTCAGTTAAATGAACTTGCTTAGATTTTTCATCGATTGTGAAATCGCCATCGCCTTCAATACCTTCTTCGTCTTCTTTTTCTTGTAGTTCAAGAGTAGGAACGATGGTATTGATTTCAGTGTAAAGCTCAGAGCTATCCTCAGCTGGGCCTGAAATGATAAGCGGAGTACGCGCTTCATCAATTAAGATTGAGTCAACTTCATCCACTACTGCGTAGTAAAGTGGACGTTGTACGCGTTCGTTAATGCTAAACGCCATGTTGTCACGTAGGTAATCAAAACCAAACTCGTTATTTGTACCGTAAGTAATATTGGCAGCGTAGGCTTCTTTTTTCTGCTGCGGCATCATACCTGGTACGTTGCAGCCAACTGTTAAGCCTAAAAATTCAAATAGTGGACGGTTTGTTTCAGCATCACGTTTTGCTAAGTAGTCGTTCACGGTAATAACGTGGACGCCTTTACCCGTTAAGCCACGTAAGTAAGCCGGTAAACTTGCAGTAAGTGTTTTACCTTCACCGGTGCGCATTTCTGCAATACGCCCTTGGTTTAGTACCATACCGCCAAGAAGCTGTACGTCAAAGTGACGCATGCTATTAACACGCTTTGATGCTTCACGTACCACAGCAAAGGCCTCTGGCAGAATGTCATCAAGGCTTTGTCCGTTATCGTAACGTTCTCTAAACTCTGCTGTTTTGGCTTTTAAATCTTCGTCTGAAAGCGCTTCTAGTTGCGTTTCAAGTGCGTTGATCAGCGCGACCGTCTTTCTTAAATTTTTAATAGTGCGGTCATTGCGACTACCAAAAATCTTGGTAAATAAATTAGATATCATGATAAAACCGTTACAATATATTCTTTGTTAGCCGATTATCAGCTAACCCATTTTGATATGCCCAAGCGTTTTGGGGTCATTACTAATTAATATACTGCTCATAAAAAGAACATATTAATTAGCAATTTTAATAAACGCTGCAAAATGCATCATTTATTACGTGCGTTACTATACCAGACTCTGCGAAACAACGAACCACCTGTTCATCAAGATGCCCATTTTTAACTGAAAAATTTCGTAAATACCGTAAAGATAACTTTAATCTTGCTCATTTATTACATTAACGATGAATATATGGAGGTGGATAAAATAAAATCAAGGGTGAAAACAAAGCAATCGGCTGGCTTATTATCAATGAGGTACTTACTTTTTCCCGTGCCGTGCGAGTCGCTCTAGCTTTGCTTTAAGCGAAGGAGGGGCGTTTGAGGCAATTGCGGTGAGGTAATCTGCTGTTTGTTCGCTCATGGGGGGTTGTTTAGCTGCGGGTGCGTTGTTATTCATTTTTGTAGTGGTGTTTGGGCTCAAGCGCTGCGTAGTTTGTGGATTTGCAGTAATTTTTATTTGCCCAAGCTCAGCCATACCAGCAGCTCGAAAATGTGAAAGCATATCCATTTTTAAATAATTTAAACGTAGTGCGATAGGCGCTGATACCGCTTCGATCATAAGTGTGCCATCGCGATAGTTACTTACGCGACATTTACTGCCTAAATTAGCGCCTAAAAAATCACTCAGTAAAGTTTGCTGCTTATCGAGAGCTTGGCTTTTGCCTGCATATGACGCCAATCTGCCGCTGAGGCCCGCCATAATATCGTTTAAAGGCTTTGGTGCGAACCTGTCTTTAGCCATGAAAACACCAGTATTTAGAACGAAGAAATTTATTTTAAATGATTGCAAATACAAAGCAATGATTAATGCTGGCATTTCAAATTAAGTAACCCCATCGGCGCTAAAGCGCTCTCCTACGTGCAGGTATATCGTAGGAACAGGCTTTAGCCGTGATGATGATTATGTTTGGCTGTTAAGGTTCTGTTTGAATACCTATGCGAAATCTATCGGCGCTAAAGCGCTCTCCTACGTGCAGGTATATCGTAGGAACAGGCTTTAGCCGTGAAAATAGTTATGTTTGACTGTGATGATTCTGTTTGACCGTTAATATTCTGCTTGAACATCGTGCGAAACCCTATCGGCGCTAAAGCGCTCTCCTACGTGCAGGTATATCGTAGGAACAGGTTTTAGCCGTGAAAATAGTTATGTTTGACTGTGATGATTCTGTTTGAATACTTGTGCGAAATCCATCGGCGCTAAAGCGCTCTCCTACGTGTAGATATATCGTAGGAACAGGCTTCAGCCGTGATGATGGTTATTTTTGGCTGTGATGATTTTGTTTGAATACAGTGCGAAACCCATCGGCGCTAAAGCGCTCTCCTACGTGCGGGTATATCGTAGGAACAGGCTTTAGCCGTGATGATGGTTATTTTTGGCCGTTAATATTCTGCTTGAACATCGTGCGAAACCCATCGGCGCTAAAGCGCTCTCCTACGTGCAGGTATATCGTAGGAACAGGCTTTAGCCGTGATGATGATTATGTTTGGCTGTTAAGGTTCTGTTTGAATATCTGTGCGAAATCTATCGGCGCTAAAGCGCTCTCCTACGTGCGAGTATATCGTAGGAACAGGTTTTAGCCGTGATGATGGTTATTTTTGGCTGTGATGGATTCGGTTTGATCGTTAATATTCTGCTGAACATCGCATGAAACCTATCGGCGCTAAAGCGCTCTCCTACGTGTAGATATATCGTAGGAATAGGCTTTAGCCGTGATAATGGTTATGTTTGGCTGTTATGGATTCGGTTTGAATACCTGTGCGAAATCCATCGGCGCTAAAGCGCTCTCCTACGTGCAAATATATTGTTGAAACAGGCTTCAGCCGTGATAATGGTTATGTTTAGCTGTTATGGATTCGGTTTGAATACCTGTGCGAAACCTATCGGCGCTAAAGCGCTCTCCTACGTGCGGGCATTATGTTTATCTCTTTTATTTTGTGCTGATATATTTTAATCTCGCTGTACATTGTTTAAACATATAAGGATATATTATGAATATTACACACCATGGAGCGGTGAATGGGGTGACAGGCTCTTGTCATCAACTCGACTATACAAGTACTGAATCGGTGCTGATTGATTGTGGTATTTTTCAAGGTGAAGACGCGGGGCCAGATTTAGCAATCGATTTTGATATTTCTACCGTTACGGCATTAATCGTGACTCATTGCCATATTGATCATGTTGGCCGTATTCCTTATTTGTTTGCTGCTGGTTTTAGTGGACCCATTTTTACCTCAAAGGCATCAGCAAGCTTGTTGCCCTTGGTGATTGAAGATGCACTTAAAGTGGGTGTAACGCGAGATCAAAAAATCATAGATGCCTGCTTAAGTTTACTTGAAAAACGTATTGTCGCTGTTGAATTTAATCGGTGGTTTGAGTTACCTGGCAGTAATGAGTTACCCCTTACAAAGGCTCGGTTTCAGCGTGCTGGGCATATTCTTGGTTCAGCTTATGTTGAAGTCGATGTAGGGGTAAAACCTAATCTTCAGCGTGTGGTGTTTTCTGGTGATTTAGGCGCGCCTTATACGCCGCTGTTACCAAGCCCCAAAGCGCCTTATAAGGCTGATGTGCTCGTGATTGAATCAACCTACGGCGATAAAAACCATCAAGGGCGAAAAGAGCGAACATCAACGCTTAAAAAAGTGATTGAAAAAGCGGTTGCAGACAGCGGCGTTGTATTAGTGCCTGCTTTTAGCATTGGGCGTACGCAGGAGTTACTCTACGAGTTAGAGCAAATTATTCACAACGCCCGTAAAAACCCATCTTGGCAAAGTATTAATGTGATTGTTGATTCACCTATGGCGGCTAATTTTACGAGTAAATATCGAGAGTTTAAAAGTCTATGGGATGATGAGGCTAAAAAGCGTTTAGCGAACGGCCGTCACCCGTTAGATTTTCGACAATTACATACTGTTGATAGCCATAAAGAGCATCTTGCAGTGATTGAGTATTTAAGTAAGCGAGATGAAGCTGCAATTGTTATTGCCGCGAGTGGCATGTGCACAGGTGGCCGAATTGTGAATTACCTGAGCCGATTTTTGTCAGATAAAACAACGGATATAATTTTTGTTGGTTACCAAGGCCGTGGAACGCTTGGCCGAGACATTCAAACATATGGCCCACGTGGCGGTTATGTGCATATTAACGACAGTAAAGTGACTATACGCGCTAAAATTCATACAATTAGTGGTTACAGCGCTCACGCAGATCAAAAAGGCTTAGTTAAGTTTGTAACAGGAATGCGCAAAAAGCCTGCTTTGATTAAAATTGTGCACGGCGATGAGCAAGCAAAGCAAGCATTAGCGCAAAAGTACAAGGCTATTTTAGGTAATGCGACAAGCGTTGAAATTGCAAAATAGTTGTTATTTAGATAACTATATTTGGGTATAGAGACAAGTGTTAAAACTGATACACTTAGGTCGTTAAGAATCGAGAATAATAAAAATGGTTGAAAATGAATATTAAAAAACATGATTTGAGTTTAGTTATATTGGCGGGCGGCTTAGGCAGTCGCTTTGGTGGCAACAAGCAAATTGCTGAAATATCAGGATTAGGCTGTACCATCATGGAGTTAAGTATTGCAGATGCATATGCTGCAGGTGTGACTCAAGTGGTTATTATAATCAACCAGGCTGTTCGCAGTGAAATAGAGCAGGTTATTTTACCGCGTCTGCCTTTAGATCTTGACGTGGTGTTGGTTGAACAGCGAATTGATTTAGTACCAGTGCAATTTAAAGCACTGGTTGATGAACGTGTAAAGCCTTGGGGCACGGGTCATGCTTTATTGTGCGCAAAACAGCATGTACATAATCCTTTTATTGTGATTACCGCTGATGATTATTATGGAACTTCGTCATTTAATTTATTGGCTGAACATTTTAAATTACACTCAGATTGGGCGATGGTTGGTTACCCAATTATCAATACTTTATCTGATCAAGGAGGCGTTAATCGAGGTGTTTGCAAGATCCAAAATAACCAGCTTATAAATGTTATTGAGTTTTTAAACATAAGCATAGAAAACAACTCCCTTATGGGTGAAAACCCACAGCAACAGCGGGTTCACATTGCTGATGATGCGCTAGGTTCAATGAGTTTTTGGGGGTTAACGCCTTCATTTTTCAATAGATTAGAAACCGGTTTTGATAACTTCCTGCAAAAATATGACAACGGTGTCAAGATGGAGTATTATTTGCCTGATCAAATTCAACAAACGATCACAAACAATCAACAAAGTGTCACCGTTTATACTGCGCAAGAGTCCTGGTATGGAGTGACCTATAAATCTGAATTACAGGATGTTGCGAGTAAATTATATGAATTACGTCATGGATGAAATAGCACCGATCTTGCCTTTTTCTGGGCACAAAAATAGCGAAGTAAGTATGAAGTCAAATCCCACTGCGGTTTACTTGTCTGAGAATTTTGGTCTAGGCAATGAACGTGTCAGCATGAAGCCGATTGGAAGTGGCCATATTAACAGCACTATGCTGTTAAGCGTGCCTAGCAAGTCGTTAGTAGTCCAAAAACTCAATACCGACGTTTTTCCTGAACCAGATATGCTGGTTAAAAACGCACGTTTAATTGAATCCCATTTAACGCAAAAGCATCAAGTAGGCGAATATAATTTAGATATTATTCGTCATGTTGCGACGGTTGGCGATGATTATTTAGTTGAGTGTGAACAAGGTTTGTGGCGTGCGCTCGAATTTATTGGCGGCAGTTATAGTGAAGATGTAGTGGCAAATACTTCACAAGCAGAAACTGCGGCCAATGCATTTGGCCAGTTTGCTGTTGCGTTAGAAGATTTTGATGCGAAGCAGTTACACCATGTTATTCCTGATTTTCATAATTTAGCAATGCGCGCTGAAAAATTAACAGACGTTATCAAAGCAGACCCTGAAAACCGTTTAGCAAGTTGCCAAGCGGAGGTTGATTTTTGCTTATCTCAATTTGGTTTAATTGATGAATTAAAGGCATTGAAAGGGGTTGTACCAATTCGCCCTTGTCATAACGATACTAAAATTAACAACATGTTGTTTTGTAATAAATCACATGGTGCAAAAGCCGTTATTGATTTAGACACCTGCATGCCAGGTTATTGGCTTTATGATTTTGGTGATATGGTGCGAACTTTTTGTTCTCCAGAACAAGAAGATTCAACAAACTTAGCAAACGTGCGTGTGCGTGAAGACATTTTTGAAGCGGTTGTTAAGGGATATGTGGAACCTTTAAAAGACCTAATCACTGAACAAGAAAAGCAAAGTTTTTGGTTAGGCACAAAGGTAATGACGTTTATGATTGGTTTACGTTTTTTAACTGATTACATTGATGGTGATCATTATTTCTCGATCAAGCATGCGAATCATAACCTTGAACGTGCGCAAAATCAGTTTGCGTTATATCGTGATATTCTAGCTAAAAAAAGCACGCTTAAAGCTATGTTAAGTGATGTTTAACTAGTTTTCATTGAATCACAACAGATAACCCTTAAGAGCCGCATTTGCTCTTAAGGGGTTGTATTTTGATAAACCCTATCGGCGCTAAAGCGCTCTCCTACGTGTAGATATATCGTAGGAACAGGCTTCAGCCGTGATTGCACTCTCTATTTTGATTTAATCTTATATTGTGTGATTTCCCCCATCGGCGCTAAAGCGCTCTCCTACGTGTAGGTATATCGTAGGAACAGGCTTTAGCCGTGATGATGGTTATTTTTGGCTGTTATGGATTCGGTTTGAATACCGTGCGAAATCCCATCGGCGCTAAAGCGCTCTCCTACGTGCAAATATATTGTTGAAACAGGCTTGAGCCGTGATGATGGTTATTTTTGGCTGTGATGATTCTGTTTAAATACCTGTGCAAAACCCATCTGCGCTAAAGCGCTCTCCTACGTGCGGGTATATTGTTGAAACAGACTTCAGCCGTGATAATGGTTATGTTTGGCTGTTATGGATTCGGTTTGAATACCGTGCGAAATCCTATCGGCGCTAAAGCGCTCTCCTACGTATAGGTATATCGTAGGAACAGGCTTCAGCCGTGGTAATGGTTATGTTTGGCTGTTATGAATTCGGTTTGAATACCTGTGCAAAACCCATCGGCGCTAAAGCGCTCTTCTACATTAATCTCCTTTTTCTGCTATCTATCCCTATCAGCTTTACCTATTAACCTGTTTTAGGTAAGTTAAAAACAGGTTAATTCAAGGATAATAATAATGAAGCAGTTTAATCGTCGAGACTTTTTAAAAGCGGCTAGTGCAGCGGCTGCAGCAAGTGTTGTGGCAGGGTGTGCAAGTGGTGTTAATGGCGGAGCAGTTACGCCAGCACAACAAGGGCGTTCAGTTATTGGTTTAATTGCACCAAAAATGGATGTTGTACGGGTGGGCTTTATAGGTGTAGGCCAGCGTGGTTATGGTCATGTAAAACGCATGAGTCATATTGCGGGTACTAAGATAACAGCCATTTGCGATACGCATACAGAAGCACTCGAACGTTCAGCAAAATTCTTAACAGATAAAGGCCTTCCAAAGCCTGCGCTATATTCAGGAGCTGATAACGCCTATCAAGAAATGCTTAATCGCGATGATATTGATATTGTTATTATTTCAACCCCCTGGGCATGGCATGCTCCGATGGCGATTGATACCATGAATAGCGGTAAGCACGCATTTGTTGAAGTACCACTGGCATTAACAGTTGAAGAAATGTGGCAAATTGTCGATACCGCAGAGCGCACCCAAAAGAACTGTATGATGATGGAAAACGTCAACTACGGCCGCGATGAGTTAATGGTATTGAATATGGTTCGCCAAGGTGTATTTGGCGAGTTATTGCATGGTGAAGCGGCGTATATTCATGAGCTACGTTGGCAGATGAAAGAGCTTGAGCATAAAACGGGCTCCTGGCGTACTGCGTGGCATGCTCAGCGTGATGGTAACTTATACCCAACACATGGCTTAGGGCCGGTATCACAGTATATGAATATTAACCGTGGCGATCGTTTTGATTTTTTAACGTCGATGAGTTCACCCGCTTTAGGCCGCAGTGCTTACGCTAAAAAAGAGTTTCCTGCAGATCATCAACGCAATCAACTTAACTACATCGCTGGTGACATGAACACCACGCTTATCAAAACAATCAAAGGGCGCAGTATTATGGTCCAGCACGATACGACTACACCAAGGCCTTATTCTCGTCATAATTTAATTCAAGGCACTAATGGTGTATTTGCTGGTTTTCCAAATCGTATCGCGCTTGAAGAAGGCGGCTCTAAGAGTTTTCATGAGTGGGATTATGAAATGGAAGATTGGTATAAAAAATATGATCATCCGTTATGGACTAAAATGGGTGAAGAAGCGCAGCGTAATGGCGGGCATGGCGGCATGGACTTTTTAATGTTTTGGCGCATGATTTATTGTTTACGCAATGGCGAAGCTTTAGATCAAGATGTATACGATGGCGCAGCATGGTCGGTTATATCGCCGTTATCGGCGCAGTCAGTCAGCAACCGAAGTGCATCAATTGATATCCCTGATTTCACTCGGGGTGCTTGGAAAAATGCCCAACCATTAGGTATTGTTAGCTAGGCTAGGGCGTCAGCGCTTTAGTGTACAAATAAAAAAGCCTATTAATACGTTGTATTAATAGGCTTTTTTAATATCAATAATATTTAATATTATGACATTATTGTTTCTTTTAAATACTGAAAAAGCTCTTTATAGCCTCGTGCTGGCTTTTCTGCTTTAGCTTCTTTGGCAGCATTACGCACTAATTGACGCATTTTTTGACGCTCTAGTGCAGGGTAATCTTCAATTGTTTGATTAATTAAATCATCACCTTGTGCTATTAAGTCACTACGTAATTGCTCAATTTTTTTAATCATAACTTCAGCCTGATTATTTTTATTAAGCATGATGTCGATAATCGCTTTTATGTCTTCGATGTTTTCAACAGTACGTAATGTTTTTGCTATGTAGTTTAGGTGGCGACGGTATGCATCGCTCTTGTTGCTGATTTTATCAGCAACAACCATTGCAGCTTTTAAATCGTCATTTAAGGGTAAGCGTTCGCGTTGCTTTTTCCCCATTTTGGCAATTTCGGAACCTAACTGATGAAACTCTTGCGCTTCGCGTTTGAGTTCACTTTTTGATACATAGATAATTTCTTCTTCAATTTCAGCAGGCTTGCCTTTTTTCTTCGCCATGGGGTGCTCATATAATAACGTTAACTGTCGGCATTATACGCGATTCTTTTAATGATTAATATTAGCTGATGCAATGCGATGAGTGTGTTAGCATTTAAGTATATTGTAAGCGTTACAAGCTCAGGACCTAAAATATGAAAAGCCAACAGCAAGATCCTATTTACACTCAGATTTCTCAAGTCAAAGATGCCGTGGCAGAAGTGCTAGAGCATGCAAAAAAACTTGGTGCAACTGGAGCCGAAGCGGCAATGTCGAGCACATCGGGTTTATCGGTAAGCACACGTATGGGTGAGGTCGAAACGATTGAGTTTAACCAAGACGGTGGATTGGGGATCAGCGTTTATGTTGGCAATCATAAAGGGTCTGCATCAACGGCTGATTTAAATCCTAAAACGTTACGTACCGTCGTCGAAAAAGCAATTGATATTGCAAAGTTCACATCTGATGACCCGCATAATGGTGTTGCCGATAAGGAATTACTTGAATTTGCTCCACTTGATTTAGATTTATACCACCCATGGGATGTGAGCCCTGAAGAGGGTATCGAGTTATGTCATGCGGCAGAACAAGCTGCACTCAATGCTGATGAGCGCATTGTGAATTCTGACGGCGCTAGTTTTTCATCACATCAAGGCTTACGAGTATATGGTAATAGCCATGGCTTAATCACTGGTTACCCGCGCACACGTCATAGCATTAGCACTATGGTGATAGGTAAAGATGGCGAACAAATGCAGCGTGATTCTGCGTACACTGTAGCACGTGACCAAGCAGGGTTAAATGATGCGGCTTCAGTTGGTCTGGAAGCTGCCACTGAAACGTTAGCAAAACTTAATAGCCAAAAGTTAGGCACCATGAAAGTCCCGGTTGTTTTTAGAGCTGATATTGCCAACTCATTGTTTGGGCATTTAGTGTCGGCTATTGGCGGTGGTGCACTATATCGTAAATCGAGTTTTTTATTAGACAGCTTAGGTAAACAAGTATTTAGCAATTGCGTTAATATTTCAGAACGTCCGCATATTTTAAAAGGCTTAGCGTCATCTCCTTTTGATAGTGAAGGTGTAAAAACAATTGATCGTGAGATCATTCAAGGTGGCCAGTTACAAACTTATTTATTAGCGAGCTACGCTGCACGTAAGATGAATATGACACCAACAGGCCATGCTGGTGGCATTCATAATTGGTTGGTTGAGCAAACTCATGCTGATTTAGCTGCATTATTAAAAACAATGGGCACAGGCTTATTGGTTACAGAGCTAATGGGCCAAGGAGTTAACACAGTAACGGGTGATTACTCTCGTGGCGCAGCGGGTTTCTGGGTTGAAAATGGTGAAATTCAATATCCAGTGAGTGAAATTACCATTGCCGGTAAGTTACAAGATATGTTTAAGGCAATTAGTGGAATTGGTGGCGATATAGAGCGTCGTGGTGGTATTCAAACAGGCTCGGTATTGATTGAACAAATGCAGGTTGCGGGAAGTTAGGTTAAAGCTTGAAGTTGTAAGCCGTCAGCCGTCAGCCGTCAGCCGTCAGTCATAAGCATAACATTGCGCGGGGTAAACTCCCGCCTACAGGTATGATTGACTCAGATATTTGGGTTTGTTGTAGGCGGGGCTTTACGCCGCGCAAATCGGTTATCTTTTTATTATCCAATTTTAAATAAAAACACTTTACCTCAACTATTGTTGAGGTTTTATTGTGACTTAAATTATTTTAAATAAAGGGTATTTATTATGTATTTAGAGCACGTAAATTTGGTGGTGAGTAATGTTGATGAGATGCTACATTTTTATAAGGCCGCTTTTCCACATTGGTCAATCAGAAGCGAAGGGCGAGGTGATTGGCATGGAAAACCACGTAAATGGTTGCACTTTGGAGATGATCGCCAGTATCTAGCACTTAGCGATAATGGTGAGCAACCTAATCGTAATCTAACAGGACACCAAGTTGGCCTTGCGCATTTTGCTTATGTGACTAGTAATATAGCTGCGGTTATTTCGCGTTTAGAAAATGCGGGTTATAGCATTGCTAAACCAGGTGCAGATAATCCATTCAGGAAAAATGTGTACTTTATTGATCCTGCTGGTTTTGAAGTAGAGTTTGTTGAGTATTTAAGTGATATTCCCTGTGAGCGAAATAACGATTTATGATTTGGGACAAAATTCAAACCGAATCATCACAGCCAAACACGACTATTATCACGGCTAAAGCCTGTTCCTACGATATACCCGCACGTAGGAGCGCGCTTTAGCGCCGATAGGTTTCATGCGGTATTCAAGCAGAATATTAACGGTCAAACATAACCATTATCACGGCTAAAGCCTGTTCCTACGATATACCTGCACGTAGGAGAGCGCTTTAGCGCCGATAGATTTCGCACAGGTATTCAAACAGAACCTTAACAGCCAAACATAATCATCATCACGGCTGAAGCCTGTTCCTACGATATAGCTACACGTAGGACAGCGCTTTAGCGCCGATGGGTTTCACGCTATTCAAATAAAATATTAACAGCCAAACGAATCATCATAGGCAAACACAGCTATTACCACGGCTGAAGCCTGTTCCTACGATATACCTGCACGTAGGACAGCGCTTTAGCGCCGATGGGTTTGACGCTATTCAAACAAAATATTAACAGCCAAACCGAATCATCACAGCCAAACACAACTATTATCACAGACTGAAGCCTGTTCCTGCGATATACCTGCACGTAGGAGCGCGCTTTAGCGCCGATGGGTTTCACGCTATTCAAATAAAATATTAACAGCCAAACCGAATCATCACAGCCAAACACGACTATTATCACGGCTAAAGCTGTTCCTACGATATACCCGCACGTAGGAGCGCGCTTTAGCGCCGATGGGTTTGACGCTATTCAAACAAAATATTAACAGCCAAACCGAATCATCACAGCCAAACACAGCTATTATCACGGCTAAAGCCTATTCCTACGATATACCTGCACGTAGGAGCGCGCTTTAGCGCCGATGGGTTTCACGCTATTCAAACAAAATATTAACAGCCAAACCGAATCATCACAGCCAAACACGACTATTATCACGGCTGAAGCCTGTTCCTACGATATATCTACACGTAGGAGAGCGCTTTAGCGCCGATAGGTTTCATGCGGTATTCAAGCAGAATATTAACGGTCAAACATAACCATTATCACGGCTAAAGCCTATTCCTACGATATACCTGCACGTAGGAGCGCGCTTTAGCGCCGATGGGTTTCACGCTATTCAAATAAAATATTAACAGCCAAACACAACTATTATCACGGCTGAAGCCTGTTCCTACGATATTCCTGCACGTAGGAGATCGCTTCAATACTTATCTTTTCCTTGCCAGCTTGTTTTTAGGCTGTTGGCAAAGCTGACAAACTTTTCTTTTATTGTGCGTTTAATTTTTATTTCAACTGAGCCAAGCACCACTTTGCCTTCAATGGTAATTGTTGGCCCTTGATGTTTATTGAGCGACACCGATTTATTTTCGACACTACCAACAACACTGAATATTTTAGAAACCACGTTAACGTGCTCAGGTACATAAATTTCGTCACTGCCTAATAAGCAATTTACATGGATAGTAATGTGTTGGTGCTGAAAAATAGCATCTGTAAAATCTAATTCTATTGAACCAAGTAGGTTAGTAAGATGGATCACCTTTGGCACAACCCACTGGCCACTGCGTTCGTTTGACCCAAGAATACTACGTAGGTGCAGTCCTTCATCACTAGTGTTGTTACTGTAGTTAGGAGAAAACTGGGCACGTTTTTCAGATTGATAGCTACTGTCGGCTTTTAATTCTAAGTCACTCACCAGATCGATTAGAGTTTGGTTGTTTGTGGCTTCCATTGCTTGGTCCAATCGACGCTCAAAGGCTTCTGCAGAAATAACCGCGTGGCTGTAGTTATAGATTAATTGATCAATAACTTGTTCACGCACTTGTTCAATTGGGCGATCTTCTAATTTTACAGTCATGAGTTTTCCTTTGAGTGACTTTGTTGTTTTGTAATGGCTCTTTTGTAAAGCAAAGCTTAGGCCATTTTTTTAGTTGTTAAAAATCAGCTGTTTATTTATTTCAAAGATACTTTACCTTTTAAAATTAATGAAATATTAACGAACAACACTATTAATTGGTTTATTTAACAACCATGAGAACAAATTACTTAATAGCCTGTAAATTATTACCACACGTTGAAAGAGAGATAAACTAGGTTTGATTTAAGTTGTTGATATTAAAGGTTTAAAAAGTTGGCCTGATGTTCGCATTACTCTAATTGTCTTAAATCAAAAGGAAAAAGATTATGAAAACATTTAACAAATCTATTATTGCCGCTTTAGTTCTTGGTACAACTGCTATGAGTGCTCAAGCAAGTAGCTGGGAAAATGAAAGTAAAGATGCTTGGATTGATGGAAAGGCGGAAACAGTTCTTTTAATGAACACTAACCTAAACAATTTTGACATTAACACAGATGTAAAAAATGGCAAGGTTGTACTGACAGGTAAAGTTGAAAGCGAGCTTGATAAAGAGTTAGCTGAAGAACTAGTACTAAGTCTTGATGGTGTACTGGGCGTAAATAATGAGCTTACCGTTGTAAAAAATGCTGAAATCAAGCACAACGATAACGATAGCGTTGAAAGTGACTTAACTGACGCAAAGATTAGTACTGTTATTACTACACGTTATTTATTCAACTCAGAAGTTGGCGGTACAGATATTGATGTAGATACTGACAAAGGTGTTGTGACACTCAATGGTACAGTAGACTCTGATGCTGAAAAGCAACTTGCGGTTAAAATTGCTAAAAATGCTGAAGATGTACGTGATGTAGTTGATAATTTAACTATTATCGCAGAGTGATTTTAGTTAGAAACGCCCAGCTAGGCTGGGCTTTCTACTCTTATAACAAGGAGTGTAAACAATGGATTTAATACGTATTTTATTATCGGTTTTAATTCCGCCTTTAGGTGTGTTTTTACAAGTTGGCCTAGGTGCACAATTTTGGATTAATATTTTATTAACGCTATTAGGTTATTTTCCAGGCCTAATACATGCAATATACATTATTGCGAAACGTTAAATTTATTAGTTAGCGACAAGGAATGAACAGCAAGGACGGTAGCATATTCAAACCATTTCAAAATATGAATTTCTGTATCTTGAGGTTGTTTGGGTATATAAAGCGTAGCAGGAGATCTTTATGGAAAAGGTAGCGCAACACAATCAGGAAGAAAAAACACGCCCCCCAAAAGCGTTATGGACAGCGCAACAGTGGAAGCGAGTTATTGATATGACCCAAGGAATGAACAAATAATCAAGTTGATTAGTTAAGGATAATAAAAACTACAAGGATTGGCTCAGGAGTTAAAAGGATATTTATATTTATACGGACATTTTTGGAACTGCCTATTTAAGGTATGTGTTTGCACAAGGATCAAAAAGGATTTTAGCTAGGATGGTTACATTCAAATTATAAGTGCATGCTATTTACTAATAGAGAGCATGCACTTATGACCCACCAGAATTCTTCAGTATTAACTTACGTCCCAAATTTTAAGAAAATCCGCGCAAGGTAAATCCTGCCTGAGGCCGTGGTTAAATCATAGCAGTTTAAATTTGTGTAGGCGGGGCTTTATGCCGCGCGAATTTTTTGGAAAAGATATTTGGTTCTAGGAAAGTAATAAATTCTAAGTAAGTAATAAACTAGGCGGGATATATGCTTTTTCTGTGTTGTTTCAGGCAGTGTGCGAGGTAAACTCCCGCCTACGGCCATGGTTAAAATCATAGCAGTTTAAATTTGTGTAGGCGGGGCTTTATGCCGCGCGAATTTTTTTAAAAGATATTTGGTTCCAGGAAAGTAATAGATTCTAGGTAAGTAATAAACTAGGCAGGATATATGCTTTTTCTGTGTTGTTTCAGGCAGTGCGCGAGGTAAACTCCCGCCTACGGCGTGGTTAAAATCACTGTTTAAATTTGTGTAGGTACGCTCTTAGACGAGCAGCCAGGTTGCGGTTCCTAAGAATGCGAATATGCCGACAATGTCTGTAACGGTTGTCAGTACTACGCTACCAGCAAGGGCGGGATCTATTTTCATTCTTTTCAAGATCAGTGGGATACTTGCACCAGCGATGCCCGCAGCAACTAGATTCATAAACATTGCAAATGCGAGTACGCCACCAAGTTTAAAGTCCCACTGCCAAATTGCGACTACACCTGCTATCAGAATTGACCAAACAATACCGTTAATCGCGCCAATAGCGAGTTCTTTCATAAGTAAGAAACGTTGGTTAGTTTGGTTTATATGACCAACGGCAATACCACGTATTACAAGTGTTAATGTTTGGCTACCCGCAACGCCACCCATTGAAGGCACTATGCCATTCAATACAGCAAGGATAGGTAGGATTGCTAAGGTGTTTTCAAAAAAGCTGGCAACAATAGCTGCCATAAGTGCTGTTAATAAGTTAACTCCCAGCCAAATAGAGCGTTTTTTAGAGCTTTTTAATACGGGAGCAAAGGTGTCTTCTTCATCATCAAGACCCGCCAAGCTTAACAGGCTATGCTCGGCGTCTTCTCGGATAACGTCAACGATATCATCGATTGTAATACGACCAAGTAGATGGTCGTTATCATCAACAACAGGTGCTGATATCCAGTTATGGCGCTCAAATAGTTGGGCTACTTCCGTTTCATCCATTGAAATAGGAATGGACTCACAATCTTCATCCATAAAATCACGAATGATCTTATCCGGCGAATTAGTCAATAATGTGGTTAGTGACATGGCACCTATAAAGCAGTTGTTTTTATCAACGACATAAAGGTCATCGGTGCCCTCTGGTAGTTCACCTCTTAAGCGTAAATAACGAAGTACCACGTCGATAGTGACATCTGGACGAATGGTCACGGTATCTGTATTCATCAGCGCACCAGCAGAGCGCTCTTGATATGAAAGAGCTTGCGTTGCGCGTTCTCTGTCTTGGCTATCCATTGCGCTAACAACGTCTTGATAAACTGTGTCAGGCAGGCTTCTTAGCACTTCACCTAAATCATCATGCCCCATGTCTTCAGTGGCCGCAGCAATATGCTCCGGTTCCATTTGGGCGATAATACCTAAACGAACATCTTCTGAGAGTTCTTCGAGTACGTCACCTTGAACATCAGGGTCAACTAGTTGCCATAGTTGGGTACGAGTTTTATGGGGGGATGACTCAAGCAGTAATGCGGTGTCACATGGGGCTGTTTTTGCCAACATACGCCTAACTTGAACAAACTGACCACTGTTAAGTGACTTAGTCACTTGTTTTAGTTGTTGTAGTGGGTAATCTTGTTCAAAAGCTTCAGGCATTGGCGTCCTTAAATAATTAATACACTTTTAGGGTAGGGTAGACTTCGATAATTAAGCAGGCTGATTGTTATAACCAACATGCTTATTCAGTTTATCGCAATTTGTAAAGCGATACTACGAGCTATTCTTGCTCGTTAAATTTCTGTGCAATAAGTTGTCCTATTGCCGCTAGTGCGGGTTCTGCATCGGGGCCTTCGCACACTACTTTTACTTCTTTTCCTTGGCTACTTTCAAGTAACATTAAGCCTAATACGCTATCTCCAGCGGCTTCTTTGTTATCTTGATGAAGCGTAATACTGGCATCGAACTGCACGGCTAGTTGCGCTAATACACTGGCTGCACGGGCGTGTAAACCAAGCTTATTTTCTATTAAAAATGTATCTTCTAAACGCATTGGTTTCTCTTTGTTTATTCTTGTTCGCGATGGCGAATCTTCACATTACTATGGCTCATTGCAAAGCTTTCGCCAATGGTTTGTGCTAAATACACTGAACGATGTTGTCCACCGGTACAGCCGATTGCAATTGTTAAGTAGCTACGATTATTGCGTTCAAGGTGTGGTAACCATGTTTGCATAAAAGTTTGAATTTGCCATGTGAATTTTTGCACTATGCTGTGACTCGCTAAATAATCTTTTACCGGTTGATCAAGCCCTGTTAGTGGCTTTAATTCAGGTTCCCAGTGTGGGTTTGGTAAAAAGCGCGCATCAAATACATAATCAGCTCCCTTAGGAATGCCATGCTTAAAACCAAATGACTCAAATGTAATGATCAGTTTTTTATCTTTTTTTCCTAAGATTTTTTCGCGAATTGATTCAGCCAGCTGGTGGACACTTAAATCGGTTGTATCAAGAATAAAGTCGGCGCGGGTAATGAGTACATCTAATAGCACTTTTTCTTGTTTAATGGCTAAATCAAGTGGCAATGAATCTAAAGAAAGTGGGTGTAAACGGCGTGTTTCAGAAAAGCGCTTAATGAGCGTTTGGTCGTCACTGTCTAGATAAAATAGAGTTGGGTTTGCAAACCCCGGAAGATACTCAAGGATATCATTAAACTCTTGCTGTTCTTTGGGTAAGTTACGCACATCAATACTGACGGCAATCTTATCGTAGTTATCAGATACACTACGCACTAACGACGGTAATAAGTTTACAGGGATATTATCAACACAATAATAGCCAAGGTCTTCTAATACACGCAAAGCGACAGATTTACCTGACCCTGAGCGCCCACTGATGATAATTAATTCCATGTAAACTCTCCTTCTTTTAACTACGACTGTTCAACAATTACTTGATATAGATCTTGGTCTGTTTTTGCGCTACGTATTTGTTTACAAAACTCTTTGTCGTTGAGTTTATCAGCAATTGTAGCCAACGTCTTTAAATGAAGTTCACTGTCACCGTCAGGTACGATGAGTGCAACAAAAATATCGACGGGGCGATTATCAATGGCATCAAAATTGATTGGTTGTTCGCTTACTAAAATTAAAGCGAGTGGTTCTTGTGCGCCACTCATGCGACCATGCGGGATCGCGATACCACGGCCAATACCTGTACTACCTAATTTTTCTCTATTTAATAGAGCACTCAATATGTCTTGTTGTGATAAGTGAGGAAGCCGTTCATGAGCCAATTGGCTGATAAATTCGAGGATACGTTTTTTGCTATTAAAAAGGACCGCAGCTTTACTGCAGTCCTGACAAGTAAGTGAACTTAGTTTCATAGTGTTAGTGTCGAGCGTGCTTCTCTTTGTGTTTGATAACTTGACGGTCGAGTTTATCGATGAGCCCGTCAATCGCGGCATACATGTCCTGGTGCTGCGTTGAGGCAAATAGCTCTGCGCCACTGACATGTAATGTTGCTTCTGCTTTTTGGTTGAGCTTTTCTACGTCAAGAATAACATGGACATTGTTGATGTGATCAAAATGCCTCTCAAGCTTCGCAAACTTATTGTTTACATAGTCTCTTAATGAATCAGTAATTTCTACGTGACGACCAGTTAAATTTAGTTGCATAAGCATTTTCCTTCTTGTGGTTTTACGCCTTAAATCAAGCTTTTACGTTGATTTGACGGTGGAATAGCTAGCGATTCACGGTACTTTGCTATTGTTCGTCTAGCTACTTTGATACCTTGCTCTGCCAATATATCTGCAATTTTACTATCACTCAATGGTTTAGCTGAGTTTTCTGCTGCAATCAATTTTTTTATGAGTGCACGAATTGCTGTCGATGAGCATTCTCCGCCATTTTCGGTACTGACATGGCTTGAGAAAAAATACTTTAACTCAAAAATACCACGTGGTGTATGCATGTACTTCTGGGTTGTTACCCGGGAGATTGTTGATTCATGCATTTCAACCATTTCAGCAACATCGTTTAATACCATAGGTCGCATAGCCTCGGGGCCATGCTCAAAAAAACCTTGCTGCTGTTTAACAATGCAGTTAGTTACTTTGAGTAATGTGTCATTACGACTTTCTAGGCTTTTTATAAACCATTTAGCTTCTTGTAAATGAGAGCGAATAAATTGGCTGTCAGTGCTCGATTTTACTGAGCGCGACATCGCCGCATATTGGCTGTTAACTCTAATTTTTGGCATGCTATCTGGGTTGAGCTCTACCACCCAGCGGCCTTTAATTTTTTTCACTGACACGTCGGGAATAACGTACTCTGACTCTTCTCGAACTATGGTATCCGCAGGCTTTGGATTAAGGCTGTGGATGAGTGTCATTACTTCTTTTAGTTCATCTTCCTTTAGCTTAGTCTTTTTCATCAAAGTACGATAGTCGCGACTAGCTAATAAATCGATATGATCAGTTAAAATCATTTTTGTTTCGGCAATCCAAGGCGTTGCAGGATCAAATTGATTTAGCTGAATACATAAACATTCAGGTAGGCTGCGTGCAGCAATACCGACCGGATCAAATAACTGAATACGCTTTAATACCGCTTGAACTTCATCAAGTTCAATTTCTTCTTCGTTATTACCTTTGTTTAGGCTTTCAGCAATGTCTTCACAGCTTAGTGTAAGAATACCTGAGTCATCAACCGCTTCGACAATGGCTATCGCGATAGCTTCGTCAGTCGGACTAAAATGAGTCAGCTGTAGTTGCCACATAAGGTGATCGTGGAGGGTTTCAGATGAAGCGCCTTGATAAATAGATTCATCTTCAGGCATTGGCCCTGATGAAGAGCTTGGTGCGGCGCTCATGTATTCATCCCATGTAACATCCATCGCCATTTCGTCGCTTACGGTATCTTTTGCTAGCGCTTCACTGCTTTCTTGTTCGTATTCACTTGGCGTGTCATCAGCTGAGGCACTGACAGTTTGATCATCAGTATCTTGTTTTTGTTCGTTCTTACCACCTGATTCATCACCAAAGTCATTTTCATCGACCTCAAGTAATGGATTGCTATCTAGTGCTTCTTGGATCTCTTGTTGAAGATCTAATGTGCTCAACTGTAACAAACGAATAGCTTGTTGTAGCTGTGGTGTCATTGTAAGTTGCTGGCCCATGCGCAGCTGGAGTGATTGCCTCATGTATCTCTAACAATCCTTTTATTGTTGTCATAATTAAGTCTAGCAGAACCTTAGCCGGGCGTGGCTTTA
Organism: Pseudoalteromonas porphyrae; assembly: GCF_001298125.1. Taxonomy (NCBI): domain Bacteria; kingdom Pseudomonadati; phylum Pseudomonadota; class Gammaproteobacteria; order Alteromonadales; family Pseudoalteromonadaceae; genus Pseudoalteromonas; species Pseudoalteromonas porphyrae. The sequence continues at coordinate 78,247 of NZ_LHPH01000002.1, read as the reverse complement.
TAGCCTAAATTGCTCACCCAAATAAACGTCGCGGACTGTTTGGTCGGCAAGTACATGCTCAGGAGTGCCTGATGCAATTAACTCCCCATGAGAAACTATGTAGGCTTTTTCACAAACATCAAGGGTTTCTCGTACATTGTGGTCGGTAATAAGTACGCCTATCCCACGGTTTTTAAGATGTTCAATAATCTTCTTTATATCTAACACCGAAATAGGATCAACGCCAGCAAAAGGCTCATCTAACAGAATAAATTTAGGGTTTGCGGCTAAAGCGCGAGCAATTTCAACGCGACGGCGTTCACCACCAGATAATGCCATACCTTGACTATCGCGGATGTGCTGAATGCTAAATTCATCAAGTAAGCCATCAAGCGCTTCTTCACGAGCTTGTTTATTTAGCTCTTTACGGGTTTCGAGTATCGCCATCAGGTTTTGGTAAACGGTCAGTTTGCGAAATATCGAAGATTCTTGCGGTAAATAGCCAATCCCTAAACGTGCACGGCTGTGCATTGGCAATAAGGTGATGTCGTTATCATCTATGCTTATTTTACCTTTGTCGCTTGGCACTAATCCTACAATCATGTAAAAAGTGGTGGTTTTGCCTGCGCCATTAGGGCCAAGTAAGCCAACAATGCTACCAGCGCTGACTTCTAAGCCTACATTTTTTACGACTTGGCGGCCTTTATAACTTTTTGCTAAAAACTCAGCTTTTAATGTGCTCATGGCTGACCTTTTTCGTTATCTTTTTTAGTGTTTACTGGGACTAATATTGTATGCACTCGTTCGTCTGAATTTTCATCTTTTTCAGCGCTAATTAATTGTTGGTCCATGTCGTATGTAATACTTTTGGCATTAATCTTTTGACCTGCTTGAGTGACTTGGGCGTTACCGATTAAAGTTAAATAGCGTTTATCAACATCGTAACGAACCTCATTGGCGCTGGCGCTCATAATTGTGCCATCTGTTTGTTTTTCTTCAAAGTATGCAGGGCTTCCAGTGGCAACAAGCAGCTGCTTATTATCACCTAAATCTTCACGTTTGTGCACTTCTAGGTGATCAGCTGTGATACGACGATTACCATGGATTATCTCTACGTTTTTTTCAAAAATACCGACATTTTTTTTCAGCTGTGCAAGCTGTTTATCAGCGCTTATCGATACTTGGTCTGCAAGTGGAAGAGTACCTTCAGCAAAGCTTGAAAGGGCAATGAACAAGCTAGGTATTACAAGTAAGTGAGCAAATTTATTGGTCATAATATATGGTTCGCGTATGGTTAATAAGTTCTACCACTTCGGCTTTTAAGTCGGCTCTAAGGCCGCGTCCGGTGGTCTTTAAATTTGGTCCGATTAATTCAACAGGCTGTTCTGAACTCATGGTTTGTTGTTCAATATCAACCAAGATATTATCGGCATTAATATGCTTAATCATTGCGTTGTTTGTGAGATTTTTAGCAACAACATTGCCTTCTAAAATCAACTGGTTATTTTCATATAATGTGGCTTCTTGCGCATTGATTTGCCACGTTTGCTGTTGATTATATAAAGTAAAAATAGGCTTTTCAAAGTAAGTAAATCCTAACTGCTGATAAAGTTCCATTTTTGCTGCGGTTACTTTGTGGCTAATTTTACCTTGCTCATCAAATGCGGTTTGCTTTAATTCGACCGCGGTATAATCAGGTTTTGCTATCACATCTTCTTGATTTTTTACCGTGGTCGTTGTTTGGCTAAAGTACGGGAGCCACAACCACGCCATAAAACCTATAAATAATACGCTTAATATTAAACGCGCACTATTCATGAGCTAGTCCCTTCACTGGTCAATGATTTTCCATTAACTAGCATTAATAAGTCGGTTAGCTCGCGTACTGCACCAAAGCCACCGGGTAGCATTGTTGTGTAATGTGATAGTCGCTTAATTAGCGGGTGTGCGTCATTTACAGCAACTGCAAAGCCAACCAGTTCCATGACCGGTAAATCAGGACCGTCATCGCCGATATAGGCAATTTGTTCGTCACTTAACTGGAGTTTATCTTTTAGCTCTTGATAAGCGTGCAACTTGTTTTCTTGGCCTTGGTAGATATGCGGTACAGTTAGGCTAGTCATTCGTTGCTGAACTATCTGTGAATGGCGGCCTGTGATCACGGCTACTTCAAAACCACTATTGATAAGCGCTTTGATACCAAAACCGTCTTTAGTATTGAAGGCTTTTAGTTCTTCACCTTGGTTACCAAGATAAATACGGCCATCAGAGAATACCCCGTCAATATCACAAATAAGTAATTTAACTTTTTTGGCGCGGGTTTGCGCATCGTCTGAAAGTGGTTGGTATAAGTCTGCAAATTGCATTATAAAACTCCTGCTTTTAGCAAATCTTGCATGTTAAGTGCGCCAATAGGGTGGTGATTTTCATCAATGACAATTAAGCCATTAATGCGTTTATTCTCCATGATATTAAGCGCTTCGGCTGCTAGCATATCGGCTGTAGCTGTTGTGCAAGAACGGGTCATTACGTGACTAATTAAAGTACTGTGAATATCAATTCGTTGCTCTAAAATTCGGCGCAAATCACCATCTGTGAACAAGCCAGCAAGTTGACCCGAATTATCAACTATAGCGGTCATGCCCAAGCCTTTAGCCGACATTTCAATTAACGCGTCTTTAATACATTGCGTGTCTTTGATGATAGGCGTTGTATTGCCAGTATGCATAATATCTTTTAAGCACAGCAATAAGCGTTTGCCTAAACTTCCACCAGGGTGTGATAGTGCAAAGTCGTCAGCAGTAAAACCTCGCGTTTCCAGTAGGGCAACTGCCATTGCATCCCCCATAGCAAGCGTGGCTGTTGTGCTTGCTGTTGGGGCAAGGCCAAGCGGGCATGCTTCTTGGCTTACTTTAACGCATACGTGAACATCAGCCCATGTAGCCATTGATGAGTCAGGATTGCCGGTCATTGCGATCATTTTTGCACCAAGGCGCTTTATGACCGGGATAATGTTTAATACTTCACTGGTTTCACCTGAATTAGAGATAAGAATAACCACATCATCACGTGTGATCATACCTAAATCGCCGTGGCTTGCCTCTCCTGGATGTACAAAAAAAGCAGGGGTACCTGTGCTGGCTAACGTTGCCGCTATTTTATTACCAATATGGCCAGATTTACCCATGCCTACGACAATAATCCGACCGCTGCATTGATACATTAGTTGGCAGGCTTGATTAAAATTATGATCAAGGTATTGAGCAATATCAGCAAGGGCTTGGCGTTCTATTTCAAGGACTCGTTTACCTTGTTCAATAAAATTTAACTGCGTCATTGTGTTATCCATTTTATGAGGTGCATTAAGCAACTTGGCTGAAAATATAACCTTGGTATACTAAAAATGAGATCAGTAATATGCCACCTTCTACTCGAGTAATACGTCGTGACCCTCTAAAACTCAAGGACATGGCAATTAATGCGATGGTTGCACCAATCATTATTAATGCATCGCGGTTTGCTGCCGAAGGGTCAATGATCGATGGGTTTATAATACCAGCCAGTGGCAATACGGCTAATATGTTAAATAAGTTTGAACCAACGATATTACCTAAAGCTAAGTCATCTTCTTTTTTAAGGACCCCAGCAATACATGCTGCAAGTTCTGGCAAGCTTGTACCAATGGCAATAATTGTTAGACCGATAACTAAGTCACTCAAACCAAAGTACTGTGCTATGTCAACGGCTGAACCAACTAAAAAATGCGAACTTACTGGCAGTAATATCATGCCAATGACTAACCAAAAAAGCGCCGACTTAGTTGTTACATTGTCTGGCACATCTTCACATGCTTCGCTAACAAACGGGTCATCTGCTTCGTTTTTTGCTCGAATAGATACAAGGATAAGACCGGCAATAAAAACAACAAAGCCAATAACTAGCGCAATACCTTCAAAAAATGAAAAATAGTTATCAGAAAAAATGTACCAAGCGGCAATTGATACTAACAACACAAGGGGCATTTCACGTTTTAAAGTCGTTGAAGAAACAGATAAAGGTCTGAATAATGCTGTAATACCAAGTACTAAAAGAATATTGGTGATATTTGACCCTACAGCATTACCCACTGCAGTGTCAGTTTTACCAGCGAGTGCAGCAGAGGCTGACACCATCATTTCAGGTGCGGATGAGCCCATTGCAACAACCGTTAAACCGATAATTAAAGTAGGGATCCCTAAGTTTTTAGCTAATGCAGCAGCACCGTAAACAAAGCGATCAGCACTCCAAACCAGAGCTGCAAAACCAAGAATTAAAATGACAAATGAAGTCACCATTATATTACGCCAATTATTCAAAATGAGATGGCTGCAAATAGTAACAAAAGCCAACCTGAAAGTATAAATAAAAGAATCAGGTCAACTTGTTAGATTTGCCTTTAAAAGTAACGTAGTAAGGAGGTATTTAGAGGTGAATATGTAAGCGAGGTTACTTTTACATTAAATATTACAAAATTTTACGATTTGTTTTTTCCATCTTGGTGGAAAAACCCTTAAAATAGCAAAACTAGGAAAATAGTAATGGAGAGCGACTTGTCGCAACCAATAGTAGAAATCAAGGATGTGAGCTTTTCACGGGGCAACAGAAGCATATATAAAAATATGAGTTTCAGTGTTCCAAAAGGCAAAATAACGGCGATTATGGGCCCTAGCGGCATTGGTAAAACGACGATGCTACGTTTGATTGGCGGTCAGTTAAAACCAGATAATGGCACTATTTTGTTTGAAGGCGATAATATCCCGACCATGTCGCGTAAAGAGCTTTATGCTGCGCGAACCAAAATGAGCATGTTATTTCAAAGTGGAGCATTGTTTACCGATATGTCAGTGTTTGACAATATCGCGTTTCCACTACGAGAACATACCCGCTTAAGTGAAGATTTAATTCGCCTTGTTGTATTAATGAAGTTGCAGGCTGTGGGCTTGCGTGGCGCACAAGATCTTATGCCTTCAGAATTATCAGGTGGTATGGCACGCCGAGCAGCGCTGGCACGTTCAATTGCGCTTGATCCTGAGTTGATAATGTATGACGAGCCATTTGCAGGGCAAGATCCAATCTCAATGGGAGTATTGGTGAAATTGATTAAGTCGTTAAACCAGGTGTTAGGTTTGTCATCGTTGATAGTGACTCATGACGTTACTGAAGTGATGAGCATTGCTGACCACGTGATCATTATTGCTGATCAAGGCGTAATAGGGTGTGGCACGCCTGATGAAATGCGTAATCATGAATCACCGTTAGTGCAACAGTTTTTAAAAGGCTTGTCAGATGGTCCAGTGCCATTTCATTTTCCTGCTCAACCATACGATGAAGAGTTACTCGGAGTGCATAGCTGATGTTTGATTTACTTCAAAAGCTAGGCCATAAAGCTTTAGGTCGTTTTGCGGCGTTAGGGCGTTCAACGCAAATGTTAGTTGGTGCCTTGTGGAATATACCTAACTTTAGAAAAGGTACCCCGCTATTAATTCGTCAGTTATACATGATAGGTTCGCAGTCACTGCTGATTATTATGGTGTCAGGGCTGTTTATAGGTATGGTGCTTGCGCTGCAAGGTTATACGGTTTTGGTGGGCTACGGTGCAGAAGATAGCTTGGGCCCGTTAGTGGCATTGAGCTTATTACGAGAATTAGGCCCGGTAGTGACCGCATTATTATTTGCTGGGCGCGCAGGTAGTGCATTAACCGCCGAAATAGGGTTGATGAAAGCGACAGAGCAATTATCGAGCCTTGAAATGATGGCAATTGATCCGCTTAAACGTATTATTGCGCCGCGTTTTTGGGCTGGCTTTATCAGCATGCCATTACTGGCATTAATTTTCTCTGCGGTAGCAATAATTGGTGCGCATCTTGTTGGTGTTGATTGGCTAGGCGTAGATACCGGTAGCTTTTGGTCAATTATGCAATCTCAAGTATCGTTCCAACAAGATATTTTAAATGGCATGATAAAAAGTTTTGTATTTGCCATCGTCGTTACTTGGATAGCACTTTATAAAGGATATGACTGCATACCGACTTCAGAGGGGATCAGTAAAGCAACGACAGAAACGGTTGTGCACTCATCGTTGGCTGTTTTAGGGTTTGATTTTATTTTGACTGCGGTAATGTTTACCAACTAATAAAGGTATAAATAATGAATTCACGGAAATTAGAAATTTTAGTTGGCTTTTTTGTAGCGTTAGGAATTGCTGCATTTGCCATGTTGGCATTAAAGGTCGCAAACGCAGGGATCAGCGGTAGCGGTGAAACCTATCAGTTAAAAGCTAAATTTGAAAATATTGGCTCATTAAAAGCACGTGCGCCAATCAAGGTCGGTGGTGTTGTTATTGGCCGTGTTGAAGCTATCTCGGTTCATCCTCAGGAGTTTTTACCTGTGGTAGATATGACAATAGATGCCCTATATCAGTGTCGCTTTTCAGATACCAGTTCGGTTTCTATTTTAACGTCAGGTATTTTAGGCGAGCAGTATTTAGGTATTAACCCAGTGATAGCGCCTAAATCTGCAGAGCAGCGCTGTATGGGTCAGGAAGTAACCAGTAACGATCAAGATTTAGGATTAGATGAATTATTTGGTGTGGAAAGTAAGGCACTAAATGATGGTGATTACATCACTGATACTAAGTCTGCATTAGTGCTTGAAGAGTTAATTGGGCAGTTTTTATTCAATCAAGGTGGCGAGTAATTTATTATGTTTAAAAAGTTTTTAATGGTTTTAGCGTTGACCGTCAGCGCCGTTAGTGTAGCCAGTGATGCAGTTGATTTGAAAGACCCATATAAAATGGTCCGCCAAGTATCTGATAACACTTTTCAGCGTATTACGCGCGATCAGGCTTTAATTAAACAAGACAACGAGCACCTGCGTGTGATTGTTAGTGAAGAGCTTATGCCTTATATAGATTACAAGTATGCGGCATTACGTGTACTAGGCAGTCATGTATCAAAAGTGCGTGCAATTAAAGATCCAGCAGAGCAAAAGCAAGCAGTTGAAGACATTAAACGTTTTATTGATGTTTTTCAGCAGTATTTAGTAGCGACTTATGCGGGGGTTTTTACTCAATACACTAATCAGCAAGTTGAGTTTGGCCAAAGTAAGGCGTTTGCAGGACAAGACGTCGTATTAGTTAAAACTAAAATTGTTGAGCCGGGTAAGCCAGAAATCAAAATAGATTTCAAAGTACGTGAAGATCGAAGTGGTGAATGGCGTGCTTATGATATGGTTGCTGAAGGTATTAGCTTACTAGATGCCAAGCAAAGTGAATTTCAAGGTATCTTGCGCCAGCAAGGTATTGAGCATGTAAGTAACTTACTTGAGCAAAAAAGCACATTACCAGTGCAGTTTAGAGGTGAAGGTGGTGATGAGTAAAGTCACCGTCACTAAACTCAGTGATGCGCAGTTTCGGGTCAGTGGAGAATTGACCCGAAATTCAATTTCAGCTGAACCACTTGTTAATAAACACTCACAAAGTAACCATAAAACATGGTATTTTGACCTTTCTGAGGTATCTAGGGTTGACACAGCGGGCTTAGCTTGGTTAATTCACTCTTTCGCAGAATTAAAGCAACAAGGCATACGCCTTGAATTGCAAAATATCCCTGAACAATTGCAAAAATTAATGCAGTTGGGGCAGGTCACAAACCTATTTGAGTGAGAGTTATGGAAACTAGCCAAGTTGAAACTTTATTGCGCGACGAACTGCAATTAGCCGAAGTACATGTTAAAGCCAACGGTAGTCATTATGAAGTGATTGCTGTAGGTGAATGTTTTGACGGATTAAGCCGTGTAAAAAAACAACAGCTAGTTTATGGCCCGTTAATGAATACGATTTCTGACGGCACGATCCATGCGGTATCGATTCGGGCTTTTACCCCGACAGAGTGGAAGCGCGAACAAAAATTCATTTTACCTCAATAAAAAGGTTTCCTCATGGATCAATTTGTAATTCAGGGTGGAACCGGGCTTGCCGGTGAAGTCACTATTTCAGGCGCTAAAAATGCAGCTTTACCTATTTTATTTGCTGCATTGTTAGCACAGGGTAAAAGCACATTTAACAATGTCCCTCGCTTACGTGATATCGGCACTACTGAAGCACTATTAAAAACGCTTGGCGCAGAAATACAATGGCATGGCGATCAGCTTATAATTGATGGTGGCAAAGTTGATAAAACACTTGCCCCTTATGAGCTTGTTAAACAAATGCGTGCATCAGTGCTTGCACTTGGACCTTTGGTTGCTCGTTTTGGTCAAGCGCAAGTATCATTGCCTGGTGGTTGCGCTATTGGTGCGCGCCCAGTTGATATTCATATTCAAGGTTTAGAGCGCATGGGCGCGACGATTAACGTTGAAAATGGTTATATCAATGCCACCGTTGATGGGCGACTCAAAGGCGCTGAAATTTATATGGAAATGGTTAGCGTCGGAGCCACTGAAAACTTATTAATGGCGGCAACGCTTGCTGATGGTAAAACAGTATTAGAGAATGCGGCTCGTGAACCTGAGATTGTTGATTTAGCTACTTGCTTAACTGCAATGGGTGCAAAAATCACCGGAGCAGGCACTAGTCGTATAGAAGTTGAAGGTGTCGAAAAGCTAAGTGGGTGTGAGCACCGCATTTTACCTGATCGCATTGAAACCGGTACGTTTTTGGTTGCCGCAGCGATGGCTGGCGGCGAAGTGTTATGTAAGTTAACAGATTTTCATAGCCTTGAGCCAGTCATTGAAAAATTACGCGCCGCTAATGCATTAGTTGAAGTTCATAGCGATAGCATTTATTTAGATATGCGTGGCCGCGAGTTAAAAGCAGTTAATATCAAAACCATGCCTCATCCGGGTTTTCCAACTGATATGCAAGCCCAGTTTACCGCGTTAAATGTGGTTGCAAATGGCAGCGCAACAATCACAGAAACGATTTTTGAAAACCGCTTTATGCATGTCCCTGAACTGCAACGTATGGGCGCTAATATTCGCTTAGAAGGTAACACTGCAATTTGTGGCGACACTAAAAGCTTGAGCGGCGCACAGGTAATGGCAACCGACTTACGTGCATCTGCAAGCTTAATTTTGACCGGTATTGTTGCGCAAGGTGAAACGGTTGTTGACCGTATTTATCATGTAGATCGTGGTTATCAGCGTATCGAAGATAAGCTGAGTGCGTTGGGTGCAAATATTAAGCGTAGAAGTAGTTAAGTGGTTCTAGGTCCTAGGGTTCCAGGGTTCCAGGGTCCTAGGACCCTAGGTTTTTATAACTTGGTTTCTAGCTCTGCAACTGTCAGCATTACTTTTTGAATTTTTCCGTCACGATAAAGCTCAAACTCAATTTTTTCACCGGGTTCTGAGTTTCCTATGGTACTCAATGTTTGTTGTGGGTTAGATACGCTCACCCCCGCAATTTTAATAACAATATCTTGCTCTTTGATGCCCGCTTGCCATGCTGGACCTAACGGGTCTAAATTAGTAATACGCAGCCCTGAAACCGGTGTAAAGTTATCACTTACTTCTTTGCCAGTCGTATCTACGGCAGTACCCGTAAAGCCTAAGTAACCTCTAACAACACGACCATGGCGGATCAGTTTATCCATAACTTCTTTCGCCAATGAATAAGGCACAGCAAAGAAAATACCCTGAATATCTAAATTCTCACGGGTTTTAAATTGTGCGGAAGTAATGCCTACCAAGTCGCCATTAGAATTAACCAGTGCACCACCTGAATTACCGACATTAATCGCAGCATCCATTTGTAGCAGGTTATTATAGGGACTATCGGTGATTTTTTGCTTACCTGTAGCACTTATAATCCCTTGGGTAATTGTTTGGCCAAGGTTTAATGGGTTACCTATTGCCAGCACTACATCACCAACGCGGGGCGAGAATCGCTCACTGATAGGAATAACAGGCAAATGCTCTACATTAATTTTTAATAACGCTAAATCAGTAATGGTATCAAAGCCAATTAACTGCACATCAAAAAAGCGTCGGCCATCGGTTAAAATTACAATAATTTGATCAGCATTATTAATGACATGATAGTTCGTTAAAATGTACCCGTCACTAGACATTATTACCCCTGAACCTAACTCCCTTACGGTATTTTGGCGCTTATAACGAGGTTGGCTAGAAATGCTTTCTGAAAAGATAGTGACAACAGAAGGTGCAGCACGTTGCACTGCATCAGCAAAGCTAAGATGTTGTGCACTCATTGCGCTGGGCAAGGGGACGTTAGGTAGTAGTGACGCTCGCATGTTAGGGCTAAAAAACACCACTAAAAACGCAATCCCAAGGCCTGCAAAAAGTGGTGGAAGGACAAACTTAAAGAATTTCAGCACGGTTTTCTTATTATTAGTGGGCATTCCCTTTATGATGGCACAAAAAAAATAACAGCGGCAAGTACCACTGTTATTTTTTATGTTATTAAATGTGTTTATTGCTTACTGAATGAGTACAAATACAGATTCGCGGCCTCGTTTTACGCCAAGCACAATATTTCCCTTGGTGTTTTCGATGATTTTGTTCATATCACGAATCGATTCGACACGTTGACGATTCACTTGCATAATAATGTCGCCTTCCTCAAGTCCCACTCTTGCTGATGGAGAACGAGGATCGACAGATGTTAATTCAATTCCTTTAGCGCCATTTTTCTGTACGCTTTCGAGAGTTGCACCTTGGAATGCAGGATGTAGTTCGTCACCAGCGGCTGTTAGACCTGCTGCACCATCAAGAGTTACTTTTATCGTTTTGATTTTACCATCGCGATAAATTCCCAATTTAACTTTTTTACCTTCGCCCAGAGTCGCAATTTTACTGCGTAGCTCATGGAAGCCACTTATATCTGTGCCATCTATACTAACAATTACATCACCTGCTTGGATCCCTGCTTTACTTGCAGCTGAATCATCAGTGACCTTCATCACATAAGCACCTTGTTTTACATCTAGCTTTTGCGCTTTGGCAAGGCCTGCATCGAGAGGGCGGCCAGATATACCTAATGAGCCTCTACGTACTTCGCCATGTTCAACAATTTGATCGACGAGGTTTTTCATCATATTGGAAGGAATTGCAAAGCCAATCCCTACATTGCCACCAGATGCGCCTAAAATAGCGGTATTAATACCAATCAACTCGCCATTTAAGTTAACCAATGCGCCACCGGAATTACCTTGGTTTATAGCTGCATCAGTTTGAATGAAGTCTTCGTAACCTTCTATATTTAAGCCGCTGCGGCCAAGAGCGCTAACGATTCCTGATGTTACCGTATGACTCAAGCCAAATGGGTTACCAATCGCCACCGCAAAGTCACCAACGCGAAGTTGATCAGAGTTAGCAAGTTTCACTTCGATTAAGTCTTCAGCGTCTATTTGTAAAAGGGCGATATCGGATTCTTTATCGCTGCCAATTTTCTTCGCTTCATATTCGCGGCCATCTTCAAGCGTAACAAGCATGGTTTGCGCATCTTGTACTACATGGTTGTTTGTAACAACGTAACCTTCTTTGGCGTCAATAATTACACCGGAGCCTAAACCGCTAAATTGGCGCTTTTGGCTGCGCGGTTGTGGATTGCCAAAAAAGAAGTCGAGCGGGTCACCGCGACGGCGCACTTCTTTTGAACCAGAAACTTGGATACTGACAACACCAGGCGTTATTTGTTCTAGCATGGGCGCTAAAGTTGGTAATTGTTGACCATTTACTGCGATAGGCATTTTAGCCACTGAGATTGCAGGGGTTAATAACAAGCTGGCAGATACCATAGCTGCACTGATTAACGATAATTTCATTTTCATAGTCAGGGTTTACTCCACTTTACAGAAAAAACACACACAAAAAAGGCTGCAAATGCAGCCTTTTATCAATGTTGTATCTAATGCACTGGAAAATATATTTCAGTGTCTTTAGGTATGCATATAAAACATAAGCTGCTCTATCTACAGACTATGGGGTCAAATAAAAGTTCATCAAGACACTTTAGAATATTTGAAATTACTAAGACGCTTTCGCTGATTCAGGCTCTTTATTCTCGCCTGCAAATAACCCTGACTCACCTGATACATAGTCAGCTGGTTGTGCATGAGCAGATGAGCGATCGCTCTGACGCTCTTTTAATGAGCGTTGTAATTGTTCTGTGGTTTCTTTAGAGAAAAATGGTTCAGCAGGGTGCTGCTTTTTATCATTAACGAGTAATTTGTTTGTTTCTTCAACGTGATCAAGTAGCTGATCATAATTGTCTTTCATCTTATTAACGAGCTTACCTGTACTTGCTAGATGATCGGCAACATCTTGACGATATTGCTCTAGTGCATTTTTTGCCTGTTCAGCCTGTTGTTCTAGCTCATCTTGTTTAAATTGCTTTTTAGTTACAAATGCGCCGAGGAAAAACGCCGCAACTGCCACAATAATAATAATGCCGATCCAAGTAACTGTACCCATAAATTCTACCCCTTTGGGAAAATAACTAAAATTACGCATAAAGCGTATATTCAAAAATAATTTCTGCTGCGGATAATATACCCCGAGTTACGATGCGTGTTAATATATTGCGCAAATTAAACCGTGTTTTATTGTAATAATCTATGACTCCTTGGCAAAAATACCAACAAGATCTACAGCGTGATGACTTTGTTTATGATGCCGCACAAGAAAATGCAGTGCGTCACCTACAAAGGTTATACGATGATTTAACGACTCAAAAACCTGCGACTCAAGGTTGGTTTGCGAAGCTATTTAGTAAAGATAGCACGGCTCCTATAAAAGGTTTGTACTTTTGGGGTGGTGTGGGTCGCGGTAAAACCTATTTAGTCGACACCTTTTATGAGGCGCTACCGGGAACACGGAAAATGCGCGTGCATTTCCATCGCTTTATGCACCGTGTTCACGATGAGCTTAAAAAGCTCAATAAAACGGCTGATCCACTTGAAGTGGTGGCTGATATTCTCAAAGCTGAAACTGACATTATCTGCTTTGACGAATTTTTTGTACAAGACATCACAGATGCCATGCTACTTGGCGGTTTAATGGAAGCATTATTTGCTCGTGGTATCGTTTTAGTGGCAACGTCCAATATTGTGCCTGACGAATTATATCGCAATGGCCTGCAGCGAGCTCGTTTTTTACCAGCAATAGCACTCGTAAATGCAAACACTGAAATTGTGAATGTGGATTCGGGTATTGATTACCGATTACGTACTTTGGAGCAGGCTGAGATATTTCATAGCCCGTTGGATGAGCAAGCTGATAAAAACTTGTTTGAGTATTTTGATAAGCTATCGCCAGAGCCTGGCAAGCTCGATACTTCTATACAAATAGAAGGGCGAATGATCAAAACCCGCAAAGTATCCGATTGTATTGTGATGTTTGATTTTGCTGAGCTGTGTGAAAGCGCACGTAGCCAAGTTGATTACATGGAAATAAGCCGATTATATAATACGGTGATTTTATCGAACGTAAAACAACTCGGGCAAAGTAATGATGATGCAGCACGTCGCTTTATTGCATTGGTCGATGAGTTTTACGAGCGCCACGTAACATTGATCATCTCAGCAGAAAAACCAATCACTGAGTTATACACGCAAGGAAATCTTAATTTTGAGTTCAAGCGTTGTATTAGTCGATTGCAAGAAATGCAGTCGTTAGAGTATTTAGCAAGAGAGCATTTGGCGTAGTCTGAGCCGTCAGCCGTCAGCCGTCAGCTGTCAGTTAAGGCAAGCTTTTCTTGACACGTAAGTTAATACGAACAAAATTTATAGCTTATAGCTTATAGCTTATAGCTTATAGCTTATAGCTTATAGCTTATAGCTTATAGCTTATAGCTTATAGCTTATAGCTTATAGAACAAATTTCTTGCGGAAAAAACAACCGTTGAGTAGCAATGTGGTAAAAGTGCTGGTATACTCCCGCGTCTGCCACGTTGCGTTCTATTGCCTTCATTAGATTAGCCTCTTTTGAATGGCGCACAAGTCTTAAACTCGAAGGGGTTGGAGCAAACATTTAGAGCGGTAATTAATAATAATTACCTGTGGTTTTAATTGAAAAACATTGGATTTTTATAAATGAAAACGTTTGTTGCTAAACCGGAAACAGTAAAACGTGACTGGTATGTAGTTGACGCTGAAGGTAAAACTTTAGGTCGTATCGCTACTGAAATCGCTCATCGCCTACGCGGTAAGCATAAAGTTGAATATACACCGCACGTAGATACTGGTGATTATATCATCGTTATCAACGCTGAAAAAGTTACTGTAACTGGTAACAAATTCAAAAACAAAGTGTACTATTCACACTCTGGTTTTCCAGGTGGTCTTAAGTCTACTACTTTTGATAAACTTCAAGCTGCAAAGCCTGAAATGATCATCGAGAAGGCTGTTAAGGGCATGTTGCCACGTGGTCCTTTAGGCCGCGCAATGTACCGTAAACTTAAGGTTTACACTGGTACTGAGCACAACCATGCTGCACAACAGCCTCAGGTTCTAGACATTTAAGGAGCACTAACATGGCAAATCAATACTACGGTACAGGTCGTCGTAAAAGTTCAAGTGCTCGCGTATTCTTACGCCCAGGCACTGGTAACATCGTAATCAACAATCGCTCTTTAGAAGAGTATTTTGGTCGCGATACAGCACGCATGGTTGTTCATCAAGCTCTTGGGCTTGTTGATATGACTGAAAAGTTTGATCTTTACATCACCGTTTCTGGTGGTGGTACTACTGGTCAAGCTGGTGCTATCCGTCACGGTATCACTCGTGCACTTATGGAGTTTGACGAGTCATTACGTCCACAACTTCGTAAAGCAGGTTTCGTTACACGTGATGCACGTAAAGTTGAGCGTAAGAAAGTGGGTCTTAAGAAAGCGCGTAAGCGTCCACAGTTCTCAAAACGTTAATATTTACGTTATCAAGAATTCAAAAACCCAGCTTATGCTGGGTTTTTTGTTTTTTGAGCTATAAAAGCTAGCGAGAGTAAAGTTAGCGAGTAGTACAGTGTCAACCAATACACCGTAGCGTGGGTTGGGTATCACGAAACCCATGGGTAAAAGAACGCCACGAACACTTCAAAGCTCAGTGTACCCTTTGAAACAGAAATCTACAGTATTCGAAAACTCGCACTTTTTATAAGTAACCAGCAAACTCGTATTAAATATACGCCTAATAATTAACCTACTACTGCCTTTCCTGCGTATAACTCTAAAAAAAGTTCAATAATTATCATAATTAGTGTAAATCCGTCAGTTAATTGATGAATTTTTTTGCTACAATTGTCTGGCAAGTAATGTGAGTGAGTTCAACAGCACCATGTGCAGTTTTTCTGCTTCCTCTTAGTGAGGTTGATCTTGGTCAGTATATTGTTTTTGTAAAAGTCATATCATAGAGACGGCTCTATGCTCGAGCTAACTTAGTCAATTAGTTGATAAAGTCGGGATTATTCGAGCATGAGGCTGTTAATAACCTTGTTTTAGTCAGGGGTTTTAATTATGATCGCTTCTATTTTAAAATTTCGAAAAATTAACCTGCTGTAACTGATGTTCTCAATATGGCAAGTGTTGAGAATCATAGTGGAGATAAGTGGATGAGCAATGCGCCTGTAGACAATGGCCGACGTCGCTTTTTAACCATAGCTACCTCTGTTGTAGGTGGTGTTGGTGCGGCTGGGGCTGCTGTTCCTTTTATTGCGTCTTGGAATCCAAGTGAGCGAGCTAAATCTGCGGGTGCGCCTGTAGAAGTAGATATCAGCAAACTTGAGCCTGGACAATTAATACGTGTCGAGTGGCGTGGTAAACCTGTATGGGTTGTATCACGTACCCCAAAAATGCTTGAGCAGATGAAAGAACATGAAGGTCAACTTCGTGATCCGCAATCGCAAGAGCCACAACAATTAGAATCATCAACAAATGATTACCGTTCATTACGTCCAGAGATATTTCTCGCTGTAGGTATTTGTACGCATTTAGGATGTTCACCGCAGTTTTTAAGTGGTGGATTTGGTGAAAAGGTAGAAGGAACTGATGACGGTTTCTACTGCCCATGTCATGGTTCTAAATTTGATATGGCTGGCCGTGTATTCCAATCGGTACCTGCTCCATTGAACTTAGAAATACCACCTTATACTTTTCTAGATGAGACCACTATTTTAGTGGGTGAAGAAAGAGGGGTAGCCTAATGTTTGGTAAAATTATTGGTTGGATCGACGATCGTATCCCAATGACACGTGTTTGGAACATGCATATAGCACAGTATCCTGCACCTAAAAACTTTAATTTCTGGTATTTCTTTGGCTCGTTAGCCATGTTAATGCTAGTAAACCAAATCCTTACAGGTATTTGGTTAACCATGAACTATGTCCCGTCTGCTGAGGGCGCGTTTGCGTCAGTAGAATACATCATGCGTGATGTAGAATACGGCTGGTTATTACGCTATTTGCACTCAACGGGTGCGTCAGCGTTCTTCATCGTTATTTATCTGCATATGTTCCGTGGTATGATCTATGGTTCTTATCAAAAACCACGTGAATTACTGTGGTTGTTTGGTATGTTTATTTTCTTAGCACTTATGGCTGAAGCTTTCATGGGGTATTTATTACCTTGGGGGCAAATGTCGTTTTGGGGTGCACAGGTAATCATTTCACTATTCGGTGCTATTCCGGTTATTGGTGATGACTTAACGCTTTGGATCCGTGGTGATTATGTAATATCTGGTGCGACGCTTAACCGCTTCTTTGCACTGCATGTAATTGCATTGCCATTGGTTATCGTGATCTTAGTGTTCTTACATATTGTGGCACTTCACGAAGTGGGTTCAAACAACCCTGACGGTGTTGAAATCAAGCGTAAGAAAGGCTCTGTAGCTGAAGAAGATAAGCCTAAATTTAAATTCCATGAGTATTACACTGACAAGAAAGATATTGTTGATGCGATACCGTTCCATCCTTACTACACAGTAAAAGATATTGTGGGTGTGGTTGGTTTCTTAATTTTCTTTTGTTGGGTTGTGTTCTTTATGCCAGCGATGGGTGGGTTCTTTTTAGAAGCGCCAAACTTTGAGCCAGCAAATCCACTTAAGACTCCTGAGCATATTTTCCCAGTGTGGTACTTTACGCCATTCTATGCAATCTTACGTGCAATCCCTGATAAACTTATGGGTGTTGCTGCGATGGGCGCATCGATTGTAGTACTTGCGTTATTACCTTGGCTTGACCGTGGTACAGTTAAATCTGTTCGTTATCGTTGTGGCTTCCATAAATGGAATATTGCAGGTTTTGTGGTTACTTTCGTTCTATTAGGTTGGGTGGGTGCAACTCCTCAAACTGATATGAAAACGATTATCTCGCAAGTCTGTACTGTGACTTACTTTATGTTCTTCGTGCTGTTGTTTGTATACAGTAAGAATGAAAAAACTAAGCCATTGCCAGAGAGGTTGACGAAATGATGAAAAAGCTAATTATCGGTTTATTTGCTTTATCAATAAACGTATTGCCGGCAATGGCGGCGGGTCCTTCGGTTCCATTAATGGAAGCTGGAAATGACCTAACTGATCAGCCTTCGTTGCAACGTGGTGCTAAGTTGTTCATGAACTACTGCCTTGGTTGTCACCAAATGGAGTATCAGCGTTATGAACGTACTTTTCGTGATATCGGGATTCCTACAGAAGTAGGTCTTGAACAATTAATTTTTGATGGTTCAAAAGTCGGTAGTCACATTACCAATGCAATGGAAAAAGATGATGCAGCAAAATGGTTTGGTGCGGCTCCGCCGGATCTAACTCTAATTGCACGTGTAAAATCTCCGGATTATATTTATACGTATTTAAAATCATTTTATAAAGATGAATCTCGTCCGTTTGGCGTAAACAATATTGTTTTCCCATCGGTAGGTATGCCTCACGTTCTTCAAGAATTGCAAGGCTTACCAACACCTATTACTGAACAGGTTGAAGAACATGGTCACACTGTGACTAAAGTTATTGACACTGAAACAGATGGGTCGGGCGAAATGAGTGTGGATGAATACGACCAAGCGGCTCGTGATTTAACTAACTTCCTCGAATACGTGGGTGAACCTTCACGTCTTGATTCAGAAGCGTTAGGTCTTAAGGTAATCGGATTTTTAATTATCCTGTTTATCTTGGCATTCATGCTTAAGAAAGAATACTGGAGAGATGTTCATTAAGTTTGAACATATTTAAAGGTAATTTTGCAATAGGGGCTTAAGCCCCTATTGCTGTTTTTGTTATTTAATGGAGGTAGGCATGGCCGTAGCTGCCAATAAGCGCCCTGTAATGACCCTTTTTTCTGGTGCTAACTGTATGTATAGCCATCAAGTACGTATTGTACTTGCTGAAAAAGGCGTAAGTGTAGATATTCATCTGGCTGAAAAGGACAACCTGCCAGAAGCACTTCATGAAATTAACCCTTACGGTACAGTGCCAACACTGATTGACCGTGAGTTAGGTTTATATCAGGCAAACATCATCATGGAATACCTTGATGAACGTTTTCCTCATCCTCCACTAATGCCTGTATATCCGGTAATGCGTGGCCGTAGCCGTCTAATGATGCATCGTATCGATACGGACTGGTATAGCCTTGCTGCAAAAGTTTATGGCAATGGCGCAGATGCTGCTCAAGCACGTAAAGAGCTGACAGAAGCATTACTAGCTGTTGCAGCAATCTTTACTGAAGCTCCTTACTTTATGAGTGAAGAATTCAGTTTAGTTGATTGCTACTTAGCACCACTACTATGGCGTTTACCTGAACTTGGTATTGAGCTTAATGGTGCTGGTTCTAAAGAAATGAAAGAATACATGATCCGTTTATTTGAGCGTGAATCATTCCAAGCTTCTTTGACTGAAGCTGAGCGTGAGATCCGTTTGTAATGACGTCTAATCGTCCTTATTTACTCCGCGCTTTTTTTGATTGGATTGTTGATAATCAGTGTACGCCACATTTAGTGGTAAACGCTGATTTTCCTGCAGTGCAAATACCAACACAGTTTATCCAAGATGGTCAAATTGTGCTTAATATTAGCCCTTCAGCCGTCACGCAGTTTTCGATGGATAATCAGCAATTAAGCTTTAGCGCCCGATTTGGTGGTCAGCCAATGCAAGTATATGTGCCAATTGGTGCAGTGCTTGCTATTTATGCCCGCGAAAACGGAGAAGGCACAGTGTTTACCGCAGATGAGTTTTTAGAGGACGAAGACGATTTTGTAGGTGAGCTAGAAAGTGTTGATTTAGACGATGGGTTCACCCCTGATGATGAACCTACACCGCCTAAGCCAGATAACAAAAAAGGCTCGCATTTACGTGTTGTAAAATAATATGTAAATTGACAAAAAAACCGCTAAGTAGCGGTTTTTTTATGTCTGTATAAAAGCGCATTAAAGGTAAAAATCAAAGGTGCTAGGGAAGTGACTAGGTGCTAGGTAAACTCCCGGCTGCGGGCGCATAGGGATTTATGTTTGCGTAGGCGGGGGCTTTATACCGCGCAGGTGGTGTTAAAGTTCATAGGCGACGAGCTGATAGAAACGGGTAAAGGTTGATTGTTTACCCCGCGTTTTTTAGTGAAGATGCGCGAGGTAAACTCCCGCCTACAGGAATTAAAAAACCTTGCGATATTAACTGCAAGGCTTTTAAACTCCTCGAACCTGATACCTTTACAAATACTCAAACACTTTAATTACACGTTCAACACCAGATACGTTGCGGGCAACGCTTACAGCCGTGTTAGCCTCGGAGTTGGAGACTAAACCCATTAAGAAAACTTCGCCATTTTCAGTAATTACTTTGATGTTATTACTACTAATATTATCGGTAGTAAGTAGCTTTGTTTTTACTTTTGATGTTAACCACGAATCGTGTGTTTTTGTGCTAATGCTAATATTAGAACCGATACGAATCTGATTATGGATCTTACGTATGCCTATTACTGTCTCAATCGCACGATGGGCTTCATTCTTCATTTCTTGATTGGCAACTTGCCCTATCAATAAAACAATGCCATTAACGCTTACAGCGCTTATATTGGCATGATCTGCTAAGCGTGGTATCTCATTTATAGATAAGTTAGCTTTGATCTCGATGTTGTTATCATCAATTTGCGAACCCAAAGTTCGGCGATCATTCGCTGCAGTTACTGCGCCAGCAGTTCCTGCAACAACGGCAACGGCGCAACCTTGTAAAAATAAAACGGTACTGATAATAATAAGTGAGTGCTTGAGCATTAACTTTCATCCTGTGGAAATAGGGTTAAATCGATTAGCTCACTTAGGCAATGAAGGTTAACTAAGTGTGACTCTATAATGCGACTAGGGCGCTTTGATGGTACGCGGATCTCAACATCATTTGCGCCAAGCAAGCCTGCTAATTCACCACCATCATCACCAACTAAAACGATCACTTTCATATCTTTAGTTAACGCAGCCTCAACCGCAGAAATAATATTCTTTTCATTACCATTAATGGCCAGTACCAACAATAAATCACCTTGTTGTGCAAACGCACGCACTTGGCGAGCAAATGTATCTTGTTCGTCACTTTGGCTCGTTTGACCTAAGTTAATATGCTCTTGCGATAACGCAATTGCAGGTAAGCACGGGCGTTCTGTTTCATAAAAATTAATCAACACACCAGCCATGTGTTGAGCCAGCATATGACAGCTTGCTGTGCCGCAAAAAATCAATTTATTACCATTGATTAAGCTTTGCGCAATTGTGAATGCGGCGCTTTCTAACGCACTAGGCAAAACTTCACCTGCAGCAATCTGCACTTGAATACTTTCTGTAAAAATTTCTTTTATTGTATCTTGCATATTAAAATACGTTTTTTATCCAATTAAGTTGTTGCGGCACTTCGCCGGTTATTGCGACAAAGTCAATTCTGAGCGCTTGATTACTCAGTTTTTTAAATGCTAAATAATGATAAATTGTACGTTTTAAACGTTGCTGTTTTTGTTTACCAAGTGCATGCAGCGCGCCGCCTTTTATGTGGCTACTGCGAAACTTCACTTCAACAAATACTAATGTATCACCATCACGCATTATCACATCTAGTTCGCCGTAGGGGCAGTTATAGTTGCGCTCAATGGCTATTAAACCTTGTTCTTCTAAATACTTTTGCGCTTGTAACTCGTAATACTGACCTTTTTCACGGCTATTTTGCCATAGTTGTTTAAACCAAGACATCACAACATCCTTATTTTGCTGGCCTCAAATCAGGATTATAGCTACTCACTCCCCATTTGGTCACTTGCTGTTTGCATAAATAATGGGATCGGTGCATGTGTTTTAAGCTGCACGGCGCTAATTTGCTTGTTTTTGTATTGAGCCCAATTCAAATGACGGTTAATTTGGCCATCGCTAGTAATGCTTAATTGGCCTGTTAAACCACCGAACTGCTTACCAGGGATCATACTCAACTGTGTAATATCACTAAGTATTGCTACGGAGTCATAGGCCATCGCAAATAATCGTTGGCTTATATCAGCTTGATCAGGCCATAAAGTATTATATTGCTGACGTAAGGCTTGCTTTGATATCTGGTCACTTAGCATCCACGGTAACTCAGTAAAGTACAAACCATCTAGGTCGCCTTTATCAGTTTTATCAATTTGTTTACTATGACTTTTTGAACTTGCGTAAAGTGGGATCCGTTCAGCAAAGGTACTTACATTTACATCTAAATAAGGTTTGAGCAAACGGGTTTCCATGGCATCACCTAGGATATAAATAACATCAATATCACGACGAGATCGAGTTTCGCTTTCAACTTCTTGTTTAAATAATGATTTTACTGTGCTGATTCGCTCCTTCGATTTATCCACTTCGAGTAAGCTGGTTATCGTTGTAGGCATGTCCTTTTTATCATCGTATAAACCGACTTCTGGTTTTGTTTCACTATAGCGTTGCCACTGAATATTAAAGTACTCAACTAACCGTTGACCAGCACCGTTATTTGGCGCAAGCAACATCGGTTTTTGGTAACCCATTGCTAAAAAGTGTTCCAGTGCTTGCTGAACTTCATGCTCAGGATTAAGTGCAAAGAAATAATGCTGAGTTGATGTGCGTTCGCCATCAAATGAATTTAAATGTAAAGTTGGATAGCTTTGCAGAGCTTGATTAGCGACAAGTTTATCAATGTTACCTTTGAGTAATGGGCCAATCACAAAGTTTGGTTTAATCTCGCTAAGCTTAGCTGTTATTTCTGAGGGGCTAAGCATTTCATCAATAAAAATAGTCTCTTGAATCGGTGAGCTATCTAGCGCACCTAAAATACCTGCTTTTAATGCATCACCTAATCGTTCATTTGCACCTGACTGAGGAATTAGCACTACTAAACGTTCAATATCTAAGGGGGCAATAGCTATAAGTGCGGCCGCTTTCTTAGGCAATACATCTATCGCAGGGTGAGTTGGATAGCGTCGCTGCCAATTATTAATTGCCTGATCCAATTCAACAGGCGCGCCTAAATACACTAAATGATATAAAGCTAAATTAACCCAACCTTGTTGAACAACAGAGCCGCGGTTAAAGCGTTCAAGCGCGTAAGATGAAAGCTGTTTTAAGTTTTCCCATAATCCTTTGTTTAACTGCGGTATGGTTAAGTTATTTTTACTTGCAGTCTCTGACGCCCTAAAAAAGTAAGGCATCGCGTCTTTAGGTAAATTTTGTGATGCGTAAATACTGGCTGTTAGATACTGGTGCCATGCAAAGTGTTCGGGCTGCGTTAGTTGTGAATCTAAACTGGCGAGGATTTCAAGCGCCAAAGTGTTCTTGTTTTGCTGCTTTTGTGCAAATGCGATGTAAAGCTTGTTTTGTACCTGATCAACACTCGGAGTACGCTCAAGTTCGATACACACTTGTTCCAATAGTGGCCAGCTTTGTTCAGTTATTGCTGCGTCACGAGCACTGTAGAGTAGCTGAATTTTATCAGCACCTTGGCGATTCAAAGCAATTTGGTACATAGATTGTGCATCAGTCGCTTGAATTTGTGTGGTGCTATTAGCTGAACTGAGGTTTTCAGTGGTTTTAGTCGGTTTTTCGGTTGTACTACAGGCCGATAACCCTGACAATATGATTAATAGACTAACAAGTTTAAGTCGCACAATGATTTCCCAATACGTTAACGCGATTTGCTTATATTACTGACTGACGCAGGAGACCTCAATGTTAAATGAGGAGAATTCACAGAAAATCGGCACTCTTTACATTGTAGCCACCCCAATCGGCAATTTTGACGATTTAAGTCAGCGCGCAATCGCGACATTATCGCAAGTTGACTTAATCGCTGCTGAAGACACTCGCCACACCGGCAAGTTGCTCAGTCATTTTGGGATTAAAGCAAAAACGTTTGCTTTGCATGACCATAACGAAAAGCAAAAAGCGCAACAAATTATTGATCAACTAAATCAAGGTTTAAATATTGCGTTGGTATCGGATGCCGGCACACCGCTGATTAGTGATCCAGGTTATGCCGTGGTTAACTTATGCCGAGAGCAAGGTGCGCATGTTACGCCAATTCCAGGTGCGTGTGCTGCAATTACGGCCGTATGTTGTTCAGGCTTACCAACTGATCGTTTTCAGTTTATTGGCTTTACACCCGCTAAAAGTAAAGCACGACAAGATTTTTTCATTGATGCGGTTAATTCCAACATCACCAGCATCATGTACGAAAGCACGCATCGTATAATGGCCAGCCTTGACGATTTAGAAGCTGCGCTTGGCAGCGATCAGCAGGTTGTATTTGCTAAAGAGCTAACCAAAACATTTGAAACCTTTTTTAATGGCACAGTAAGCGAGCTTAAACAGTTTTTAACTGACGATCCAACCAAGCAGCGCGGTGAAATAGTACTCATGTTGCCAGGTAAAGCAAAGCTTGTTGATGATGTACCACCTGAGGCGCGTAAAATGCTGGCGCTCCTTGAGAATGAAATGCCAATGAAAAAAGCCTGCGGTATTGTGGCTGATTACTTCGGTATGAAGAAAAACGCCTTATATAAAACAATTATCGACGAAAAAGAATAAATCTTACTGCACATACCGCTTAGCTCAGGTATAATGCGCGCCGAGTCAGCCAAGATGATCGCTGCCTGTGACGAAAATGATCAGGGGGAGGAAAGTCCGGGCTCCATAGGGCAGGGTGCCAGCTAACGGCTGGGGGGCGCGAGCCCACGACAAGTGCAGCAGAGAGGAGACCGCCAATCTTCGGATTGGTAAGGGTGAAAGGGTGCGGTAAGAGCGCACCGGGCCACTAGTAATAGTTGGTTGCAAGGTAAACTCCACCCGGAGCAAGACCAAATAGGGTTCTATCATTTTAAATAATGAACGCGTGGCCCACGTGAGAACCGGGTAGGTTGCTTGAGCCATAGAGCGATTTATGGCCTAGACGAATGATTATCACTTTCTTCGGAAAGGACAAAACCCGGCTTATAGGCTGACTCACTCATTCAACAAAAAAGCCCGCAGTTAACGCTGCGGGCTTTTTTGTGCTTGAAATTTGCTATCAGATTTTAGCCATAAGCCATAAGCCATAAGCGATAAGAGTGAAAGAGAGTTTCTAGGCAGGTGACAAAAGAAGTGAGCTTTAAAAGGCAATTTGGTCACGCGGCTAACGTTAATACATATTAACGTTAATTTACTTTCTGCACATGACTTAAGTTTTTTACTATTGATAGCTTTAAACACTGAGTAGCTGACGGCTAATACTAGGCAGATGGTCGCTGGGATAAAGAGTGCGTTAAATTTATAAAAGTGGAATGAATAGGCTCCTAACGTGCCGCCGAAAATAAACCCTGAGATGATCAGTAGGAATAATCGTGCTTTTCGGCTATCAAATGATTCGCCTCTTAATTTTGCACCAAGCATTAACCCTAGATCAGTAAAGATGCCGGTAACATGAGTGGTACGAATAACTGCGCCGCTATAAGTTGTGGCTAATGCATTTTGTAACCCACATGCTGCTGATGCTAGGTAGTGGCCGATCATTGAACTATCAGATAGGAAATACACTGAACCGGCCAGTAATAGTGCTTCAAATAATAGTAAGCTGCTGTAGTTATGGCTGAGTTTAAGTGCGCCACTTGGTAAAAATGCGCCTGATAGTGCTGCACCGATAATAAAGCTAAGCAAAATAAAAATTAAATGTAAGGTGTCAGCCACATTAGTGATAATAAAGCTGGTGCCAAGTTGAGTTGCGGTGCCAGATAGGTGCGAAATTGATTGATGTTTGAAGCCTAATAACCCAATCGAATTGACAAGCCCTGCAACCAGAGCAAGTAAAAAAGATCCAGCCTCTACCCAACGAGGTAATTTTGAAATCACAGTTAATAGTTATATTAAAATGAGTTATCAGTTCGTTATTTATTACACAACCTGAATCTAATTTTTGCGTCCATTCAATTCGTATTCAACGGCTTTTTATTCAAGGATTGCGCGCTTTTTGCAAGTGCCAAAAACGCCTGTTCCGCTATTGGTTTTGAAAGTAAATAACCTACGTCCATTTTTTGTGTCTGCTGTTTTATAGTGAAGTACCGCTATTTTTTAACCCTTTAAAATTTAAATAATATTATTACCTTGTTCGGGATCACGAGATTCATCGGCTTGTTCGCGAATATCATCAGTATCACTGCTTACATCGTCAATACCGTGTTCATGCTGTGTTGTTGCACGTTTTTTAATGTGGGGTTTCGTGTTTGTGGTTTCTGTTGCCGCTGTTTTAGGTGCTATTGCTGGGGGGTAAATATCTTCACCTTGGCTATTAAGCAGTACGCGTTCTCTGGCATCGTCAGGCATGCTTATTTGATGTTGAGTAAAGTTATTGATTAATTCTCGCATGAGTTGTGAAGCTACTTTTACAACACTATGTTGTTCGCTATTGACCCAAAAGTACACGGTAAAGTTGATGGTGGCTGAGCCTAAGTTATCAACTAATACTTGAGGGGGTGGATCGCTAAGCACTGCGGTTTGCTCTGATATTGTGCTAATAGCAAGGCTTTGTGCGGTGCGAATATCATTATCGTAGCCAATTCCTATTGAGAAATGACCTCGCATTTTGGGGTTTGCTGTTAAGTTTTTAATAACATTTTTATAAACGCTCGCGTTAGGTATTTGTATATGGTTACCATCAAAATCAACAAGGGTTGTTGCACGCGCAGTTACTTTTTTTACAACACCTAGGCGACCGTCTACCTCAATAACGTCGTCTATTTTAAAAGGGCGTTGTACGCTTAGTAACATGCTTGAAATAAAGTTTTCGGCGATATCCCTAAATGCAAACCCTAAAATTAAACCGAGAAGGCCTGTTCCGCTCATTACCGCGACGGCAAATTGAGTTAAACCAGCGAGCCTTAAAAATAAATAAATGCCAAATAATATGATTAAAGTACTAATGAACCGTCTTGTGACTACATGCAACAAGCGGCTTTCACTTACGTACCCTAAAGGCTTAAGTAATAAGTAAGATAAGGGCTTTGCTAAAAAATAACAGCTTACGATCGCAAGTATACCCAATATGAGTGCGGGTAACATTTGCGCCGTAGTCTGTAAAAAGTGCGTTATTTGCTCGCTGAACCCTTGGGCTGTGAACTGCCAAGGCTGCTCTACTTTCAGCTTGGTTGAGTCCTTCTCTATTAACTTAACAAACTGATTTATAAATATAAAAAAATTATTCATTGATACAAATCCCTTGCGGTGGCAGGTCTGATTGTTGATGTGTAAGTGCAAATAATAGACCATAATTTAATGGCAAGTTTGTTGCAGGTTAAACGTATTAACTTTAACCACAGTTTA
Organism: Pseudoalteromonas porphyrae; assembly: GCF_001298125.1. Classification (NCBI taxonomy): domain Bacteria; kingdom Pseudomonadati; phylum Pseudomonadota; class Gammaproteobacteria; order Alteromonadales; family Pseudoalteromonadaceae; genus Pseudoalteromonas; species Pseudoalteromonas porphyrae. The sequence goes on along the minus strand of NZ_LHPH01000002.1, from coordinate 51,456 downwards.
AAATGTGATGAGGTATAAAATGCATACTGCGAAAAATAAAAGAGGTCATCAAGCTCGTACACCTACCTCTATACCTATACTTGGTTGGTGGGACATTACTAAGCGAGTTTATGTTAGTTTGTCACAAGATAATTTATCGTTTGTGGCTGCGGGGGTCGCATTTTATGCGTTATTGGCTATTTTTCCTGCGATTGCTGCGTTGGTATCTGTTTATGCTTATTTTTCATCACCAGCTGAAATATCAGCACATTTAAGCCAATTTATCACATTGTTACCGCCTAGTAGTCGTGACATTGTGCTTGAACAAGTGACTGCTGTGAGTCAAAAGTCGCATACCACTTTAAGTATAAGCGCCATAGGTACTTTGTTACTTGCTATATGGAGTAGCAGTAAAGGCTGCCAAGCATTAATTACGGCATGTAATATTACTTACCATGAGCATAATAAACGGGCGTTTTTTCAAGCATTGATTGTACGGTTTATATTTTCGGTGGGTGCGATTATGGTTGCAGTCATCGCGCTGCTCATTATCGGTATTTTACCTATAGCACTTAATTTGGTTGGGTTAACTCAACAGGTCGATATTGTCATTCAATTAGTCTCATGGCCATTATTGGCGCTTGTTTTTAATTTTGCATTGGCATGCTTGTATCGTTATGCGCCCCATAGAAAAGCGGCTAAATGGCGCTGGGTAACACCGGGTTCTTTAATTGCGATGGTGTTGTGGATAGTGGCTTCGTTGGGATTTTCGTTTTATGTTGCTAAATTTGCTTCGTATAACGAAACTTATGGTTCATTGGGGGGCGTTGTGATCATGCTAATGTGGTTGTACATCAGTGCTTATATTATCATTTTTGGTGCAGCTATCAATGCATGCGCAGAGCAGCAAACAATGTTTGATAGCACTATTGGCCCCGCTAAAGATGTGGGTGAACGGGGCGCTTTTGTGGCTGACAGACTAACCACCTTACAAAAGAAAAATAGGGTTGATTAGGGCGTGTTGACCTTTGTGGATTGAAATTTGTTCAACCTAGGGGCGATTTAATCGCGGCGCGAGGTTTGTAACCTAGCGGGCTAAGTAAAAACCGAGTAACAAAGAGTCAATCGCCCCTAGGAAGAACCCTTTGGGTAGCGCATGTTTGGTATTTATACTGCGTTATCACCTATTTATGGGGAACAACCACACGACATAGGCTCTGCCTTGCCTAAATACCAAACATACTGCTGCAAAATCAATCACGAAAGGTCAACACGCCCTAATCATTTGTTTTTGAATTATTGAGTAGGGCGATAAATTCTGGCTCAGGTAATGGTTTTGAAAATAAGTACCCTTGGCCATAGTCGCAGCCAAGTTCCATTAATAGGTGGCGTTGTTCGGTTGTTTCAATCCCTTCAGCGATCACTTTTAAACCAAACTGGTGCGCCATAGTTATTATGGCCTTACATAGCGCGAGTTCTTGGTTATTAGCATGAATGTTATCAACAAAGCATTTGTCTATTTTTAGGTAATCGGCGTCCATTTGCTGTAAATAAGCAAGGGATGAGTAACCAGTACCAAAATCATCTAAGGCAAGCTCCATACCTGAACGCACTAGCGATTTGAGCCTTTGTTGGGTTAAATGCTCTGGCGTGATCATTAGTCCTTCGGTGATCTCTGCCACAATGGCGCTAGGTGGTAAATTGGCTGCTTCAAGTAGCGCAGGCCATTGATCAATACCACTATCAAGGCAGCTAAACTGTACGGGTGAGACGTTGATACTTAGCTGAAAATTAGGGTCTATTTTTTCGCGTAATATATTGAGTGTTTGTAATGCTCTGGTGAAAACAAATTGTCCCAGAGGATTAATATAGCGAGACTCTTCAGCAAGAGGTATAAATTGTGCGGGGCTAATAATTCCTTGTCTTGGGTGCAACCAGCGGATCAAGGCTTCAGCTTTGTGGATCGTCCCAGAATCAAGATCAACAATAGGTTGATAATAAAGATCAAATTGTTGCTTCTCAATGCCTCTGCGAATGTTTTTTAGTAAATTCATTCTAGCTTGTGCTTGCTCACGTAAATTTAAGTTAAAAAACGCAAAGCAGTTTCGGCCATTTTGCTTGGCTTGATACATAGCTTGATCGGCTGCTTTTAACAGCAGTTCAGAAGTGTCACCATCAGTTGGAGCAATTGCAATACCGATACTGGCTGCTATATACACTTCTTCATTCTCTAAATGGAATGGTTTTGACATCGCTTTGAGCACATCATTGGCGACCTTTTTAATATGAGCATCGCTTACTAATTTGGTATGCACCATAACAAACTCATCACCACCAATGCGGGCAATAAAGTCAAGATCAGCTATCGCATATTGTAGCCGAGTAGCAATGAGCTTAAGTAACTCATCACCATAGTAATGGCCTAAAGTATCATTTATATCTTTAAAGTGATCGAGATCTAGTAACATTAACACTAGCGGCTCTGTGGGATTGCAATGTGTACTGAGGCGTAAATTTAGTCGTTCTTTTAACTCAATTCTATTTGGCAGGTTGGTTAAATGATCAAAGTGAGTTTGGTGCCAAATTAAATCATCCGCAGCTTTTTTCTCGGTAAGATCAGTAAAAATAGCAACACGGCGCTGGGGTTGGTGATATTCATCGTATACGGTATCGATAGTAAGCCATTCGGTGAACAGTTCGCCATGTTTACGTCGATTAACTACTTCACCTTGCCAGCGTCCTGTTTCTTGTATTTCCTGCCACATTGCTTGATAAAACGCTTTTGTATGCTTTCCTGAACTTAAGATTGCGGTGGTTTTGCCCAGTACTTCTTCTTTACTGTACTCGGTTACCTTACAAAAAGCGGGATTTACATCTAAAATCATGCCGTTTGGATCAGTGATCGCCATGCCTTCACTGCTGTTTGAATAAACAAGTGAGGCGAGGTGAGAGGCTTTTGCAGCTTGTTTTTGTTCACTAATATCTTGTAAAACTATAGTGTATTCATTGCTGTTTTGTTTTGCGCTAATACGCACCGCAAAAATATGCTCTGCAGTGGTGTTATTTTCGGTTAACTCAAAATAGGTGGTTTCATTTTTTGCAGGTAAATTTTTAAGTAATTGCTTACTTTTTTCTTCGTCTAAAATATCGCGTAAATGCAGTTTAGAACGAGTAAAAACTGGGGTGTTGAGCTGTGATATTTGGCCACCTAAATTAAGAACTTCACCATGAACGTTTACCCTAATATAAATGTCGGGCAAAGCGTTTAATAAGCTACTTAGTTCATCATGCTGGCGTTTTACATTAGCTTCTGCGTTTAGGCGCGTTTGTGCCATTTCTTCAAAGTGTGTGTATAACGTGTTTAGCTCAGGGCTGTTTAGGCTAAATTGCTTTGGTAATTGTCCAGATGCCAGTTCTTTAATCGCCGTAGTTAGGCGGGCAATGGGTGTTAATACTGATTGCTTTAATCGTATATGGGCAAATATGCACAATATAAAAATCATGAAAATAAAAGCAAAAATAGTATTTAAAAATAGATGATTGGCTTCTTTTATTGCATTGTTAAAGGGGATCGCAACATACACATTTAAGGTGTTTTTCACTTCATCTTGGTACATTACTTGACTATGTAAAACATGGTTTACACCTTTAAAATCAACAATGTTGTTTACTGCTGGTTGCTCAATACTAAAACCATAATGACTAACATTTGCGCCAAATAAACTAGGATCATTGGGATAATTGGCAATAATTCGGCCATGGCTATCCGTGATGACTGCAATTGCATTGGGTGGTAAGTGGAAGTTTGCGAGTTTTTGGCTCCACCAATCTAATGTTATTACTGTAACAACAGCGCCATATGGTGTTTGTTTATCATCTAAAAGTGGGTAAGCAAAGTTTACAGTTAATGTATCTAAGCTACGATCTTTTTGAAAAAAACCAATCGCAAAATTTTTAGTTTCTAGCGCATTTTGAAAGTATTCACGATCAGCAATGTTGATCTCTTCCTTAACGCCTTTTAATAAACATTGTGGATCACCTTTTAAGTTAGTAATACCAATATTCGCAATTTCAGGCTTAAGTGCTTGGACTTTTGTTAAGTAATACGGGCATTCGGATATAAGCGGTGAGCTAAAATCTTTTAAGCTGGCTAATTGTGTTGTGAATATTTCAATTTCGTTAAGTATCTCAGTCTGTTGGGTGGCAAGTTGTTCAGCAATAGCTAATGCCTGAAAGCGACTCTCCTGTAGTGCAGTTTCCTTTGCATGCCAAAGGCTAAACAGCATCACGACAATACCAGGCAAGCTTAACAACATAAACAAACGGTAAAGGCGATGTTTTAATGACGACGAAAAAATGATGATACTCTTCTAACTTTGCACTCAATTCAAAATTGTAGCCAATAATGTAAAAAATAACCACGTATTATATAAGGTTAAGTGAATATTCATTTAAAACGAATGATTGATGTTACTTTATATAATACAATGTTACTAATTTTGGTGCATCAAAGCCCTTTAAATAATGATAAGTTATTGTTGAATTTAAATAATCGTATAGTTGATGTGTTATTACCCATTTTATAATTAAGTAATATCATTGAATGAAATTCAATAAGGTATTTTGATGGCGCGTACTTTATTATAGTAAACGCAGTAGCCACGTTAATTTACTTATTTTGCTAGCGGTACTTTTATGCTTCTCACTAGATTTAAGGGCTTGATACCCAGCACCTGCTGTAAATGCACTTCCAATACCTACATTACTTACTAAAAATCGCTTTAGTCGGTAGTTAAATGCTTGCTGATGTTGCTTTTTTAAGCCATCGAGAGCATCCATTTTTTGACTTAAATGGGTGACTTTACGGTTCGGCTTTTGAATGAAGTAATCAATGATCATAACAAGCTCCAAGAAATTTATTACTTATTGATGTTAAGCAGCTGTTTGATACTACGTGCTGTTTTGTCAAATCCAATTTTTTCACTAATGTAGCCAATATTTTTCCACAGCCATGCTAAACACAGTAACTGTAAAACAATTAAACAAGCCGCGCTGAGCCAAATAGATTGACTGAATGCAAAAATAGCGAGCCCGATTGTTGCTAATAAACCAGCCCACAGTAATACTAAGCCTCCAGCAAAGCTAACCAATAAAATAATGGTCAACGCTAATGAGCGTGTAGATAGTCGCCATTCTGCACTTGCTAGCTCTTTGCACGTACCAGCTTGTTCGCGATAGTCCTGATAAATTTGCTCACCATACTGCGAAAGTTTAACAAGGTGATCTTGCCACTGATCTGCGCTTTTAGCGGCTGGATCAGTGGCACGATGCTGCTTATTTACCGTATCGGTATCTTGGTCCATAACGGCTACTTACGACGAATTAGCGCGGTTACTAACATACCAGCAGCAAATGCAATACCTGCTGTCGCTAACGGGTTTTCAGACGCTAACTTGCGTGTTTTACCACTGTATTCAGTGATCTTATCTTGCGCTAGTTTTTGCTTTTCAGATAAAGTTTCTGCTGAAGTAGATGCGCCTTTGCGAATGTTTAATTCTGCAGTAGCTGCTTTTGAAGACAATGTATCAACAGCTTGATGAGCTGCTGACGTTGCTTTCTCTGTTAATGGTGCTTCAGGCACTGCTGAGTTTACAGTTGCTTTACTATTGGTTGCCGTTGTTGAGTTAGTTGCTGATGTAGTCATCATTATTCCTTAATAAATTAATCGTGCTTTAGAATAAGCAAGCTTTAGACCAGCCATATTATTTTTATATTATTATTTAAAATCAGTGCATTACGATTTTCGTTCAGACAAATACATAATATTTAAAATTATGAGTGAGTAACAGTTTCACTGTAATGGTAAATTTTACAAAGTGATTACAAATGCAGACATTCACAACTTCAGTGAGAGAATAATGTTGATTTGTTTAAACTTTAATCGAAACAATTAAAGCATGAGGAATTAAGAAGGGAAATATTTGTAATTATTCATAGATTATTCAGTCTGCATCAGCGGTGAAAAGTTTACTGAATTTGATGATCAAATTTATTTTTTTATTGTTCTCCACATTTTCCCACGTAATTCAGTAGCTTTGCGCGAGCCCTTATTTTTTCTGGCTTTAACAGTCAATTATAGGATTTTGCTGACTTGACAAAACTCCTTGTCAAGCCCTAAACTGGAGCACTGTGGTAAAAAGTGGTTTTTAGTGGATCAAATTGGATCAAAGTAATCGAAATCGGTTAATTATAAATTATTAGAATAGGTTTTATATGTTTCGCGGTGCGAGTTCACTGAGTTTGGATGACAAAGGACGATTTGCGGTACCTACTAAATACCGAGACTCGTTATTGTCTGAAGATCAGGGGACTGTGATCTGTACTGTGGCATTGAATGAGCCCTGCTTATGGTTGTATCCATTAGCACAGTGGCAAGATATCGAAGATCGATTAGCTAAAATTTCCAATATGAATCCACGTGCACGACGCATGCAACGAATGTTGTTAGGTAATGCAACTGAGTACCAACTAGATAAAAATGGCCGAATACTATTGGCACCGTCGTTACGGTCTCATGCAGATTTAGGCAAAAAAATCATGTTGGTCGGTTTGATGAATAAATTTGAGATCTGGGATGAAGAGCGTTGGCATGAGCAAATGCGCCAAGACACCGAAATAGAGCGACTCGGTGATTTTGAATCAACCCCTGATTTAGATAATTTCTCGCTCTGATCACACAATAAAAAAGGCAAAAAATAGCTAATGACAGCGCAATTTGAACACATTTCCGTATTAATGGACGAAACCATCGAGGGTCTAGCAATTAAGCCAGACGGTATTTATATGGATGGTACATTTGGCCGCGGCGGACATTCTGGACAAATCTTGGCGCGCCTTGGTGAGACTGGCCGACTGCAGGCAATTGATCAAGATCCACAAGCGATCAAATCAGCAGAAAAATTTGCAGATGATAAGCGCTTTGCCATTGCTCACACCCGATTCTCTAAGTTATACGAAGTAGCGGAGCAAAACGATCTCATTGGTAAAGTTGATGGTATTTTATTAGACATCGGCGTGTCATCTCCGCAACTTGATGATGCTGAGCGTGGCTTTAGCTTTATGAAAGATGGTCCTTTAGATATGCGAATGGATCCTACCTCAGGTCGCAGCGCAGCACAGTGGTTAGCTGAGGCTGAATTAGACGACATTACTCATGTGATAAAAAAGCTGGGCGAAGAGAAATTTGGTAAACGCATAGCACACAAAATACTTGAAACACGTGAACACACACCGATTACGACGACTAAGCAGTTAGCTGATTTAGTTGATGAGGCAGTGCCTGTAAAAGATAAGTTTAAACATCCCGCTACGCGTACTTTCCAAGCAATTCGAATTTACATCAATAGTGAATTGGAAGAAATTCAAACAGCATTACAGTCTGCGGTTAAAGTGCTTAAACCGGGTGGACGTTTAGTGGTTATTTCATTTCATTCTTTAGAAGATCGTATTGTAAAACAATTTATTAGAAAACAGAGTAAGGGAGAAGCATTACCTAGAGGTCTGCCTTTAACAGACGCACAAATAAATAAAAACCTGACGTTAAAAGCAGTAGGTAAAGCGATAAAACCAAGTGCGGCTGAAGTTGAACGTAATACACGCTCACGCAGCTCAGTACTTAGGGTGGCACAGAGATTGGGATGAAGGCTAAAGCGAATCATCGACAACCCAACTTATTTTTAGAAATAATCAAAGGCCTAGGAGCGAATAAGCTAACCTCGGCCTTGTTGGTTTTGATATTCGCTTCAAGTTTGAGCGTCGTACAAAGCACTTATTTAGCACGCCAAGAACTGATTAAACAAGATCAGCTCTTGCAGGAACGAGATGAGCTTGATTTAGAGTGGCGTTATCTATTAGTTGAAGAAGAGTTTTATTCACAGCATGTGCGCATTGAAGAAATTGCCACAATGCAATTAGAAATGAAACGGCCAACCAGCCAAGATGAACAGGTGATTATACTGCCATGAGAAATAGAGGAAAAAAACCAGCGAATACATTGAGCACATGGCGTTTTATGCTGGTGTGCTCTGTGGTGCTGTTGGTATTTGTAACCTTAGTTTCTCGTGCTGCGTATCTACAAGTTATTGAGCCAGACAAAGCTCGCTCTGAGAGCAACAAACGAACTGTGCGTGTTGAGAAGTTACATGTACAGCGAGGCATGATTTTTGACCGCCATGGTAAAGAACTTGCTGTGAGTGTACCTGTTGTGAGTGTATACGCAGATCCTAAAGCATTACATAAATCTTTGGTTGCAAAAGTACTTAAACAAGCTAAAAAAGAGGGTGAAGATCACAAAGCTCTTGCTAAGAACAAACCGTTACTACAACAGCGAGTCGCGCTTTATTATAAAAACGATTTACGATGGCGTGAGCTTGCAGATGTTTTACGTATTGAGCCGAAAAAAATAACAAGCCGATTACGTGATGATGCAACTCGGCGTTTTGTTTATTTAAAACGCCAAGTAACGCCAGCGGTTGCAAATTACATTGGTGACTTACGCTTGCCAGGTATTCATTTATTAGATGAATCAAAACGCTATTACCCTGCAGGTGAAGTAACCGCCCATGTTTTAGGCTTTACTAACATTGATGGTAAAGGCATTGAAGGTATTGAAAAACTTTATGAAAATGCGCTGACTGGCGAAGAAGGCCGCCGGACTATTCGTAAAGATGCTCAAGGACGTGAAGTAGAAGTGCTTGATGAGCGTGAGCGCGTTGAGCCTGAAAATATCCAATTAAGTATTGATCAGCGTATTCAAGCTATTGCCTACAAAGCCCTTAAGTCAGCGGTATTGACATACAAAGCGAGCTCAGGCTCAGCGATGGTGGTAGATGTTAAAACCGGCGAAGTATTAGCGATGGTTAACAGCCCGTCTTTTAACCCAAACAACCTTAATGATGCCGCCCCTCATAAACGCCGTAATCGTGCTATTACAGATTTGTTCGAACCAGGCTCAACCGTTAAGCCTCTAGCCATTTTGGCTGGATTAGACTACGGCACAATTCAAGCTGGTGATAAAGTTGATACTTTTCCAGGTTGGATGCGATTGGGAGGTAGCTTAGTTACAGATACCCGTAATCATGGCGAAATGAGCCTGCGAGAGGTCTTAAAGTACTCCAGTAATATGGGCGTGACAAAAATTAGCCAAGAACTACCTAAAGACTACTTTGTTGGTTTATATCAAAAAGTGGGTTTTGGGACTGATTCGGGCACTGGGATGGTTGGTGAAAGCAGCGGTTTATTTTATCCAAATCGTCGCTGGTCTGATCATGAAATTGCAGCATTATCATTTGGTTATAATATTGCTGTTAGTACGGCTCAAATGGCACGCTTTTATGCAATGTTAGGTGCTGGTGGTGTGAATCGACCGCTCACGGTTTTAAAGCAAGACTCAGTTCCTGAGGGTGAGCGTGTATTTCAACAACAAGATGTTGAAGCCGTTGTGAATATGATGGAAAGCGTTTTTGAAGAGGGCGGAACCGCCAGCCGTATTAAAGTAGATGGTTATCGTGCAGCGGGTAAAACGGGTACTTCTAAAAAAGCCGCTGCAGGTGGTTATGGTGACGAATATGTTGGCTATTTTGCAGGCATAGCACCGGCGAGTAATCCGCGTTTAGCTGTGGTGGTAATGATCAATGAGCCCGGTGGAGATGTTTATTATGGTGGTGCGACAGCAGGCCCTGCATTTGCAGAAATTATCTCTAACGCGTTAAGAATTTTAAACGTGGCTCCCGATAAAGGCTCGGTTGCTTACGTCAAAGGCAAAGATGATGATGCGTGATTTACAAACAATTTTAAAGCACTTAGAGATAGCGGCCAGTAGCTTATTAGTGAACGAGTTACGCTTGGACAGCCGAGATGTAAAGCCAGGTGATGTATTTGTTGCAATTAAAGGCCATGAATTAGATGGTGGTCAGTTTATACAAAAAGCAATTGAAAATGGTGCGGCAGCAGTTATAGCGGATCGCTTGTGTGAATTTGAGAGTGACTTTGAGCCGTTGTACTTGGTCTCTGATTTAGATAAAAAATTACCAGCATTAGCGAGTCATTTTTACCAGCGGCCAAGTAAGCAGCTTGAGTTAATTGGTGTAACAGGTACAAACGGGAAGTCGACGACTACAGCAATGATTGCTCACTTAGCTAATTATTGCGATACCGCGTCGGCGATTATCGGCACTTTGGGTTATGGCCAACCTGAACAGCTAACGCCACTGATTAATACCACGCCATCGTGTGTTGATTTACAGAGAATTTTATCTGAACTTATTACACAGAAAAACACGTTAGTTGCCATGGAAGTATCATCGCATGGTTTAGTACAGCAGCGTGTTGCAAAAACAACATTTAAAGCTGCGGTATTTACTAATTTGTCACGTGATCACTTAGATTACCATGGTGATATGGCAAGCTACGCTGCTGCAAAGCTAATGCTTTTACGTGATTTTAACGCGCAGTTAGTGGTACTCAATCAAGATGATAGTCAGGTTCAACATTGGCTAAAGGAATACGATTTTACCAACCTAGTATGTTATGGGCGAAAAGGGCTTGTTCCTACAGGTGCTAAATATGTGTACTTTACTGATGTTAGTTACCATAAAGAAGGTATTTCAGCTACATTAACAACAAGTTGGGGGGATATCTCAATTAATAGCCCGCTCTTTGGTGAATTTAACTTATATAATTTAGCGGCCGCGATTGCGACGCTGCTAGGTTTAGGGTATCCGCTGGATAGACTTGCTGCTGGGTGTGTAAGTTTACAGCCTGTTGCTGGGCGTATGCAGGCGTTTAGTGCACCTAACCAACCAACCTGTATTGTTGATTATGCACATACACCAGATGCATTAGCTCTTGCACTACAAGCATTACAACAACATGTTCCGGGTGGTGTGAGCTGCGTTTTTGGTTGTGGTGGTGACCGAGATAAAGGTAAGCGCCCTATGATGGCCCACGCGGCAGAGCAACATGCTAATAAGGTTATTGTGACCAGTGATAACCCACGCAGCGAAGATCCGTGGCAGATCATTAACGATGTAGCAGTAGGGTTTACACAGGGCAAGGCTATTCATTTAGAAGCTGATCGCGCGGCAGCTATTGCTTATGCGATTGATAATGCACAGCCAAGTGAAGTGATCTTGATTGCAGGTAAGGGGCATGAAGACTATCAAATTGTCGGTACTCAGCGCCTTGATTTTTGTGATCGTAAGTTTGTACAACAACATCTAAAAGAACAACAACGAAGAGGATCGCAGTTATGATCCCTATGGATTTTGATTGGCTAGCAAATGTGCTGGCAACCGATTACCAAGGTGGTAATCAAACGATTATAAATATTAACACGGATACCCGCACAGTATGTGATGGTGAGGTGTTTTTAGCATTAAAAGGGCCTAATTTCGATGGCCATAAATTTATTCAGCAAGCAAAAGAAAAAGGCGCTATCGCAGCTATTGTCGATCATGCTATTGAATGTGATTTGCCTCAGTTTGTAGTGGCAGATACACGAATTGCTTTGGGTGAAATTGGCTCAGCGATAATGGCTAGCGTTGCACCAAAAACAATTGCAATTACAGGCAGTGTTGGCAAAACTACTGTAAAAGAAATGTGTGCTGCTATTTTAGCCTCTCATGGTGACGTGCTTGCAACAAAAGGTAATTTTAACAACGATATTGGCGTACCTCTGACTTTATTACGTTTGGAGCCTCATCATCAATACGCCGTTATTGAGCTTGGCGCCAATCACATCGGTGAGATTGCCTATACTGCGGCGATGACTAAACCGGATGTGGCTGTGGTGTGTAATGTGGCTGCTGCACATATTGAAGGGTTTGGTTCATTGGAGGGCGTTGCCACTGCCAAAGGTGAAATTTACGATGGTTTGAAAGAGCACGGCGTAGCCATTGTTAATTGCGACAGTGAATTTAGTGACCGTTGGCTTAATAAATTACAAGGACGCAATATTAAGTGCTTTTCAAGCAGTGAAAAGCTGGATATCTGGGCTGAGGATATCAGCTTAGATGAGCAGGCTCACGCCTCTTTCTTTATTTGCACTAAAGAAAAACGAGTACCAGTAAGGCTTGCTTTACCTGGGCGACATAACGTTGCAAACGCATTGATTGCTACAGCACTTACCAGTGAGTTTGGAGTTAGCTTTGAAAATATTGCAGCTGCGCTTGGCTCAATGGGAGAAGTTAAAGGGCGTGTCAATATCATAAAAGTTAGCGATACATTAACCGTCATTGATGACACGTACAATGCGAATGTGCAATCGGTAAAAGCAGCAATCGATTTATTGAGCGATATACAAGGTCAACGTATTTTAGCATTTGGTGATATGGGTGAGCTTGGTGAAGACGCTCGTATGTATCATCAACAAGTCGGCGAGTATGCTAAGCAAAAAGGTATTGATGAACTCTATACTCTTGGTGTACTGAGCAAATATGCGAGTGATGAATTTGAAAAACCGAATCGTCATTTTTCAAGCCGTGATCAACTCCTACTACAATTGCAAGCTGGCTTAGCTAACACATCACAAAAAACCACCATAGTCGTAAAAGGATCGCGCAGTTCTCGAATGGAATTACTTGTACAAGATTTAGTTAATAGCCAGCAAAGTGGCCACAATGGAGTATCTGAATGTTAGTTTGGCTGGCAGAGTATTTAACTCAATATTACAGTGCATTTAATGTATTTTCATACCTTACTGTACGCGCTGTATTTGGTATTTTAACGGCGTTATTAATCTCATTATATTTTGGTCCTAAACTGATCCGCGCTTTGCAAAGAATGCAAATAGGCCAAGTTGTCAGAAATGACGGCCCAGAGTCGCATTTATCTAAAAAGGGCACACCTACAATGGGTGGCCTATTAATTTTAGCGTCTATTTTTACCAGTACATTATTATGGGCAGATTTAGCCAATAAGTATGTGTGGGCTACATTATTTGTGATTGGTTCGTTGGGTCTGGTGGGTTTTGTTGATGATTATCGTAAAGTGATCCGCAAAGATCCAAAAGGCTTGATTGCCAGATGGAAATACTTTTGGCAGTCAGTAATTGCATTGGTTGTTGCTTGCGCTTTGTTTTTTACAGCAAATCATGCAAATGAAACATCGTTAGTTGTGCCATTTTTTAAAGATGTATTACCGCAACTGGGTTTGTTTTACATCGTAATGACGTATTTTGTCGTTGTTGGAACATCTAATGCGGTAAACCTTACCGATGGTTTAGATGGTTTAGCGATTGTACCAACAATTTTAGTGGCTGCGGCATTGGCAATCATTGCTTATTTAACCGGTAACGTAAACTTCTCAGCTTATTTACACATTCCACACTTACCATTAGCCAGTGAGTTAGTTGTGGTATGTACTGCGATCGTCGGGGCAGGGCTTGGTTTTTTATGGTTTAACACTTATCCAGCGCAAGTATTTATGGGTGATGTAGGATCTCTTGCTTTAGGTGGAGCGCTGGGAATTATTGCGGTATTAGTCCGTCAAGAATTGGTATTAGTGATAATGGGCGGAGTATTTGTAATGGAAGCCTTGTCGGTTATTTTGCAAGTTGGTTCCTATAAGTTACGTGGCCAGCGGATTTTTAGAATGGCGCCAATCCATCATCACTATGAATTAAAAGGGTGGCCAGAGCCTCGTGTTATCGTACGTTTTTGGATTATTTCGATCGTGCTCGTGTTAGCGGGTCTAGTTACATTAAAGATTAGGTAAATGACGTATTTAAACGAGATAAAAAACAAACATATAACAGTGCTCGGACTCGGTGTTACCGGTCTGGGCATTGTGCGTTTTTTAATGTCTCATGCTTTTACTCCTTATATTGTTGATAGTCGCAGTTGTCCACCTGGCGCTGATTGGCTTAAACAGCATGCGCCTAATTTAGAAACTCACTTTGATGACTTGGCAACTGCAAATCTAAACAGCACTGATATAATCATCATTAGCCCTGGTTTGAGTTTGACGACACCCGCAGTTGTCGCCGCAATGGCTGCGGGCGTAGAAGTGATTGGTGATGTTGAACTGTTTGCCCGCTTAAATACAAAACCCGTTGTAGCGGTGACAGGCTCTAATGGTAAATCAACCGTTGTTACCTTGGCTTATGAAGTGCTTAAAGCTGCAGGGTACAAAGTTGGTTTAGGTGGAAATATTGGAACTGCCGTACTGGATTTACTCAGTGCTGACTTTGATGTGTATGTATTAGAGCTCTCGAGTTTTCAACTAGACACTACACACAGTTTAAAATCAACGAGTGCAACAGTACTGAATATATCTGAAGATCACCTAGATCGTTATGCTGATTATCACGCTTATATTGACTCAAAACTAACAATTTACCGACATACAGAGCTTGCAGTGGTAAATGCCGCTGATAGTGCAACACATACCACACAGCAACCACAGTTGAGTTTTGGTATTAGTGATGCTGATTACTCGATTACCTACAAAGACGGTTGCGCCCAGTTTAGTGCAATGCAGCAAGCGTTATTACCTGTAGATAGTTTAAAGGTAGTTGGGCGTCATAATCACTTAAATGCTTTATCAGTAATGGCATTATTAAGCCCATTTTCGATTAGTAAAACTGCCTACCATGAAGCTTTTAGCCAATTTAATGGCTTGGCTCATCGCTGCCAATTTGTAGCAGAACTTGCAGGAGTTAAATATTTTAATGACTCTAAAGCAACGAACGTCGGTGCAACTATCGCAGCAATAGATAGTTTATCAGATCAAGCTAAGCAGCTAATTGTGATTGCTGGAGGGGATGCTAAAGGCGCAGATCTCAATAGCTTAAAACCGTATTTACAAGCGCAAGTAAAAGCGCTTATTTGTTTTGGTAAAGATGCCAATGCGCTAGCAGCGCTAACAAACAAAAGCCATTTAACGCAAAATATGGAACAAGCAGTTGAGCTTGCTAAGCAACTTGCTGTTGCCCAAGACATTGTGTTACTTGCTCCAGCCTGTGCCAGCATTGATATGTACAATAATTACATGCAACGCGGCGATCATTTTAGCGAATGTGTAAAGCGGGTGTCGCTATGACAACATTTGCTGATATTCGTGATGCATTAACTCCCAAGCAATCAGCACAGTTGTATGATGCTCCACTGTTGTATTGTGTAATTATGTTAATTGGTTTGGGCTTTGTCATGGTTACAAGTGCTTCAATGCCTGCCGCTGAGCGACTATTTGACAATCCGTATCATATTATTATTCGCCATAGTATGTTTTTAGCTATGGGTCTAGCGCTCTTTTGGATTACGTGTTGTGTGCCTATGACATGGTGGAAACGCTCTAACCCATACTTACTATTATTGGGTATGGTGTTATTGATTGTGGTGCTGATTGTTGGGCGCGAAGTAAATGGTGCCAAACGATGGATCCCTATTGGGCCAGTGGGTTTTCAAGTTGCTGAAGCTGCAAAGTTGTACTTTTTTAGCTATATAGCGGGTTATTTAGTGCGTAAACGCGCTGAAGTACAAGAGAACATCAAAGGCTTTGCTAAACCTATTGCAGTGTTTGCTGTTTATGCCGCATTAATTTTATTACAGCCAGATCTCGGGACTGTGGTAGTGATGTTTGTTACCACCGTTGGCTTATTATTTTTAGCTGGCGCTAAGCTATGGCAGTTTTTCGCACTGATTTTAACTGGTATTGGTTTAGTCGTGCTGTTGATCATTGTAGAGCCATATAGGATGGCGCGAGTGGTTGGCTTTTTAGAACCATGGGACGATCCGTTTGGTAAAGGCTATCAGTTGGTGCAATCGCTAATGGCATATGGTCAAGGTGGTTGGTTTGGTCAAGGGTTAGGTAATAGCGTTCAAAAGTTGCAGTATTTACCTGAGGCACATAATGACTTTATTTTTGCAGTGATTGGCGAAGAGCTCGGTTTTGTTGGTGTATTAAGTATTTTATTGGTGTTCGGCACCTTAGTATTTAGGGCATTATTAATTGGTCAACAAGCATTAAAATGTGGCAAAGAATACGAAGGCTACTTTGCGTTTGCGATTGGTATTTGGTTTGCGTTTCAAACCATGGTTAATGTCGGCGCAAGTGCGGGTATTTTACCAACCAAAGGACTCACCTTACCGTTTGTTTCTTATGGCGGCTCTAGTTTATTAATTATGACAATCGCAGCGGGAATTTTATTGCGAGTAGATTTTGAAACAAAAATGGCAACCAAACAAGCAACATCCCGAGGAGGTAAACGATGAGTAAAAAATTAGTAGTCGTTGCTGGTGGTACGGGAGGGCATATATTCCCAGGGATTGCTGTGGCTGATTACCTTAAACAGCAAGGCTGGCAAGTAAGCTGGATTGGTACCGCTGATCGTATGGAAGCGCAAGTAGTCCCTAAGCACAATATTGATATTGATTTTATAAATGTCAAAGGCGTACGTGGCAATGGCTTCGCACGGTTAATTAAAGCGCCTTTTATGGTTATTAATGCCATTTTACAAGCGCGCAAAGTGCTGAAAAAACAGCGCCCAGATGTTGTGTTAGCAATGGGGGGGTATGTAACAGGACCGACCGGTATTGCGGCAAAAAGTTTAGGTATTCCGCTGGTGATCCATGAGCAAAATGCGGTGGCCGGAATGAGTAATAAGTGGCTAGCAAAATTTGCGAATAAGGTGTTGGCTGCCTTTCCGAGCGCGTTTGCTAAAGGTGCATGTGAAGTGGTGGGTAACCCAGTACGCGAAAGCGTTGCTCATGTACCAGTTCGCAATGCTAGCAATCCAATCAATATGCTGGTGGTAGGGGGATCATTAGGTGCTCAGGTACTTAACATCACACTACCAACAACGTTTGCGCAGCTTACTAGTGTATGTGAAATAAATGTTTGGCATCAAACTGGGAAAGGGCATTTAGGCGCTGTGAGTGAAGCATACACAGAGCAAAAAATGAGTACCGAGCAAGTTAAAGTTGCTGAATTTATAGATGATATGGATGCTGCTTATAGTTGGGCTGATATTGTTATTTGTCGTGCTGGTGCGTTAACTGTAAGCGAGATAGCTGCCGCAGGTAAAATGGCGGTGTTTGTGCCTTATCCTCATGCGGTGGATGATCACCAAACCGCAAATGCAAAATTTTTAGTTGAAGGCAATGCGGCATTACTCATGCCGCAGGGGCAGTTTAATCAACAGGCACTTGCCTTGTTATTGAGCCCGTATTTAAATGAGCCTGAGTTAATTAATGAAATGGCAAGCCGCGCTAAAGGTCTTGCTGTGCTAAATGCGACGGCGCAGGTTGCCAAACATTGTGAGCAAGTAACAAATAAAAAGAGAACTGTGTGAACGAATTTAATAAATCGACAAACGTCGCTCAAAAAACTAATCGTCCAGCCATGAGACGAATCGATACTATTCACTTTATAGGTATTGGTGGCGCGGGCATGGGTGGTATTGCTGAAGTGCTTGCATTTGAAGGATACCGAATTACGGGCTCTGATATTGCGCACAGTGCGATGACTGAGCGCTTAATTAAAGTTGGCGCCGAAGTATTTATAGGTCATCACGAGAATAATATAAAAGATGCCAATGTGGTTGTTGTTTCAAGTGCGATTGACGAAACAAACCCAGAAATAATAGCGGCCAAAGCGGCGCGTATACCTGTTGTACGTCGCGCTGAAATGCTCGCTGAGCTTATGCGTTTTCGCCATGGTATTGCCATCGCTGGTACGCATGGTAAAACGACAACAACGAGTTTAATCGCCAGTATATATGGCCAAGCAGGGCTTGATCCAACGTTTATTATTGGTGGTTTGCTTAACAGTGCTGGTAGCAATGCTAAAGTGGGTAAAAGTGATTTTTTAATCGCTGAAGCGGATGAAAGTGACGCATCATTTTTACATTTACAGCCAATGGTTTCAGTGATCACAAATATAGAAGAAGATCATATGGATACCTACGGTGGTAGTTTGGAAAAAATGAAAGACACCTATGTCGATTTCATTCATAACTTACCATTTTATGGTCTTGCCGTTGTCTGTATTGATTCTGAAGTGGCTGCTGAGCTGATACCGCGCTTTGGTCGCCCTGTGATCACCTATGGTGAGGCTGCTGATGCTGATTACCGTATGACTGACTTTAGCCAAACAGCAAATACAAGTCAGTTTAAAGTGCGTAATAAGCAAGGCGATGAGCTGAGCGTGAAGTTAAATATGCCAGGCAAACATAACGCACTTAATGCAACGGCCGCTATTGCAGTATCAAAAGATCAAAAGATAGCCGATCACGCAATTTTAGAAGCTTTACAACAGTTTGAAGGCATCGGACGTCGTTTTCAGCACTATGGCGAGTTTGAAAATGAGCGTGGTAATGTGATGCTGGTAGACGATTATGGTCATCATCCATCTGAAGTGGCCGCCACTATTGCCGCAGTACGAGAAGGTTGGCCTGATAAACGCCTAGTCATGATTTATCAGCCACATCGCTTTTCGCGTACGCGTGATTTGTATGAAGACTTTGTAAAAGTATTGGCTGATGTTGATCAGCTACTACTCTTAGATGTATATAGCGCTGGCGAAGAGGCGATTATAGGTGCTGACAGTAAAAGCCTTTGTCGTAGTTTGCGCCAAAGAGGCAAAGAGCCATTGCATATTGCTAGCAGCTCGGAGTTAGCGGGTGTACTAGCAAACATATTACAAGATAATGACTTAGTATTGACGCAAGGCGCTGGTAATATTGGCCAATTAGTAAAAACACTCGCAGCAACATCGTTGTCGATAGAGCAATTGAAACAGGTAAAAGTATGACGCAATTAAATACGCAATTTGGCAAAGTTGCCGTGTTGTTAGGTGGTCACTCAGCAGAGCGCGAAGTATCACTAAAATCAGGGCAGGCTGTATTGAACGCATTACAAAATGCGGGCGTTGATGCTATTGCGTTTGACCCAAAAGAGCAGCCTTTGTGGCAATTAAAAGAATTAGGTATTGAACGTGTATTTATTGCTCTACATGGCCGCGGTGGTGAAGACGGCACTATTCAAGGCGCGCTTGAATTTATGGGGTTGCCATATACAGGCAGTAACGTATTAGGATCAGCGTTGGCAATGGATAAAATCCGCTGTAAGCACTTATTTAAATCAGCGGGCTTAAGCACAGCACCTTACGCGGTGGTTGATAGCAAACATGGCTTTGATACAACCGCGATAATGAATGAGCTAAAAAAAGTAATGGTTAAACCATCACATGAAGGTTCTAGTATTGGTATGGCGCAAGCAAACAATGCACAAGAACTGGATGCTGCTTTAGCTGAGGCATTTAAATTCGATAGCCAAGTATTAGTAGAGCAATGGATAACAGGGCGTGAATTTACCATTACAGTATTGGGTGATGACGTACAGCCGGTAATTGAAATGACCACACCAAATGGCTTTTATGATTATCAAGCAAAGTATCAATCAAATACGACGCAATATCACTGTCCGGCAGATTTATCTGCTAGTGATACTGAGCATTTACAGGCAATGGCACTTGCTGCATTTGAATTAGTGGGCGCCAGTGGCTGGGGGCGTGTTGATGCCATGCAAGATGCGGATGGTAATTTTTACCTATTAGAAGTGAATACAGTGCCCGGAATGACTGAGAAATCATTGGTGCCAATGGCGGCTAAAGCAAACGGCGCAAGCTTTGAGCAATTAGTTGTTCGCATTTTGGAGCAAACGCTTTAATATGCATGCCTTTTTAGAAAAAGCGCAACAATTAAAACAGCAACTAAATTGGTCGCTAATTTTTGGTGTTAGCTTTTTTTTAATCGTTGTATTTGGCTTAGTGCAAATAACGAGTGGCGTAAGGCAGTGGCTGGTAGAAAATAAAGATGCGCAAATAAAGCACTTAACGGTATTAGGCGAACCCGAATATACCGATGAAAAAGCTATTATTGGCGCAATAAAAAAAGCTGACTTATCGAGTTTTTTTGATTTAGATGTTAAGCATGTACAGTATTTGGTGCAAGAGTTACCTTGGGTCGCAACCGCATCAGTACGTAAGCAATGGCCAGATACACTGCAAGTATATGTAGTTGAGCATCAAGCCGTGGCTGTTTGGAATAGTGATTTACTCATTAACCAAAAAGGTGAAGTATTTCAGGCTGCAAGTTCAAAGCTCAGTGTTGAGTTACCGCAACTGTATGGCCCCGAAGGTAGTGAGTTTGAAGCATGGGTTGCCTTTAAACAGTTTGATGAAATGCTCACATTAAATAATTTTAAGTTAACAAGTTTAGCTTTGTCAGAGCGTTTTTCATGGCAGTTATGGCTTGAAAACGGTATCCGTCTTAATTTAGGGCGCAAAGAAAAAGCTAAACGGGTACAACGGTTTATAGATATTTACCCACGCATGGAAAAACGTGCAGATGCACAAGTAGATGTTGTGGATTTACGGTATGATACCGGTCTTGCTGTGAGCTGGAAGCTCCTGGAAGAAGAGCAAATACAAAATAAGAGTAAGGCATGACTAAGTCAGCAGAAAGAAACCTCGTGATAGGATTAGACGTTGGCACCTCAAAAGTGGTGGCCACGGTTGGTGAAATCACCGCAGATAACAAACTCAGCATTGTTGGGGTTGGCAGCCAAGTATCTCATGGTATGGATAAAGGCGGTGTTAACGATCTCAATTTAGTGTCTGAATCAATACGTCGGGCTATCGATGAAGCAGAATTAATGGCTGATTGCCGTATTAGTTCAGTTTACTTGGGGATTTCAGGAAAGCATATTCAGTGTCAAAATGAAAATGGTGTTGTTGCAATTAATAATACCGAAGTGACAGACGAAGACATTGATAATGTTATTCATATTGCACGTTCAGTACCAATTTCAGCTGAACGCAAAATGTTGCATGCATTACCACAAGAATACAGTATTGATATGCAAGAAGGGATAAAAAATCCTTTAGGTATGAGCGGCGTACGAATGGAAGCTCGTGCTCACATCATTACCTGCTCTAATGACATGGCAAAGAATATTGAGAAATGTGTAGAGCGTTGTGGGCTTGAAGTTGATCAACTCATTTTTACTGCTTTAGCGTCATGTTACTCAGTATTAACCGATGACGAAAAAGAGCTAGGCGTTGCTGTATTGGATATTGGTGGTGGCACAATGGACATCACTATTTATATTAATGGTGCGCTGCGTCACTCTGCAGTTATCCCCGTTGCGGGAAATCAAGTAACGGGTGATATTGCAAAAATATTTCGTACACCGATTTCGCATGCTGAATCACTCAAGGTACAATATGCGTGTGCGAGCAGCCAAATGGCCAGCAGTGAAGATACGATTGAAGTACCGAGTGTAGGTGGTCGGCCAGCGCGTTTAATGTCGCGTCATACCTTATCTGAGGTTGTAGAGCCACGTTTTAGAGAATTATTTGAACTGGCGATGGAAGAAATTCGTCGTTCAGGGTTAGAAGACCAAATTGCAGCAGGACTCGTCATTACAGGCGGTAGTGCTAAAATGGCGGGCGCGATGGAAGTAGCTGAAGATATCTTCCAAATGCCAGTAAGAGTAGGAAAGCCAATCGGGATAGTTGGCTTGACTGATTATGTAGATGACCCTTCATATGCAACCGCGGTTGGTTTATTGCAGTACGGCCGCACAATGCAATCGATGAATGCACAAAAGTCGAAACCTGAAGGTGATAACAATTTGTGGAGCCGCATAACTAAGTGGTTTCAAGGCGAGTTTTAATGCTCAAGTCGGAGAGTAAACATGTTTGATATTATGGAACAACATAGCGAAGAAGCTGTCATAAAAGTAATAGGCGTGGGCGGTGGCGGCGGTAACGCGGTTGAGCACATGGTTAAACAGCAAATTGAAGGTGTGCGTTTTATCGCTGCAAATACGGATGCGCAAGCATTACGTAATTCATCAGCTGATATTACGGTGCAACTTGGTACTCAGATCACATCTGGGCTAGGTGCCGGGGCAAATCCTGATGTTGGCCGTCAATCTGCGGAGGAAGATGCAGATACAATTCGTGCCAGCCTTGAAGGTGCAGATATGGTATTTATTGCAGCTGGTATGGGTGGCGGTACAGGTACTGGCGCAGCACCCGTGGTTGCAAAAATAGCGAAAGAACTGGGTATTTTAACAGTGGCAGTTGTAACGCGTCCGTTTGATTTTGAAGGCAAGAAACGTGCAGCAGCCGCTGATCAAGGTATTAACGAATTGTCAGAAATTGTAGATTCACTTATTACAATTCCTAACAATAAATTGCTTAAAGTTTTAGGTAAAGGGACTACACTTCTAGATGCGTTCGCTAAAGCAAATGACGTATTATTTGGTGCGGTTCAAGGTATTGCGGAGTTAATTACACGCTCTGGTTTGATTAACGTGGATTTCGCCGACGTACGTACAGTTATGTCTGCTATGGGTACTGCGATGATGGGCACAGCGTCTGCATCGGGTCCTGATCGTGCACAAGAAGCTGCTGAAGCCGCTATTTCTAGCCCATTACTTGAAGATGTTGATTTAACGGGTGCTAAAGGTATCTTGGTTAATATCACCGCAGGTATGGACATTGCGATTGAAGAGTTTGAAATTGTCGGTAATCACGTTAAAGCATTAGCATCTGAAAACGCAACGGTGGTTGTGGGTGCGGTAATCGACCCTGAAATGACAGACGAACTACGTGTTACAGTTGTTGCTACGGGTTTAGGCGGCGATCGTCGTCCACAGTTTGGTATTGTTGATAATGGCTTTAAGAAAGCGTCAGGTTCTGATGTTAGTGGTTCAAGCAGTCAAACAAGTGGCATGTATGTGCCAAGCTTTGCAAGTCAAGGCAGCAGTGAAGAAACAAGCTCTGCAGCTAAAGCTGAAAAGCATGATTCGACGATGAATCCACAAACAAGCGCAAGTAAAACTGTTGAGAATGGTAGTAAAAAATCAGACAAGTCGGATGGTGGTGATTATTTTGACATTCCTGCTTTTTTAAGAAAACAAGCAGACTAATCAAAATGTAAAAGTGCTGATTAAAAAATAAACGAATTTGGCAGCTGGTCGTATCTGTGATATAATCCGCCGTCTAACTGTAACTATAAGTGAGCGAACCTATGATTAAACAGCGTACGATTGCAGAAATAGTCAAAGCCATAGGAATTGGACTTCATAAAGGTGAGAAGGTCACAATAACTCTCCGACCTGCGAGCGCAAATACTGGGATTGTATTTCGTCGTGTCGACCTTGATCCGGTTGTTGATTTTGAAACAACACCTGAAGCCGTTGGTGATACGCAATTGTGTACCTGTTTAACAAATAAAGATGGTGTTCGCTTATCAACGACTGAGCACTTAATTGCAGCAGTAGCGGCAATGGGTATCGATAATCTAATTGTTGAATTAGATAGCTCAGAAGTACCAATAATGGATGGTAGTGCATTACCATTCATTTACTTGTTACAAAAAGGCGGCATAGCAGAGCAAAATGCCGCTAAGCGCTTTATTCGTATTAAAGAAAAAGTACGCATTGAAGAAGGTGATAAATGGGCTGAGATAGAACCATATGATGGTTTTCATATCGACTTTGAAATCGCTTTTGATCATCCGGCAATCAATGAAAGCCGCCAACGTATCGGTTTAGATATTACTACGCAAAGCTTCACTGAAGAAATTAGCCGTGCACGTACATTTGGCTTTATGAAAGATATAGAATACATGCATGCAAATAACCTAGCACTAGGTGGTAGCATGGATAACGCCGTAGTCTTGGATGAGTTTAAAGTACTTAATCCTAACGGTCTGCGTTATAGCGATGAGTTTGTTAAGCATAAAATTTTAGATTGTGTTGGTGACATGTTTATGACAGGCCACAACATCTTAGGCAAAATTACCGCTTATAAGTCAGGTCATGACTTAAACAACAAGTTACTTCGTAAAATTATGGCGACTGAGTCAGCATGGGAATGGGCTACGTTTGAAAACCCAGTTACTATGCCAGCACCAGGCTTAGAAGTAGCTACAGCTTAATAGTAGCGCTTAAAAAACAGTTATAAAAAATGACGCTATTTAGCGTCATTTTTTTTGCCTAGCCTTTAATACTAAGTTTTTACAAGCCTAAAATATTTTGCAGCTGTACAAGCTCGGTAACGTGATAAGTTGGTTTTATTCCTTCAGGCAACACAACCCCTGGATGCTGCAACCAGCAGCTATCAATCCCCGCATTTTGTGCACCCAAAATATCACTGTTTGCAGTATCGCCGACCATTAAAATATGTTCTTTGTTAGGATTACCCATTAGGTTAAAGGTGTGATCAAAAATTGCAACGGCCGGTTTTGCAATGCCTACTTGTTCTGATATAACCAACCAGTCAAACATGTCTTTTAGGCCTGTGTGTTCTAAGCGACGGGCTTGTAATTGTGTAAAACCATTGGTGATAATGCCAAGTTTGGCATGAGGCTTTAATCTATTAAGTAATTCGACAGCACCTGGAAGTGGTTGGCAGATCTCGGCCATCGCGGTTAAAAAATTATCATTAAGTTGCTGCGCTGGCACGTTGAGTTTTGTTGCCCACTCACTAAAGCGTGTTACTTGTAAATGACTGGCAGTAATTTTATTGTCTTGGTAGGCAAGCCATAATGATTTATTGGTCACTTGATAATGCTGGTAGTCGGCCTCATTAAAATCCACGCCATAAGTGGCGAGCATTCTTTTTAAACCTGCAAAGGCATTAAAGCTGAATAGGGTTTCATCTGCATCAAATAAAACGTGGGTATACTTCATTAAACTTCCTTACTGTATAGATCCGGGTGTAAAAAAGGTGCCATAGCGAGGGTCAGGGCTTGTGTGTATGTGCTTTCACGTGTGGCATGATGGTTAGTAAGTAGGCCAATAGCCCCACCTTGTTGTTTTATATTGGTTGTATTAAACGCATTGTCCATAACATCACCTAGCTCTTTACCTTGCAGTAATGCGTTATAAAGACTCTGCGGAAGTGGTAAATTACTGCTGCGGCCTATTGCACGTTGTTGGTTATCAGCAATAACAACATAAGCAAAGGTCGCAGGCCCGTAGCTGAATTGCTCTGCACCACCTTCCATTGCTACGTAAAAATCGGCTTGATAGTGCTGTTGGCAATGTAATACGCGATTTTGTGCGCCAATTCGGGTTTCATCTTCACCTATAGGTTGATCCGGTACGTCTGATGGAGCGTTAACACCTTGGCAATCTATAGCTATGTTAGGGTAAAAGAGATGAAAGATACTGCGTGCCGCACTTATCTTCACTGGATTTTTTGATCCCACAATAATGCGAAGTGACTCTGTCATACTGACTTCTCCTTTTATGATGAAGTCAGTAGTGTATACCCAAGCCACCTCAAGATGCGAGCGTCGTTGGAATTAAAAGCGATTTAGACAAGGCATTGATTGCAAATAATGGTTGTTCCCTTGTTAAAATCAATAACGCAGTATAAATCGCTTTTAAACCAACCCTTTGGGCGTTTCACAGGAACTTACTCTCATCGTTGTTCCTTCTTAAAAGGGATTGCCATTGCTGCAAAGTAACGCCTTGATATTAAGCCCCTGTGAAACGCTGAATTTTGTATCTTGAGGTGGCTTGGGTATACATAAGCTATTTATTTCAGCAAGCGGTTTTTTTAAATAGGTAAGTCAACAGGAGCTAATTCGGCAAGGGCGCGTTTTTTTAAGATAATATCTTTAATGAGTGGGGTTAAAACTAACTCCATCGCAAGACCCATTTTACCGCCGGGCACTACAAGTGTGTTGATACGTGACATAAAGCTGCCTTCAATCATGCGTAAGTAATAAGGAAAATCAACATCGTCAATACCTCTAAAGCGAATAACAACAAAGCTTTCATCAAGGGATGGAATATCTTTTGCACTAAAAGGATTTGAGGTATCAACCGTTGGTACGCGTTGAAAGTTGATATGGGTACGCGAGAACTGCGGTGTAATGTGATTAATATAATCATCCATACTGCGAACTATTGAGCCCATCACAGCTTCACGAGAGTGACCTCGTTCAGATGTGTCGCGAATTAATTTCTGGATCCACTCAAGGTTGATGATTGGCACCATGCCAATCAATAAATCGACGTGTTTAGCAACATCATGATCTTGATCGACTACGCCACCATGAAGCCCTTCGTAAAATAAAATATCAGTGTTATTTTCAAGCTCTTGCCATGGAGTAAACGTACCGGGTAGTTGGTTATATGGCACAGCTTCATCAAATGTGTGTAAGTAGCGACGTAACTTGCCGGCGCCAGTATCCCCATAATTACTAAATAACCCTTCCAGTGCCGCAAAGTCATTTGCCTCACGGCCAAAGTAGCTAATGTGTTTACCTTCTTGTTGCGCTTCGCGTACTTTTTTATCCATTTCTGGGCGTGTATAGCGGTGAAAGCTATCACCTTCTATAAACGCGGCCTCGATATTAAGACTGCGAAATATATGCTTAATAGCATTTGTAGTGGTGGTAGTACCCGCACCCGATGAACCCGTGATCGCAATAATAGGATGTTTAGCTGACATAGTTGTTCTCATTTTAAGTAGCACCCTAGTTATAAGGGTTAGTTAGGGGCTAGGTCAAGTGACAGGCGCACTTAATTAGCGCTATTATAGAGGAAGAATAATAATGAGAGATTCATATGAAATTGATTTCACCTTTGCTGGGCTTAATGGCCACTTTAGCAATAACGTCGTATTCGAGTTTAGCGGCTATGCCAAAAAGCGAAATCTTACTCGCTGATGTTAATACTGAGTATGGTTTACAGGTTAGTCGTATTACTGATGGCGATGTTTACAATAATCAGCCCCTACTTACCAAAAGTGGTATTTATTTCACTAAAGAAGTGCAAAATAATGAGCAAAGCCAAACAGAGCTCGTTTTTTATAATTTCGCCGATCAGCAAACAACTAATTTAACGAATACTGCTGTGAGCGAGTATTCGCCTACCTTAACACCTGACGGCAGCGCTCTTTCTGCAATTGTTGTTGAAGCTAATGGTAAGCAAAAGTTATGGCAATACCCGTTTGATAAAAATGTTGCGCCAAGGCGTATTTTTGAGTGGGTAGAACCCGTTGGTTATCATGCGTGGGGTATTAATAATGACGTGGTGATGTTTATTCTAGGTAAACCTCATACACTGCAGTACACCCATGTAGCTGCTGCGAAACCAGAAGTAGTTGCGAGTGACATTGGCCGCACGCTTACGTTCAATAAACAGCTTGGTGCTTATACTTTTAACTATACAAAGCAGCAACAGCAGTGGCTGGCAAGTTTTGATGCAAAACAAAATCAAGTAACGGATTTATTTAGGTTACCGAAATCTGTGCAAGACTATGCATTTAAAGGTGCAGACACTGTAATTTATGCTGTGGATAATCGCGTTTATCAACGCAACCTGAGTGAACCTGAGGTTGTATCCCTATGGCTAGATTTAACACCTTACTGCGAGACGAAAATTACTCGTATGAGCTACTTAAATAATCAACTTGCTTTTGTCTGTACAAAGTAAAGGCTGGTTTAATTAATCATAACAGTGGTTAATTAAACCTATTTAAATGGTTTTACTGTAGTGTAAGCCATCACGTTATTGTAATGAATTAACAAGGATCATTATGCCAGTCAGCGCAGAGCAAGTAACAGAGCAGTTAATAGCACTTAAGTGTCGTAGCAATTTTAAAATAAAGAATATTACCGAGTTTATGCTACCAAGTTCAAAAGAAGCCATTTATTTACATATTGAAGGCGGCCAACCTAAAATTGTCATTCGCCCAGCTTTTGAAGTGTTTAGTGATGATTTTTCTGCACTTGATGGGGTTTCGCGGATCAGCGATGTTTTTCATAATAATGAGATGACCCGCTTTCCTACTCGAATTTATAAAAGTGCGAATCCAATACATTATGGTGTTGCGTTTAAAATAGGCACTGAAAAATCGGCAAAAGAGTTTATTGAATTATTGCTAAAAATTATGAATGGTTAGGTAGTTCACTTTGTTGTCAGGTAACCGCAGGTATGATTATTTAGTAAGAATTAATGGATTGGGTTATGCAAAAATTAATATTCACTTTAATTACAACATTTAGCTTAGTGGGCTGCGGCTTGCAGGTTAAAAGTGATATACCAGAGCCTGATTATGCAATAAAGCACAATCAGTTTGTTAGTAACAATGAACCGATACCTGCAGGTTGCTTTGCACAATTAATGACAAACCTAAATGGTGATAATACAACCGCAGCGGTATTTATTGAGTCTGCAAATTTACGTGGCTGTAATGCAGCTAACTACCCTTACCCTGGTGGAGATGAAACACTGATCACATATAGTATTGAAAAAATACTCCCCGCTCATAGTTATCAATTGAAGGTATGTGAAAGAAGCACTGAAGGTAGTATGTCGGGCAGTTGTGATAACGTTTTAGTTAAATTTACTCATCTAGATTATCAGCTGCCAAATAGTACTAAGCAGGTGTTATCGGTTATTAAACTCGGTGAATGGTAGTTTTAGGTTGTTTATCTTCAGACCCATGAAAAAACGGCAAACTACTGGCTTGCCGTTTTTTAGTTTACAGCGAAGGTTAACGCTTTAAGAAGCTATTAATGGATGCTAACTCACGTTCTTTTAATGCAATACACGTGTTAATGCCTTCTGCTAGTTTGCTTAATGAGCGGGCATAACCTGGCACTTCAGATATTTTATCAGTGAAGAAAGCTTGAGTGGTTTTTAAACTGCTGGCATCACAACCGGCAGTTGTATAATACGGTAAGTTCGGCAGTGCGAATGGCGGTAAATTAGCGG
Source organism: Pseudoalteromonas porphyrae (assembly GCF_001298125.1). Classification (NCBI taxonomy): domain Bacteria; kingdom Pseudomonadati; phylum Pseudomonadota; class Gammaproteobacteria; order Alteromonadales; family Pseudoalteromonadaceae; genus Pseudoalteromonas; species Pseudoalteromonas porphyrae. Next base: position 22,666 of record NZ_LHPH01000002.1, on the reverse strand, counting down.
CCACACTATCGTAATTGGTATAAACCCATTTGATCAATCGCGCTTCACGTTCTGGTGTATATTTTTGACCAGATAAAATAGTTCGCATATCTGACGCGGTCACATCATCCGTAAGGCTGTAATCTAGTACTGCTTTTTGTAGCTCAGGTTTTCCAAAATAACTCATAGCAGCGAGCATTTTAGTGCGAACTTGTGGGTCTTTAGTGGTTTTAAATGTATTCATGTAAGCGTCAAGTAAGTTCTTGTCGCCATGAAATGCAGCTAAATTTAAGTAGGTAGATGCTAAATATGGGTCTACTTTACTTGGATTATTTAAATAAACACGTGCTTGGGCTTTCGCTGTATTGATCACACTTTGATCTTCGCCATCAAACCCTAAACGAGAAACAACCTGTGTGCGTAATTGCGAAATTGCGGCATCTTCTCCTATTTTTGCTGTTAAACCATATTGCTTAGCTGCAGGTGTGATGCTCTTTCGGATAAATTCAGGCCAAAGGTGCTGATTGCTTGCATCTTCAAAGGTACGCTTTTGCGAAGCTAGATAAGCCAAAGCGGTATTTGCTACACGTGGGTGCTTGTCACTTATAAAGGTCTCTAGTGTTTGCATTAAATGCGCAGCTGAAATAACACCGGCATCTAGCAGTGCATCAACGGCAGATAATAGCGCTAAACGTTCGCGTACAGTCAATGTATCGGCGGCTTTATTGATCAGTGCTGCAAACTGTTTATCGTCTAATACCCAGCGGTAGTAACCCAGAGCGCCTTGATCTGGATAAATCCATTCAGGTTCAAACTCAAGCTCAATGGTTTGATTTTCTTTGGTTAGAAGTATGCTAGCAGTTTTTACTTGGTCGCCAGCACCATATTTTATTGCAACAGGTACATTCCAAAGCTGTGCGGGGGCATCAACACCTGCGTTAGTGAAGCGGCTTTGGTTAATAGTAACCATTTTACCTTGCTGGCTTACTTTTACGAGTGGGAAAGAAGATTGCTCTATAAACGATTTTAAAACCCCTGCAACGTCTTTATTCGAGGCTTTACCAAGGGCTTGCCATAAGTCAGCCGCTTCTGCATTTTTATAGGAAAACTCTTTCAGGTAAGCACGAATGCCCTGTTGGAATGCTTCTTCACCAATCCAATTCTCGACCATAGCTAAAACAGCGCTACCTTTGCTGTAAGCTAGGCCTAAACCATCCATTATATCGGCTTCGGTTTTAATTGGTTTGCGGATTGGTTTAGTGCTTAAACGAGCGTCTAATGCCATTACATTATTTTGCGGTAGATCTAGGTGTGATTCAAATTCTGGGTTTAGCTGTGTTGTAATTTTAGCCGCCATCCAGCTTGCAAATGCTTCGTTTAGCCATAAATCATTCCACCACTTCATGGTCACTAAATTACCGTACCATTGGTGTGCAAGCTCGTGCGCTATGATAGAGATGTTACGTTGTTTTTTACTACGAGTAGCGGTTGCTAAATCAAGTAGCAAGATATCTTCACGGTATGTTACTAAGCCTGAATTTTCCATTGCGCCGAATGGAAACTCTGGAACAGCTACTGAATCAAGTTTTTTATAAACGTAAGGAATACCAAAGTAATCTTCAAGAGCCGCTAGCACTTTAGGCATCGCTTGTGCTGCATATTCACCTAAATGAATTTTACCTTGAGGAGTAATAATACGCCCAGGTATTGGCATGTCTTTGACTTCACGCTCTTCAAATGGTCCAACAGCCATTGCCACTAAATAGGAAGGGATTGGTGGTGTTTTATCAAAGAAGTGGGTCGTCATATCACCATTTACAGTGGTTTTTAACTCAGGTGTATTGGCATAGACTTTTTGTGAGCTCGGGGCTGTAATCGTTAATTGAAATGGGATCTTATAACTTGGCTCATCAAAAACAGGGAAGGCGCGGCGAGCATCGCTCATTTCAAATTGTGTAAATAGATAAGGTACCCCTTGATCTAATGTTTTATATAAGCCGACACTTTGACGATTATAAGGGGCAGTAAAGTCTATTTTTAAGGTGTATTTACCAGGTTGAATTTGCTCGTCACAGCTAAATTTAACTTTACCTGTTTTTAGCATTTCAGTGCTTAAATCACAGTTTTTTGTGCCGAGCAGCTTGACCATTTGAGTTGCATAATCAACTCCATTAAGCTCAATATATTTTGTTGGCTTAAGAACTTCAAGACTAATTTCAGTCATACCACTGAAAGTATCTTGAGCTGGATCAAGGGTTAAAGATACGTGTTGAGAGCTTGGTTTTGCCAGCTTTTCAATAACATATTCATTAGCGTGAGCTGAGCTCACTGCAATAGCGACACTGAGCGTCAGTAGGCTTTTAATAAACATAAGGGGATCCTGATTTTTCTTGTTAGAAGTTATGTACTAAAAATATAGAAAAAGAATTTTAGTAGCGTACAAATCATCCTAACAGCTTTTTCTCGGTGAGTAATGAAGTAGTTGGTAACAAGGTTTATCAAATAGTGTGACGCTGCAAGAACCGTTGCCAGTGAGCTTGGGGGTTGATTACGCGTATTTGTTGGATGATATTACTAAGGGTTGCTACATCTGCAAAATCAGTAGGCTCATATTCATTAAAGCCGAGCAGATAATTAAATGCAGCTTTGTTATCAGCTTGGATAGCGTAAATGCGAATTTGCTGCTCAAAATTGAGGCGTAGGCTACTAATTGCTGTTTTCATACCGAGTTGGTCGATACTGGGAATATCACACTTTTGTAAGTAGCCAGCGCGATCTCCTTCACCAGAGAACCAGATACGTACTTTTTCGCTATATCGGCCTGACTTTGCTGGTAAGTCAAATAGTAAGCGAGTATGCCCCTGCTGTTTAACCAAGGTGATATAGTCGTCTAAACCGGCATCAAATAGTGCTTGGTGTACGGGAACAATACGGGCTTTTATTTTTCCATGAGTGTGGAAATGAAAACATAGAATATGCTGATGAACAATAATATCACTTAGCTGCAAATGGCCAATTTCATCGCTATAGGCGCCGCTGTAATATGCAATCAAAGGTAACCAAAAGTGCCAATGCTTAGCTTGCTCTCGAGGTAAGCGAATATCCCCATAAATATAGCCATGGGAAAGGGTGTGTAACTCCATAGTGGAAAAGGGGCGGCGACCAAGATGGGATTTCAACGTAAGTACCTTGAAAGTAAAGACTTGCGCTAGTTTATACCCAAGTGTTTAGGAAATAAACCAGCACAGTAACGCAATGCTAAATAATGCTTATTCGCTTAATGCGCGGGCAAGACCTACTGGCTCTATTTCAACGCAAACTTGGTCATCATTCCAGTTTAGGCCAACTAGTGCATCATCGCTTTTTAGATCTTCAACCCATTCGTCTAAAAATTCATCAAGGTTGATTTCAACAGGGCTATAGTCTGCCCACTCTTCTTTACATTGGGCTTTTGCTGCAGCTTCACTTTCCCACAGGAGTAATACATCGGCGTTTTCAAATTGGTTTGAATCACAAACAACAAAACCACCGTCGTCAGCGCCTAGCGCCCATAATTGCTCACTTTGGCGTACTTTCTCTACAAAACTGATTAGTTCCGATTCAATCTCGATATCACTCATGTGTTTACCCTTAATGTTAAATTCGTGGATCGGTTTGCTTTGCTACTTCTTGCAGGTTATATGCCTGATGAAACTCAATTAACTTATTAAAAGGAGTTAGGTCAATCAGTTCGCGAAAGTAAATCCAATCAAGTAAGCAGTATAAACTGATGCTGAGGTATTCACAGCTATTAAATTCATTATCAGTTAAATGGTTATTTAAATAGCTTAATGTTTCAACAATGCGTTCATTTTGCAGATTAAAAAATAATTTATCAGAATGAGTATCAAAACCTGAGCGCTGGCATAGCAAAACCTCTACGAGAGAATCATTACATGCGTTGATGGTGGTGAGCAAGTTTTCATGCTGCCAGCTTAGGCTCGGCAATTTATTTTTATTAAGCAAGTACCGAATAATCGTGTTGGAGTCAGTGATTGTGTGTTGGTTATCAACCAAAATAGGAATTTTACGAGCCGGGTTATTATTAATCATAACTTGTCGGTCTGCTGGAGAAAAAATATCTAAGTTTTCAAACTGGATATCGGCATTATTTTTAAGTGCCCAAATGCGAATACGTCGAGCAAATGGAGAGGTGGTCGAACCGATTAGCTTCATGATAATCTTCCATAAAAATAAATAAAGCCGCAAAAGCGGCTTTATTTATTGTTAACTTTGCAGGTTACTTTATTCCGTACGGCTAGTAACTTCAAGAAGGTGGTAACCAAATTGAGTCTGTACAGGGCCTTGTACTTGATTAATAGGTGCAGAAAAAACCACCTTATCAAACTCAGGTACCATCATACCAGGACCAAACTCACCCAATGCACCGCCATCTTGACCTGATGGACAGTTTGAATGTGCTTTAGCTAATTCTGCAAAATCTTCACCTTGCTCAATTTTGCTTTTTAAATCTAAGCACTGAGCTTCGCTATCTACTAATATGTGTCGTGCACTTGCCACTGCCATAAAATCTCCCGTTTAAAGTTGGTGTTTTTTTAATCAATTTTGATAGTATTCTAGCCTACTACCAACGGATTATACCAGCATAAATTTAAATATCTGAAATTGCTTTTTCTACTGCTTTAATTAGCTTGTCAGAATTAGGCTTGGTTTTACTGTTAAAACGCTCTACATGCTTACGATCTGCAGAAACAAGGTATTTATAAAAGTTCCAGTTTGGTGAGCTTGTTTGTGCATTTAAATGTTTAAAAATTGGGTTTGCGTCACTTCCGCGTACTTCGCTGGTGGCAAGCATGGTAAAAGTTACGCCATAATTTATAAAGCATACTTTGGCTGTTTCTTTTTCGTCATCTTCTTCTTGAAAGAAATCATCTGAAGGGAATCCAATAATAACTAAGCCTTGATCTTTATACTTTTGGTTTAGCGCTTCAAGGCCTTCAAATTGTGAAGTAAACCCGCAATTACTGGCTGTATTAACGATGAGCATAGGTTTGTTTTTAAATTGACATAAATTGATGCTGTCTTTAGAGCGAAGCTTTCGTAAGCTTACGTTTGTGAAGTCATCACAATCTTGTGTTACTAGCGCATTAACAGCTGCTGGAGCTTTAACTTGTGCATATACGTTGCTACTGAATATCATCGCACATAACATAATTTTTTTTAACATACCTAGATTTCCTCTCTGGTGATTTCCTTAGCTCATACGTTACTATGCTATTAATTGATCAACAACAGTTAAAAATATTATGACGACACGTTTAGCAAACATTGATGATTTACCAGCCATTGTCGCAATTTATAATGAAACCATAGCGAGCAGAATGGTCACCGCGGATACCGAGACCGTCAGTGTTGAACAAAAGCGTACTTGGTTTGAAAGTCATACGCAGCAGCGACCACTTTATGTATATGAGCAAGCCGGAAAAGTACTTGCTTGGCTGAGCTATAAATCGTTTTATGGCCGCCCCGCTTATGATGGAACTGTTGAAATTAGCATTTATATAACGTCGTTATCGCAAGGGCAGGGGTTGGGTAAAAAATTATTGCACTTTGCACAGCAGCAAGCAAAATTTTTAAACATTGAAGTATTACTCGCTTTTATTTTTAGCCATAACATACCAAGCATAAAGCTATTTAATAAATTTGGTTATCAAAAATGGGGAGAATTACCAAACGTAGCGGTCATGGACAGCAAGTACTATAGCTTGACCATTTTAGGTAAGCATTTAGGTTAATACTATTTAAGTTTGAGGAAAGTTCTTTAGCTTGTTACTAATGCTAAAAATTTGAACTACTCTTTTAAAACGCTAACGTTTTTAAGGGAGTGCTAGGCACAGTGCGCAAAATATTAATCGTAGATAGTAGTAGTGTGCTAGCAATGCGCGTAAAAGTATTGTTGGAGCTCATAGGTTGTGAAATAGAATTAATTCATTTCTCGATGTTAAGTGAAGAGGTCGCTTACAATCAATATGATTTGGTCACGATAGCCCATGGGGTACCTATAGCAACGGCTCAATCATTGGTTAAAGAGTTCCATCAAGATAAAGTTGTATTATTAGCGCCCAAAGCGGAGTATGGGGAACAACTTAATGCTTTTAGCGAGCTCAATAATTTAGTACCAAATGCGATCGTAATTTATCCTTTTTTTGCAAACAAAGAGATCAGCACTTTACTTGAAAGTGTTTTAGATCTCGGTTCCGACAACATATTGCTATTGCCCACTGTTTTATTAGTTGATCATGACCCTGAACGGTTAGCTAAAATTGAAAAAAGTCTTATTGGTGCTCATATTACAACGATCACTGCGGATAGTTTACACAGTGCCGCTTTAAAAATTAAACAGCAGGAAGTTGATATTTTATTAAGTGATTTCAGCTTGCTTGATGGAACCGGTCTAGAGGTGTTCTCTAATTTAAAATTAATTCAACCTCAATGCCGTTGTTTATTATTTACTTCAAAACCCAATCAAGTATCGATGATTGAAGCAATTCGAGGTGGGGTGGAAGATGTACTTGTAAAACCAATAAATGAAAATGTGTTACTTCAATCACTGCATAAATTATGGCAAACAGAGCTATTAAAGCGCCATAACAATGAATTAGTTGAGCGTTTGCAGGACACTGTTGATGCATTGATCGAAAAAGATAGTTTATTACGAGTGATTTATAAACACACTCCTGACGCGATTATGTTGTTTGAGCGTGATGGGAGCGTGATTGAAGCGAACGATGCATGCTCTAAGTTATTTAAAATGCAGTTAAAAGACTTTCAAGGCCGTTCGTTATTTGAAATGCTTGGCGAGTCATCAAGTAAAAGTATTAAAACTAAAATAGCTACCTTAAATCAAAATCGTCAGTTTAGTTGTGACTTGAGTTTGCCGCAAAAAGAAGGAGGAAAAATTCCTTTAGTAGGTTCGTTCAATGAAATTGATCATCATGGTGAAATCGCGCTTGCTGTGATCTTTAAAAATGTTACTCACCTTAAAGAGAAAGAAGACTTATTACTTGAAGCTAAAGATACGCTAGAGCAAGAAGTGCGAGCACGAACCTCACAATTAGAACATGCAAAAAATGTCGCAGAAGCAGCCAATCATAGTAAATCAGAGTTTCTTGCTAATATGTCGCATGAATTACGTACTCCGATGCATTCTATTTTAAGTTTTTCGCGCTTTGGACTAGATAAACTCACCTCAGGGGATTTCGCTAAAGAGAAGCTGCAAAAATATTTATCGCGCATAGAGCGCAGTGGTGAAAGGCTGTTGTCATTACTAAATAATTTACTCGATTTATCGAAATTAGATGTTGGTAAATTTCCCTTTAATCCCCGACCTCATAATTTGAGTAATATTATTAAAACCAGTATCGATGATGTCTCAGGTACAGCCTTAGAAAAAGATATTGAAATCTTATTTTACCCGCAAAAAACACCTGTAATTGCACAGTGTGACGAAGAACAAATAAATCAGCTATTGCGAAATATATTAGGCAATGCATTAAAGTTTAGTGAGCCTCAAAGTAGTATTGAAGTAACATTAATTAATCAAGATGATCAGGCTATTATTAATGTTGTGGATAGCGGTATAGGCATACCTGAAGATGAATTGGAGCATGTTTTTGCAAAATTTGTACAAAGTAGTAAGACGAATCATGGCGCTGGAGGAACAGGGCTGGGACTTGCTTTGTGCCGTGAGTTTGTGTCGTTGCATCAAGGTACTATATCTGCTCATTCAAATAAGCAGGATGGAACAACAATTCGAATCGCGCTGCCTTTAAATATTAGTATTCCTGAGATGCAGAATAAATAAATTACTTTTACTTACTGGTAAGTGCTTTTTTTGCGACTAAACTATTAATATCAGTTTTGAGAAGGATGACACACTATGCCATTAACAAGAATTTTGGCTGTTGATGATGAGCCATTTAATCTAGAGATTATTGAGGAGTTGTTGGAAAATGACTTTGATTTAAAGATGGCAAGCAGCGGCCCAGAGTGCTTGAGTGTGGTCGAAGATTATGACCCTCAAGTGATCTTACTCGATGTTAGCATGCCAAAAATGAATGGCTATGAAGTATGTACTAAGCTAAAGGAGAATCCGAATACTGCACATATAATTGTCATGTTTGTCTCGGCTAGAGGCACCGTAGAGGAGCGAATGGAAGGTTACTCTGTCGGGGCTGAAGATTATATAGTTAAGCCTTTTGGGCATGAGGAACTGCGGTTAAAGTTAAAAAATCTAAACCAAATAATTATTGATAAAGAAAACTTAGAACAACAAGTCGAAGAGGCCACTTCAACAGCTTTTAATGCCATGGCTAATAGCAGTGAAATGGGCCAGATAGTTAACTATATCGAGAATATTGCGCTGATCAATGAGGTTGATATACTCGCCCAGGCTTTGGTTAGTTGCTTAAGCTCATTTGACTTACAGAGTAATATTGAATTTAGATTTATAAATGATGACCCTCAGCACTTTGCTTTAAGAGGTGTTTGCTCCCCTATTGTTATTGAACTATTCGATATGCTTAAAAGTAAAGGGCGCTTACATGAGTTCTCCCACAGGATATTAGTTAATTACGAGTTTATAAGCTTATTAATATTAAACATGCCGGATCATGATCAAGATAAGCATGGGCGTATTCGAGATCATGTTTGCTTTTTAGTAAGTGTTACTGAGCAACAACTAAAAGCGATTCTTACACGTAAGAAATTAGAGCGACAAGAAACCAAACTAAATGAAGTTGTGGATATGGTACATAGTAAATTTCATGGTTTAATGGATTTACTGAACGAAAACCGCTTAAGTAATGAAGCGGTATTTAAACGCTTGCAAGAAGAGCTTGAAGAGCGTATCCCGACAATGGGGTTGGATGAGGATCAAGAGATCTTTATTTATCAAAAAGTAGATCGCACGATTCAGAACTCAGTTGCACGAGAAGACTCAGTAAAAAATGTTAAAGCTGCATTTCAAGAAATAGAGCAGGATTTAGCACAGTTACTCGATAATACAAACAGAACTTAAATCTAATGTGGCTAATTTATGAGTGTCACGTTGCTTTTTTGATATTGGCCTAGGCATCTCTTGGTAGGCCTTTTTCTACAATACGTATAAGGCGTGCTGTTTTTCTTAATAGCTTATCTTGTTTTGATTTTTGTTGTGTAAGCGCCCAATCAATATGCTCTTTGACCAAGTCACTGGACGTTTCGCGAGTTATTAAGAGTATGTCGATTATCGCTTGGTTAAACTGTGCATTACCTAACCCTACGGCAATATTACGACGCCAACGTTCATGCCCAATACGACGAATTGGGCTGCCTTCTGTGTTTTTTAGAAAAGTTACTTCGTCCCAGCTAAATAGGCTAACTAAGTCTTGGTCTTTAAGTTGTGTGCGAGGATGAAAGTCGGCCTCATCGGTAATTTGGCCATAGCGATTCCATGGACACACCAGCTGACAGTCATCACACCCATAGATACGATTACCTAACAGTGGACGATATTGCTCAGGGATAGGCCCTTGTAGCTCAATTGTTAAATACGATATGCATTTACGTGCATCAACAACATACGGCTCTACAATGGCGCCTGTTGGGCATAATGTGATACATGCCACGCATTTTCCGCAGCCTTCGATCTCATTCGGTTTGTCTATGGGTAAAGGAATATCAACAAATAGCTCCCCTAAAAAAAACCACGAACCAGCTTCCTTGTTGATCAACAAACTGTGCTTTCCTTGCCAACCTAACCCTGCTTTTTCAGCTAGTTGGCGCTCCAATACTGGGGCTGAATCAACAAAAGGGCGGTAACCAAATTGACCAATATGCTGCTCTATTTTTTGACCCAATTTTTTAATGCGGTTGCGCATTAACTTATGATAATCACGGCCAAGTGCATAGCGGCTAATATATGCTTTATCGGTATTTTTAAGGTTTTTTGCAAAACTGGCATCGGGAGGTAAATAATTCATTTTTACTGAAATGACTCGCTGTGTACCAGGAACAAGCTCGGCAGGACGCGCGCGCTTCATGCCATGGGCAGCCATATACTCCATATCGCCGTGATAACCCAAGTCAAGCCAGCGTTGCAGTTGTGCCTCATGCTTGCTTAGGTCTACATCGGTAATGCCGACCTCGCTAAAACCAAGTTCTTGGCCCCAAAGCTTAATCTGCTGTGCAAGTTCATTGTAATCTGGAGATTGGCTCGTCACGTGAGTATAGTCATGGTTGTAAAATGGCCGCGTAATTTAGCACATTTGTGTGAGAACATCACGACAGATTAAACAAAGCGCTTTAGCTGGTGTTGAGTTTGTTCGCTCAGTTGTTGTGATAATTTGCAATCACCTAAAGCTACATCAATTTGCGCTTTAGCTTGAGAGCCTAATTCAACAATTTGCTCAACTGACTGGTGTGTTTCGTTTTGTGTTTGCTCCAGTGAGTGCACGGCGCTGACAATTTGCTGCAATTGTTGCTGGTTGTGTTCAAATTCAACGAGTCGGTCAGTAAATCCATGAGACGTTTTACTTATTGTTGTTTCAGCATGATGAGAGTAACCAACCAATTGCTCAGATTCTTTATTTGTTTTGCCTACTAAAGCATCCATTTGATTAATAAAATCGCTGATTTGACGGGTAGCATCACTGACTTTAACAGACAAAGTTCTCACTTCATCGGCTACTACTGCAAAACCACGGCCAGCTTCGCCTGCGCGAGCGGCTTCAATAGCGGCATTTAGTGCCAGTAAATTGGTTTGATCTGAAAACTCTTCGACCATTTTTAATATACTACGAATATTATCGCTGTTTTGTTTTAATCCTGAAATGGTTTTAGAAAAGCTGCCCAATACATGGCTAATTGCTTTGACTTGGGTAACAAGCTCAGTGAGTTCTTGAGCTGAGTGGGTAACGAAATTCAAGTGTTCGGCATTTACTTGATGAACACTGTCAGTGTTTGTCACTATGCTTTGTAAGCTATCTGTTATCTGATTGCTTGCCGCGGTAATTGTTTGGCTAAAGTCTATCTGTTGTTCGCTTAACTGTACGGTATGTTGCATTGATTTAGTTACTTGCGTGTTACTTTGCGCGCTCGCTTGTGAGCTTTCGTAGGTGGTTGCGAGTAATTCACTTAAGTGTGCCGTAAACATATTATATTGCTCACTGACTTCGCGAAATTCATCGTATGTAAAATGTGGCAACTGCTCAGTTAAGTTGGCATCTTGACGGTTTATTTGCTTTAACGTATCACGCATGGCCGTAACAGGGCGAACAATTAAAAAACGCATATAAAAGATAGTGAATGTAAATCCGGCAACAATAACGCAGGTAAGCAGCCAGAATGCTCCTTGATCTGCGTCTTGCGTAGTAAGACTTTTATACAGCCAAAGTAATGTAATAGCTTGGAAAGCAAAGACAAAACTAAGGTTACCAATGATCTTACGTGTTAAGGTAAAAAAGAAAGTTTGTTCTAGAAAGTTATAAATGCGCATATACCCACTCATCAATGGTCCGTTTGGCTGTTGCATGGAGTTTTACTCAGTATCGTTCAAATCGGCTATAATTCAAGAATATAGGACGAATAGCAGTCCATAATACCTCTAATTTAGAGGGAATTTAAAATCATTTTAGTGTTACATGGGTAGTTAGTAAAAACGCCATCAACGCCATATTCGAGCATAAGCTCTATATCTTCTTGCTTATCAACAGTATATGCGTAAACAAGCAGCCCTCGCTGCTTGGCATCTGCAACAAAGGTATGATTAATAAAATTTTTATCAATATGAATACTTGATGCACCCAAACGCTGAGCAAATTCAGCGTAATTAATAGGGATTGAGGCTGTTAGAGCGCCTATTTTTATCCAAGGCAATTTTTGTTTAAGCCACATGAGTTGATGATGATCAAACGAAGAGACTAATATATTGTCTTGAGACAGTTTATTTGCGGCAATATTACCTTCAATAAGATCAACAAATTTATCGAGAGAAAAGGTGTGTTTTAACTCAAAATTGAGTAGCGTTTTATTGTTAACCCAATCAATTACCTGTTGTAATGTAGGTACCTGTTGACCGTTACCGGCATCAAATTTTTGTATTTGTTCGCGAGTTAATTTATTTACTTTACCATTGCCGTCAGTGGTTCGATCGAGCCAGGTATCGTGAATAATCAAATAGTCATCAAGACAACTTTGTACATCAATTTCAATGCCATCGACGTCTATTTCAACAGCTGCTTGAATAGCACTTTTGGTATTTTCAGGGTAGCTCCCGCTGGCGCCACGGTGGGCAAAAACTTTTATCATAATGTGTGTTTCCGTGTAACAGACCATGTTTCGTAAAACGCCGCGCTGATCACTAAAGCTCCGCCGAGCAAGGTCAGCAATGAAGGTTGTTCATGTAATAATAGAAAAGCTAAAAATGTGCCATATAAAGGCTGCAAGCACGAGATCAGCCCTGCTGTTGAAGCTGATAAGTATTGCAGGCTGGCTGCAAATAATGAATGTGGGGTCGCTGTAAAGATTACCCCAGCTACTAATAATAACCCTAAATCATAAGATGGTATTTCTATCACTGGCACTTCTATAAAAGCACACAATAAAATGCTCGCTACACATGTTTGGTAAAACATGGTTTGTGGCCCGCCATATTGACTAAAATAACGCTTATGTATGATATTTCTAATTGCAAAGAAAAACGCAGATACAACACCTGTTAAGACTCCTTGTGTTATATCCCCCCCCATATCAGCATCAGGAATAAGTAAATAAATACCAAAAATAACTACGCAGGCGCTGAGTAGGTCGGTTAATTTTGGTTTGCATTGATTGAAAAAAGGTTCAATAAAGACGGTAATCACTGGGTAAGTGAAAAATGCAATCATACCTATCGCGATACCTGCCATTTGCATTCCTGCAAAATAGGTAACCCAATGTAGCCCGACGGCAACACCTAAAAAAAGGGCAATAGCATAATCTTTAGTTGCATTTAGTTTGATGGCTTTTTTTTGCCACAGCAATAATAACAAAATGGCAACGCCAGCAATCGCAGCGCGGTAAACCGTAATGTCTAATGCGTTAAGGTTGATAAGTTGAGCAAAGAGTGCAGTGCCTCCAAACAATAGAACCGCAATATGTAAATAGATCAAGCTTTGTTGTTGGGGCTGCATATAACTCCTTTTTTGTTTTAGTGACAAATGTCAGGTTATTTCATGACAATTTACACTATATTCGCTGTGTATTAATAGCGATAGTTAAAGCGTCAGATTTTTGTAATGTATACAAGGGGGGTCTATGAATAATGCAGCATGGTTTAGTTTATTTATTGCTGGTCTTTTCGAAGTTGTTTGGGCTTTAGCCATGAAACAATCAAACGGTTTTACCAAATTATGGCCCAGTATTATTACATTTGCAGCGATGTGGGCAAGCTTTGCGTTTTTGTCCTTTGCTTTAAAGTCACTGCCCTTAGGCATAAGTTATACAATGTGGGTTGGAATAGGTGCTGTGGGTGTAAGTATTGTTAGTGTGTTGTGGCTAAAGGAGTCAATATCGTTGATTCAGTTAGGATGTATAGGGCTAATATTGATAGGTATTATTGGGTTAAAAATTCACACCGTATAAAACCTGTAAGTAACCTAAACTCGGGATAATAAATCTATCTCCAGTGACTATTTTCAACGCTAACTACGTTGAATTTACTTGCAATAGACCAGCTATTGACGCGTAAATTCGCCTTGTTATCCCTGAAAATCTCCGGCTGGAGAGTTGAGTAAGTTTTTATAATATTAAATCAATACGTTAGTAAATATCTTAACCCGAGTTCAGGTTAAGTAATATTATGTGGTGCGGTTTTAGGGATTATAAAGGACATTTATGAGTACACATACAAGCTTGGCTTTGCAAAGTAGAATCAAACAGTTTTGGAATTGGGGGCCACTATTATTTACAGGTTTTTATCTATTACCCACATTTTTTAATTTTGAGCAATTAAGTGTATTGAATATTACGGCAACATTGCTTTTTTATTGCGCATTTATAGTTTTGTATATTAAGGCAATTAATTGTGCGAACACTAACGTCACTGCCTTGTTTATCGCTATGCTTACGGTATGTGTCGGAGCCAGTTTTTTTACATCTGGCACATCTACACTTTTTGGATTTACAGCTTATATTGCCGGGTTTTGTTTTACAAAAACGTCTCGCTTAGCTGCGGGTTTATCTGTCATTGTTGGTGTTATATGCAGTGCCTATGTAATTGATTCACATGGCCCTGAATATTTTCTAGGCGTTGCAATTATTTTAAGTGTCGCGTTATTTACCTTTGGTTTTGCAGGGCAAAAAGAGCGTACTTACAAGCAGCGAGAACAAGAAAGCGCGAAGCAGTTAGAGCAGCTAGCCGCTATTGCTGAGCGAGAACGAATTGCCCGAGATTTACATGATATTTTAGGTCATTCACTATCTTCTATCGCGCTAAAAGCTGAACTTGCCAGTAAGCTCAATCAAGCTCAGCGGTATCCCCAAGCAAATAGCGAAATTGAACAAGTTGCTGAGCTTGCAAGGCAATTATTAAGTGATGTAAGAAGTGCGGTGAGTGATTTAAAGCAGCTAAATATAAGCAATCAGGTAGCTACATTGATGGAGCGTTTAAATGAGCAAGGTTTTGATGTTGATTTACATATAGATATAAATAAGTTACCAGTTAAAGTTGAGGGTATTGCTAGTTTGATAATCAAAGAAGCGGTGACCAACCTCCTACGCCATAGTAAAAATAAACGTTGTGCTATATACATAAAGCAAAGCGAGGAGCAGTTAGAAATTAATATTGTAAATTATGACCTGTGTGAAAAAGTAAACAAGGGCAATGGCCTCAATGGTATTAAGGAGCGAGCATCACAGCTTGGAGGTTTAATTAATATAGAAACTGGGGAATGTTTTAGTTTGAATATTATTCTACCTTTGGTTAGAGAGTATGAGGTGACGTTATGATTAAAGTTTATTTAGTTGAAGATCAAGGGCTGGTTCTTGGTGCTGTCGCTGCATTACTTAGCTTAGATATAAGCATTGAGGTCATAGGTCAAGCCGCGAATGGGCAAATTGCAATGCAAGAAATCCCTCAGTTGAAACCAGATATTGTACTCAGTGATATTGAAATGCCAATAATGACAGGTATTGAACTTGCTGAACAGTTACGTGATAAATGCCCTGAAATAAAAGTGGTGATTATGACCACGTTTTCTCGCGCTGGGTATATTCGCCGCTCTATGGCCGCTGGTGTTAAAGGATTTGTACTAAAAGAAGCACCCAGTGATAGCTTAATTGCCACATTAAAAAAAGTGATGGCAGGGCAAAAAGTAATTGATTCTGAGCTTGCTTTAAATGCACTTGAAGACAGTGATCCGTTATCTGATAAGGAGCGAAAAGCATTAAAACTTGCTGGAGACGGGTTGAAAACAAGTGACATCGCCGAAAAATTATATTTAAGTGAAGGCACGGTACGTAATTACCTATCGGACGCTATTGCTAAATTAAATGCCATAAACCGAGTAGATGCAGCGCGTATAGCCAAACAAAAAGGCTGGTTATAACGTTATTTACAAAGCTTTTTTGTTCCATAAAATTTACATCTAAATCCAACCGTAAGGCTGTTTTTGGATTATTCCATTAGAGGTGTTTCAGACTGTTTTTTATAGATATTGAATTCTGCATCTTGAAGTAATTTGGGTATAAATATCTTAACCAGAGTTCAGGTTAAATACTAAATATACCCCTCCTTTCGATTCTTAGTATAGTTAAATTAATATTTGCCAGCCTTAGACTAGTCCACTAAGTAATCACAATCGACTATGTAATTTCATTTGTATCAATCTAAACAAAGTAAAACTAAGTTCGTTATTAGAAAACTACGTATAAAGTTGTATTAAACTGGATTTGAGTTCCGTTAATGTGTACAATCTTCGACCTTTCCTTTGTGGTTGTTTAGGGTACAGGTTGCTTTAGTGTTATTAAAAATAGCGTTACAAAAAATAATATACTCGGCGTTGGCATTTCTTATATTTGCTAATTCAATGTTTGCATATTCTGCGGATTTACAAATATCTACTTTTAAAGATATTGATACCACAGTCCCAAGGGGGGCTGATATACGGTATCAGGTTGACTTTGAAAATGCAGAGCAAACCGTTGCAACTAACGTTAAATTAATATTCCCTCTACCCAATAGCACCACATTTGTTAGTGTAAATGACGTTACTGCATGTTCTTATACTTTGACGACTAGAGAAGTTATCTGTAATTGGGCGACTATTGATGGCACATCGATTACAGATAAACGTAAAAGCTTGCTTTTGACGATAAAGACATCAGCGCAGACCGGTAATATCGTTGATTCTCAAGTTCGTATCGAAGCTAGTAATGAAGATGCTGGCAAACTCTTAAATAACAGCGAAACGCAAAATACATCTATTGTTGCAGGTGTAGATGTTGCCATAACAAATTTAGTTTCGTTACCTACCACTGTGTATGTGGATGAGAACTACAAATACCAAATCACGATACAGAATAATGGCCCGGATATAGCTAAAGGGGTTGAGTTTACCCATGTTTTACCTAGTACAGCACGTTGGGTTAATCAGTCTGTTAATGCCCAAAAAGGTTGGGTGTGTTCTGGCACGCAAACGATTCGCTGTTTAAAAGATGAGCTTGAGCCTAATGAACGCCAAAATCTTGAAATTCATGCTCGACTTTCAGGAGTAGGTAGCGGGACGGTAACTGCTACATCAAGCGTTAAGAGTTTGACCGCAGAAATCAAGCCTGAAAATAACCAGCGAGCAGTCAATACCAGTGTCAGTGAGCATGCAGATTTGACTGGGTCAATTGTGTCATTCCATAAAGACGGATACGAATCGCGATGGTTAACTGTCAGTGATAGTTTTAGTTACAGAGTAAACGTTGTTAATAATGGCCCAAATAAGGCGGTTAACCCTGCATTTACTATTAGGCTACCGGCTGGCGTGACAGATATTGCCGCTGTACAAATCCCTAATTGGAATTGTTCTGCATTTAATAACCAAAATGAAATGAGATGTAGTTCAACAAGTGAGTTGGCGAGTAATGCGAGCGTTCCATTTACTATTTCAGCAACGACTCCATCGATTGCTGCTGCTTATCAGTCTACTTTGAGTGTTGAATCATCTACGATAGATAGAAATACCAATAATAATACGATTACACATACGTTTACTGCGCAACAAGGTAATCAAACTAATCTTGTTAGTTTTTCAAAAACGCTAGAGGGAAGAGCTACACAATTTAAAATCGGTGATGAGATCACTTTTAATCTGAGCGCGATTAACAATGGTGATGAAGTACAAATTACTCGAATCTCTGATGACTTACCAACAGGCCTTGATTTTGTCAGTGCTGTATCTAGTGACTTCAACTGTACTTTTAAGTCGCCAACGGTAACGTGTTTACCAGTAAATGGATCTTTTAAGAAAGATCAAGAAGTTAAAATCACCCTAAAAACAAAGGCAAAGCAGGCTGGTCCTTATACGAATACCGCTACACTTACCCTTGATACAGGTTCACCAATATCTAATTCAGCTAGTTTTACAATTTTATCTTCTGAGGCCGATGTTCGAATTACAAAAACGTCAGACTTAGCTTGGAATAATAAAAATGAGATGGGCAAAGTCTTTAACTTTATTATTAGCGTAAGTAATGTAGGTTTAGGTGCGGCTAATAATGTAGTTATTTCTGACACATTAATAAACGGTTACACCATTGCTGGACCTGTTACTGTAAACCGAGGGAGTGCGAGCGCCTCAGACTGGTCCTGTACTGTAAGTGGGAATACCCAAGTTGTTTGTGAAAGCGCTAGCATGGCAAGTAGGGATGCGATAAGTGTAATAATCCCAGCGAAAACGCCATTCAGTGAAGCAATGCCAAGGAATACCGCATCAGTCACATATGATGGTTTGACTAACGCAAATTCATTTACATATGAAGGATGGGGGTTTCAACCTAGTAATCCTGTTAGATTAAGTTTAACGAAAGTTAAAAAGTCTCGCTTAACAGATAATACTCAGTTAGTGACACAAAATGCTGAAATATTGAATGAATTCACCGTTGCAAATAATGGCGAAAGAGCAACGGGAGGTACTATCAGGGTTGATGATGTGTTACCTCAAGGTGAGCTATTTATTGCTAATAATCAATATGGTACAGATTGGCAATGCTCACTCTCTGAAGCGTTGAGTGACGGTACTGGAGGTAAGGTAAGTTGTTTATATACCCCCAATCCAGTAGAGGGGCTATCTGGCGTTGCACCTTTGTTGGTTATAACGACTCGTGCCGTAGGTTTAGGGGGGTTAACTAATAATGCAACATTGATTGATGAGGGTGGGTTCCCTGGTATTGCACGGGCATCAGCGACAATTAATTCAGTGTTAAGTGCTGATTTAAAAGTAACAAAAGCAGCTCAACTCAGTGCCGATCAACGTTTAATTACATATACAATAAAAGCAGAACATCTATCTGGTAGCACAATTATTGGCGATGGCGCTAATACATTAGTGATCACTGATACTTTTGCGGGTACTTTTATCGCGAGAAAAGGTGTAATTGCCACCACGATAGATTTCCCTACTACAATCACTAGTAATCGCAATAGTCAATTTACTTGTTCACGAAGCGATAGTGGCTTATATGAGCAAACGGTATCCACTATTAAATGCGTATTGGCATCGGGTGAAATTTTTCAAGTAGGTGATTTTGTTGAGCTTGATATAACAGCAAGTCGTCCATTTACAACGGTTAATAATCAGCTTACAAACAGGGTAAATGTAAGCTCGTCTTCGTTTGCAGATACAGATCCTAGTAATAACCAATCAGCGGTAACAACGACCTTACAGCCTAGGTTTGATGTGGCGGTTAACGCAGTAACTTATGCTGCTAATCCAGTTTTAACAGGTGACGAATCATTATTGACTATTGAGATCCATAATCCCGCGTCGAGTGAAGCCAATGGGGTTATCTTAGAACATCAATTTAAACCAAATATTAGCCGTAAAATACAGTTTTTAAGCAGTAATTTTTCGCGCCTGGGTCAGCGTAATGTGTGTGTCTTTAATGGCGTTACCTTACAGTTACGATGCGAAATAGGTGTACTTGCAAGTAATGAAGTACAAACAGTGACTTTACGTTTTATACCAAAAAGTGATATTAGCGGACAGGATTGGAGATTACCAAGTATTAGCACCATTTATGCAGATAATATGGCGCAAGATCTTAACTCATCTAACAATACCCAAACAGCAGAACTACTTGTTGAAGCACGAGATGCAAATTTAAAAATAGAAAATAATGATGTGCTAGATCCAATTGCATGGGTGCCATCTCCTCGTGATTTCCCCGTATCACTTGATAATGTTGTAGTTTATAAGGTTGATCTAGAGTATTTATTTGATAATAAAGGTGATTTGTCAGTAGCCAGCGGTGTGCGTTATGACTTTAACATGACTCCATCCGGTGCGAATAGACGTATCCAATTTTTATGTGATAGCGATAATGATAAATCATGTACGGCGCAAACAGCACGTTGTGACAGTATTAATGCGGTTATTACTCAAAAGTACACAATAAAATGTGATGGCCCAGAAAATGAAAATAATAATCTTGAGCCGCTTGAGTTAAAAGAAAACCCCAATGGTAGTACAGAAAACATATATACCCGTTATTTGTTTTTTAAAGTCTTATCTCGTCCAAGTACAGCAGGTGAAGTAAGTGCAACAAACGCAGTTATTTATTCAAATGAGCGCGATCCTGTCTTGGGTAATAACGAGGAGAGAGAGCAAACATCAATTCGCGTAGCCGTTGATTTAGCGTTAACAAAAACGGCTTCTCAAGCGAGTGTAGCGCTTGGTAGTGAATTTGATTTTTATATTGATGTATTTAATGCGGGTCCTGGTGACAGTGCTGAAAATGTTATTTATGACTTTTTACCAACAGAGGTAGAAGTTAACGGTACACCAACAGTCGAAAATGGTCTGTGCTTGGTTGATAACGCTGTAAAAAGCGGCGAATCAGTATCTAAACAACGCGTAATATGCCTAGTTGACGAAATTGCTTTGGGTGACTCTGTGCGAGTTACAATCCCTGTGAAAGTAGTTGAAATTCCGACTTCTAAGCTAATAACTAACCATGCTTGGGTTGAGACAAAAGGTTTTGATATTGATAAAACTAATAACGAAGATACAGAGACAGTTAGAGCCGTTGATTCAGCGTTATCAGGTAAAGTGTTTTTTGACTTAAATAACGATGGTGTTCAACAAGCTGCAACTGATGCAGGGCTTAGCGGTATTACTATTGCGCTTTCAGGTGTACGTAGTGATAACTCTATTATAGGTACTCAAACAGTAAAAACGACAGCCAGCGGTGAGTTTACTTTCATTGATCTTGAACCGGGTGTTTATCAGTTATCGCAAGTAGATCAAAGCGAACTGATCAACTTTAAAGATGGTAAAGATAGTCGTGCAGGTGTGTTGATTGTTAACAGTGAGCAGTCAGATATTATCGCAGGTATTACTATTTCAGGCCAAGGAAACTCAGATAATCACTTATTTGCTGAGATCGGTTCGAGTGAAGTTGCTGGCCTTGTTTGGTCTGATTTAAATGACAATGGCGTGCAAGAGGTTACAGAGGTAGTAGGTCTTGAAGGTGTTGAATTTGAATTAGTTGGTACAGATGAAGCCGGTTTAGACGTTTCTTTAAACACGCTAAGTAATAAGCAAGGTCTTTATTCATTTAATGGCTTACGTGCTGGTATCTACACGTTAAGGCAACCAGTTCAACCCGTTGATTTTAGTGATGGCTTAGAAAGTGAAGATGGTGCGGTACTTGAAAATAGCCGCACAACAGACATGATTACTCTAGGGCGTTTGAATAATAATCAACGTTTTTTACAAAGAAACTTTGCTGAGGTTCCGACGCTGCTTTCTGCGATTATTCAAGGAATGGTTTACCTTGATATTGAACAAAATGGTGTAGTCGATACCAATGATAAATTGCTGAAAAACGTTGCTATCAACCTCACAGGTAAAGATGCAAGAGGGGCGAGTGTTTCCCTAACCACCACCACAGATGCGCAAGGTAACTATCGTTTTGAAAATGTACTTACATCAGACGTAACAGGTTACACATTAACGCAAGTACATCCTGCTTTGTATAAAGATGGTGTAGAGAGAAATAGTGACGGTGCGATCAAAGATTCTGATACAACGGATGAGATCAGCAAAATCATTATCACAGATAGCACTACAAAAACGTATGATTTTACAGAGCAAAACCCAGACACAGCAAGCGTGTCTGGGCGTGTGTATTTTGATGCAAACCAAGACGGCACCATTACAGATAATGACAAGTTACTAGCCAATGTAGACATTACCTTAACGGGTAAGGATATCTTCGGTTCAACAATCTCGTTAACGACGCAAACGAATGCGCAAGGTGAATACACGTTCGCTGATTTATTTGCCTCAGATGCCAATGGATACACAGTAACGCAGACGCAACCTGCGCTTTATAAAGACGGTGTTGAGCGTAATAGTGCAGGCATGATTGCAGGCTCTGATGTAACAGATACGGTTACCGTTGCGCTTTCTACAAACAACCAGCTTGTTGACTTCACAGAGCAAAATCCAGACACAGCGACTATTTCAGGGCGTGTGTATTTTGATGCAAACCAAGACGGCACACTTGCAGATAACGACACGTTATTAGCGAATGTCGATATTACCTTAACGGGTAAAAATATCTTCGGGACAGACATTAACCTGACAACGCAAACGAATGCGCAGGGTGAATACACGTTCGCTAATTTATTTGCTTCAAACGCCAGTGGTTATACCATCACGCAGACGCAGCCTGCGCTTTATAAAGACGGTGTCGAGCGTAATAGCTCGGGTGCTATTACAGGCTCTGATCTAACAGATATAGTGACTGTTGTGCTGACCACCAACAACGAGTTTGTTGACTTCACAGAGCAAAACCCAGATACAGCAAGCGTGTCAGGCCGTGTGTACTTCGATGAAAATCAAGACGGCACCATTACAGATAACGACACGTTATTAGCGAATGTCGATATTACCTTAACGGGTAAAAATATCTTCGGGACAGACATTAATCTGACAACGCAAACGAATGCGCAAGGTGAATACACGTTCGCTGATTTATTTGCCTCAGATACCAATGGTTACACAGTAACGCAGACGCAACCTGCGCTTTATAAAGACGGTGTAGAGCGTAACAGCTCGGGTGCTATAGCAGGCTCTGATTTAACAGATACGGTTATTGTTATGCTTTCTACAAGCAATCAGCTTGTTGACTTCACAGAGCAAAACCCAGATACAGCGACTATTTCAGGGCGTGTGTATTTTGATGAAAACCAAGATGGCACGATTGCAGGTAACGACACGTTATTAGCGAATGTCGATATTACCTTAACGGGTAAAAATATCTTCGGTTCAAGAATCTCGTTAACGACGCAAACGAATGCGCAGGGTGAATACACGTTCGCTAATTTATTTGCTTCAAACGCCAGTGGTTATACCATCACGCAGACGCAGCCTGCGCTTTATAAAGACGGTGT